>DATLLC010000121.1:0-5948 GCA_035538015.1 Vicinamibacterales bacterium
TTGTCAACCTGGCCGGCGAAGGTCTCGCCGACCGGCGATGGACCGCCGACCGCAAGGCGGCCTTACGAAGCAGCCGCATCCTCCCCCCACGAAGCCTGGCCGCCGCTCTGGCGGAACAGCCCGCTCGCGCGCGACTCGTGATCGCCTGTTCCGCCGTCGGCTACTACGGCGCACGCGACGAAGAGCCGGTGACCGAGGAAGACGGGCCGGGCGACGACTTCCTTTCACGCCTGTGCGTCGATTGGGAGCACGAGGCCGCAACCGCCGCCTCGGACACCACTGACGTCGCCATCGTGCGGAGCGGAATCGTCCTTCATCCCGAGGGCGGCGCTCTGAAGCCGATGCTGCTGCCCTTCCGAATGGGCGTCGGCGGACGGCTTGGCAGCGGTCGGCAGTACTGGTCCTGGATTCACGTGCACGACTGGATGGCGCTGGTCAGCTGGATCGCATCGAGGCTGACAGGCCCCGTGGCGCCGGTCAGCCCAGGACCGGAGCGTGAGCCGGTCACGGTCTGGAATGCGACGGCTCCCACGCCCGTCACCAACGCCGAGTTCTCTAGAGTGCTCGGTCGAGTGCTCCGCCGCCCCGCGGTGCTGCCGGCGCCTGCCTTCGCCCTGCGCCTCGCCCTCGGCGAGTTTGCCATGTTCCTCACCACCGGTGCGCGCGTACTCCCGGAGCACGCCGAACGTGAGGGCTTCCGGTTCCGATTCCCCGCACTCGAAGCCGCACTGCGCGACCTGCTCTAGCCTTTGCGGGGACGGCGTGCTCCCGCCGTCTTCGGCATCTGCGACCCACTCTGGCCGATCCGCGGCTCCTCTGTGTCTGCGGTCCAGTTCTCGGCTCTGTCTGAGGCCTACTTGCTGTATCGCTCGAGCAGCGCCTTCCACTCCGGCACCGGCGCGGGCATGCCGCCAAGACCATCGAACACGACCTGCCCGGTTCGGTACCCCATCCCGTACAGGCGATCGTTGGCATCGCGATCCTGCCGGATCGTGGATCCGTTGAGCGTGACGCCGGCAAACAACCCTCGCGTCCGAGAGTAGCTCAGGATCTGGGCGCGCATCTGGATGTCGGTGGAGGCGCTCGCGTCCCGGCCGACCGGACCAGCCGCCACCGACGCGTCGGCGCCAATCTTGAACTGGTTGCCGACCAGCTGCTCGAGCCCGCGGCGGTTCTGGATGACGAGGATCAGATCGACGGCCTGCGCGCCGATTTGCGCGCCGAAGCTGCCGCCCGTGATCGTGAGAAAGGCCGGCGACGACCAGGCGCCCGTCTTGGGATCGCGCGCGCTGAGGATGCCGCGCCCGCGCTGGCCGCCGACGATGAAGCCGCCCTTGAACAGCGACGGGAATATGGCGATCCCTTCCGCCTTCTGCATGATGCCGCGCGGCACCGACTGATCGTCGGCGCGCATGATCTCGCTGAGCACCGTGATCGCCTCCGAGATCCGCTGGGCTTCGTCGCTTTGTGCCGTGGGTGAGATCGTGCCGACGAGAGACACGACAAGCAGGGCCGCAACACGCCGCATCCAGCTACGTTAGCAGAGTCGGTCGCACATCCTTCGACCTTGTGCCCTGTTGCGTTCGGCCTTTACAGGACCGCCGGCGCGCCGGCGCGATAGTCGCCGCCGAGGATGTCCACCGAGCGGGCGCCCAGCCAATTGTCGATGACCGTGGCATAGACCGAGCGGAAGTCGGTCTCGAACTTCACGTCGCTGCCGTTGTTCTCGAGCGTCGGGTTCTGTGGATCCAGCACAAGGTTTGGTGCCGTGCCATAGAGGCCGCCCCGCACCTGCCCGCCCAACAGCATCATCACCCCACCGGCGCCGTGATCCGTGCCCTGGCTGCCGTTCTCGGTGATGCGACGACCGAACTCGGTGTAGACCATGACGAGCGTGGAGCCGAGCAGGCTCTGCGCGCTCAGGTCGTCGTAGAACGTCTTCAGGCCGTCGTTGAGTGTGGCCATCAGATTGAAGTACGCGCCCTGGTTGACACCCTGGCCCGCGTGGGTGTCGTATCCCCCGGTCTGGACCCAGAACACCTTGGTGCCGATCCCCTTGTTCATCGCGCCCGCCACGGCCTGTAGCGCCTGTCCGAACCCGTTGTTGGGATACGTCACCGCCGGCTGGTATGCGGCGACCGTCGCGACGCGATCCAGCGTTCCCAGGGCCGCCTGTGTCGTCGAATTGACGAAGGCCAGATGCGGGCGATCCACCGGCAGGTGCGACGAGATGCGCGTCTGAGCCGCACGCTCGAACACCGCTTCGGCCGGCGTGTTGGGGGTCGCGAAGCTGGAGGCTGCCGGGCTCGTGATGGCCGGCACGCCGACCAGGCGGCCCATCAACGGTCGCGGCGTCTCGCGCTGCGTGTTCCAGGCGACCAGCGGATCCACAGGCTGAGGCAACGAATCGAGGTAGCGGCCAAGCCAGCCAGTACCCTGCGAGTTGCCGGGATTGGCAGTGCCCCAGATGTCGAAGCCGGTGAAGTGGGATCGGCTCGAGTTCTCGTAGCCGGTCCGCTGCACGATCGCCAGGCGACCGGCGTCGAAGACGTTCTTAAGCCCGGTGAGGCGGGGGTGAAGGCCCAGCTCGGCACCCCCCCGATCCCGTCCGATCTGCAACACCGTTCCCGCGGGCACTGCAATAGTCGGGCGTCGCGAGTAGTAGTTCTGATCCCGGTACGGGACGAGGGTACTGAGCGCGTCGTTGCCGCCGCCCAAGTACACGACGACGAGGTTCCGCGACGGCACACCCTGCGCGAACGCAATGTCGCACAACACCCGCGGCGCCGCGAAGCCGAAGGTGAAGGCGGTCACACCGCCCCGAACGAAGGTCCGTCGTGAAAGCTTCATAAGTTCTGGGTTCTGAGGTTCTCGTCTCCTACCTCCTGCCTCCTACCTCCTGATCCCTGATCCCTGATCCCTGATCCCTGATCCCTGATCTCTGATCCCTGATCCCTGATCCCTGACCCCTGACCCCTGACCCCTGATCCATCATCCCTAATTGAACTGATACTCCCCCGCTCCAACGATGAGGCGCACAGCGCCGGCAACTTTCGTGTTCAGCTGCGCGTCGCTGCCGTTCCAGGTGATGCCGGCCCTCAGGTACTCCAGCAGCGCCGGGTAGCCATCGCCGGCGAAGCCAGCCGTGGGAAACCGTGCGACCAGTAACTCCAGCACCCGTTCGGGGGACTGCCGGTAGGGCTGCGCATCTCGCGCGAGGTTGAACTTCTGGTTGCCGGCGAGCGTCGCGGCGTAGTTCATGCGCGCCAGCATGGACGCCGTCGAGAACCACTCGGCACCGAGGGCCCAGCCATTCACGTCCGGCGGCTCGTAGAGTTGCTGCCCCATGTTCGTGAGCGGATTGATGGCCGAGTCCACGGACAGCCCGCGCCACCCGACTTCCTTGATCGATCGCACGGCGAACTCGACCGGCCAGGCGTAGCGCCGGAACGCAGTGAACCCGGACAGGAACGCCTCGGAGATGAACAGCCGCTGGAGCATCGACCTGATGCTGCCGTTGGTCCCCCGATAGGTGTCGGCCAGCTCACGAATCAGCCCCTGGTCCGGCGCGTCCACGTCGTTGACGAAGAACTGGTAGAAACGCGTCGCCAGGCGCGTGGCCGTAGCGGGATGGCGCGCCAGGGCGTCGATCAGATCGATCCCGTCCTGCATGCCCTGGCCCGCCGGCCTCGCCGGGATCGTACGGCTGCCCGGGTAGATGTCGAAGGTGAACTCCTTCGCGTTGGTATCGTGCTGGCCGGCGTTGTAGATGAAGCGGTAGTAGCCGTTGATCGGGTCGCTCCGGTCGCCCACCAGTTCCAGGTTCCACCCCGTGAACACACGCGCGGCGGCATAGACGTCGGCCTCGGTGTAGTGGCCGATGCCAGTCGTGAAGAGCTCCATCAGCTCGCGGCCGAAGTTCTCCTGAGGGCGGGTGCGGACGTTGGTGCGCCCGTCGAGCCATACGAGCATCGCCGGATCCCTGGCCACCTCGATGAGCAGGTCGCGGAAGTTGGCGGTTGCCATGTCGCGGAACAGCTGGATCTGGCCGCGGACGCCGCCCACGTTCTGCGGCTTGCCGTCCATCATCTTCGTGGCGTGCACCGGGCCGAACGTGCCGTTGATCTTGCTGTAGGCAGTGGCGAAGTGGTTGTGCCAGAAAAGCGCCAACTTCTCCTGCAGCGGACGCCGCGAATGCACCATCCGGAACAGCCAGCGCTGCCGCGCGTCGTTGATGATCGTATCGGGCGAGAACTGGCCGCGCGTCGTGATGCCGGCGAACTCCGGCCTCCCGATGTTGGCATCCACATCGTCGGCCACCGACCCGAAGTTGAGCAGCGTCTGGACGAGCGCCAGGGGCGACAGATCGCGGTAGTGCGCCAGGTCCTCTGGGCTGGCGCCAAACCCCATGCGGCGCAGGACATGCTCGAGCATTGCGTGGGCCGGGCCAATTGTAACGGGACAGTCGCTACATCCGGCTTAGACCGATCGTCGGCGGGAAGGTTACACGCGCGTGCAGGATGGTGCTATTTCGGCTCCGACGTGGTGGTGCCGGGCGCCTGCCCGAGACTGAGCAGGTTGGCCATCAAGCGGAACGCGCCGTCGGTGCCCGCAGGCAGTTGGCGCCACAGACCGAGCCCGATGTAGATCCAGCGCCCCTTCCCGACCTGGGCCTCGACGAGAGCCCCGCGCTTGACGCCCTGGTTGTAGGGGAACGGTTCCTCGAACTCGATCAGATCCTGGATCTTCGGATCGCGATTGTCGGTGTCGAAGAAGTACAGGCCGCGCTCCTGCACCCACCCGGTCCAGTCGGCCCGGCCGATTGCGTTGGGCGCGTTGAACACCGGGTGCTTCGGCTGCAGCAGCCGCACTTCGGCGTTCTCGTCGGTGGCACGCTCGCGGCCGACCTTGCCGGGATAGGGCGCGTACTGGGCGTCGTTGAACTCGAACTTGTTGTAGTTGACGATGACCGTGCCGCCGGCGGCGGCGTAGTCGAGCAGCCGCTGGTTGTAGGCACGCAGGTCGAGCCGTCGCTCGTAGGCGCGCACGCCGGTCATCACGACGTCGTACTTGGACAGGTCGCCCCAGCCTAGCTCGTCGGGCCCGATCAGGGTCACGGCGACGCCCAATTGCTCGAGGGCGGCCGGGATCTCATCGCCGACGCCCATGACGTACCCGACCTTGAGGTTCGGCTTCACGGCGACGTCCACCGCCTTGGCGGTCACCTGAGGCGCCTGCAGCACGTGGCGCCGGGTGGTGTGGGGGTACTCGACGAGCTGGTAGCCCAGGGCGTAGGTCGTGGTGCCCTCCTTGACCATGGCCCTGATGGGGAATACGCTGCCGCCCGGTTTCGCCGCCGCCGACATCAGCATCGGTGAGGGCGGCACATCAATCAGGAACCGCACCGTGATGGCCTCGTCTTCGCGCGTAAACGAGACGGGTTGGTTGGCCGGCGTCGCCTTCCAGCCCTGCGGCAGGTCCAGCGCGACATCGCCCCTGGCCGCGCCCTTCGCGTGATTGAGGACCGTGACGCGGACCTCCTTCCGCGAGCCGCGCGCCGTCGCCGGCGTCGTCCGAGTCGGCACAATCAGGGTCTCGGGCGATGCAGTCACCGCAAACGCGGGCACGACGTGCAGCTCGGCTCGCTTCTCGCCGCTGAACAGATCGCCTTCGGACCGAGCCTGCACCGGCACGGTAACCGTGAACTCCACCCCGCTCACGCCAAGGGTGAACGTCGCGGTGAACGGCGTCGGCCGGAATGGCAGGCCGAAGGGAACGTCCGGATCCAGGACGAACCGTGCGGCGTCGGTCGCGTACTTGAAGTGCGCGGCGGTGGGGCGGGCGTTCGCCGGTATCACACCGCCCTTGTCACTGGGCTGATCGAATCCGTTCAGCGAGCGCTGCTTCACGTCGACCGGCACCTCGCCCCGCGCGGCGGCGATGAGCTG
>DATLLC010000122.1:0-6568 GCA_035538015.1 Vicinamibacterales bacterium
TTCTACTTCACCGGCGTCCGCTGGGGCCTCAGCGAGCGGCCGTTCGTCTGCGTAATTCCCGCCAGAGGGGAGCTCGGCTGGGTGTGCCCGGGCTTCGAGGAGGCGCGGGCCCGCGAGCTCGTGCAGGGCGAGGCCGAGGTCCGCGTGTGGGAAGAGGACGAGAGCCCGTACCGGCAGATTGCCGGCATCCTCAAGGATCGCGGCGCCGGCACCGGGCGCGTCGGCGTCGAAGAGCGACTGCGCTTCTTCATCTACAGCGGCGTGAAGAAGGAGGCGCCGGGCATGGATTTCGCCGATGCCGAGGTCGTGACAGCCGGCTGCCGCATGTACAAGTCACCCGCCGAGATCGCCCTCATGCAGCGCGCGATGGACATCACCATTGCCGCCTACAAGGCCGCGTTCGAGACGTTCCGTGAAGGCATGACCCAGGACGAGTTGCGCGGCCACATCGCCGCCGCCCATCGCGCCCTCGGCGCCCCTGGCGGAGGCGCCTCCGTCAGCTTCGGCGCCTTCACCGCGTTCCCGCACGGGAGCATCGAGCCGCAGCGCTTGAAGGAAGGCGACGTCATCCAGGTGGATGGGGGCTGCGCGATCGACGGTTATCAGTCCGACATCACGCGCACGGTGGTCTTCGGCAAGCCGTCGCAGCGGCAGATGGACGTCTGGGACCTGGAGAAGCAGGCTCAGGCCGCAGGCTTCGCGGCGGCCAGAATCGGCGCACCCTGTGAGGCGGTAGACGCCGCCGCACGCAAAGTGATCACCGATGCCGGGTTCGGCCCCAACTACAAGGTGCCGGGCCTGCCCCATCGCACCGGCCACGGCATCGGCCTCGACGGCCACGAGTGGACGAACTTCGTCCGCGGCAACAAGACGCCGCTCGCGCCTGGCATGTGCTTCAGCGACGAGCCGATGATTGCGATCTACGGTGAGTTCGGGATCCGTTTGGAAGACTGCCTCTACATGACCGCCGAGGGGCCGAAGTGGTTCACCGAGCCCAGCCCCGCCATCGACCGGCCATTCGCGTAACCTCGCGACGCCATCTCAGCGCGCGTTCTTCTCGGTCCGCCGATCCCGCCACTCGCGCAACGCAGGCAGGATGGCCTCGGCGGCCAGGCGGTTCCCGGCCAGGTTCCAATGCGTGTCGCGGGGCTTGTAGAGCCGCAGGTTCACGCCGACCTGCTGAAAGGCCGGCAGGAGATCCACTGTCGGCAGGCCAGCGCGTGCGAGCGCGGCTGCGACGACGCGCGTCGGCCGGGCGAAATCAAGAGAGACGCGCGCGCGCCCCCAGGCGCGCGCCACTTCGTCCTGCAGTGTCGCGTCCACCTGCGTCTCGTCTGGAATGAGCACGACCAGGCAGTCCGCGCCCTTACCTCGCGCGAGGTCCCGGATGTCGCTGAGATCCGCTACCGTTCTCTCGACGGCTGCGCTCAGCGTCGCGTCCGGGCTGGTATAGAGCCACGCGCGTTCCATCTGGATGCGCAAGAACGATTGCTCGTCCATGCTCGGCTCCTGGTCGTCGTAGGGCGCAATCGCGCCTTCGGCGACGATCACCGTCTGCCGCGCCCGATTCAGGTGCCACAGGAAGTTGACCAGCGTCGTGACGTACGACCGCTCGTACCAGCGCGGCTGCCGTACCTCGAGGTCGTTGCCGAGATAGACGGAGACCAGCACGAGGTCGGGCCGAAATGCGAGGCCCTCGTCCACCAGGATCGCACGGTAGTCGCGAGGCTCTGTGCCCGAGACTCCCAGGTTGATCATCTCAACGCCGTCGTCACTTGACAGCGCCTGCTCGACGATCGTCAGGTAATTGGCGGACCGCGGCACGACGCCGAACGCAAAGGAATCCCCGAGGGCAACCACTCGCGTCGCCACGCCCGCGGGGCGCTCCAGGGAATGATCCCGATCGTTGAAGCCGCGGCTGTTCAGCGTCGACCCATGGTGGGGGGCCCCCGGCCGGCCCCGGTAGCGGCCATACGAGTCGGCGTAGAAGATGAAGCTCGGGCTGATCGCGTTCGTGGCGCGCAGCGCCACTTCGAGCACCAGCAATGTGACCAGCGTCACGCCGGCGATTTCCAGCACGGCCGTCCGCCGTCGGCGAACGAAACCGCCGGCCATGGCGATCCCGCACGGTGTCAGGCTCAACAGGACCAGCGTCTCGGGGAACAGCCAGACGTGCAGCGGCGTCGCCAGCGCCCACAGCAGTAACGGGAGGAGGAGCGCCGAGGGAGCGCCCAGCAGCCAGGGACTCGCCCCAGCCGGAAGGGCCCGTTGGAAGAGCCAGACCACCACCACCGCCGCCGCGAAGAGGCCCAGGAATCGAGTCGTTTCACTCAGAAGACTGACCTGGCTCCACCGCACACCTAACGCATCATCGGCAACGATGGCAGCGCGGGGCACGTCGGGGGCGACACCGTAGTAGTTGTGGACCCGCGCGCGAAGTCCGAGGCTGGCCTGGGTGCCGCCGTCGGTATTCACTACCACCTCGTTCGGGCCCGCGCGCGCGGCGCCCGCCGGCAGCATCGTCCGCCCGAACTGTTGCCTGGACAGCGCCTCGACCGGCAGCGTAGCGACCAACTGCCCGTTGAGTCGGACGTGAACGGCAGGACGGATGTCGCCCGCGGATTCGAGGACCAGTTCGTAATCGAGATACAGCGACTCGAGCCGCTTCAACACGAACGCATGGCGGACCTCCGCGCCCTGTCCATCGAACCTTTCGGCGATGGGCACGAACGCCGGGTCCGACAGCAGGAACGCAGGGAGGGCCGCGGTGAGCCCGGCGACGAGCAGCGCGAAACGCGACGCGCGCACGGGGCTGGTCAGAACGTCACTTCTTCGGCACGAGCTTCAGCAGCTGGGCGTTCGCGCTGTCGGTCAGCAGGTACAGCGCTCCGTCGGGCCCCTGGCGAACGTCGCGGATGCGCGCCTTGAGGTCCTTCAGCAGGCGCTCCTCGCCGATCACCTTCTCGCCGTCGAGCGACAGCCGCACCAGATCGTTGGTGGCATGGCCGCCAATGAAGAGGCTGCCCTTCCAGGCCGGGAACAGGTCTGCCGTGTAGAAGACCATGCCGCTCGGCCCAATCACGGGGTCCCAGTAGTAGAGCGGCTGCTCCATTCCGTTCTTGGCGGTGATGTCTCCGGTGATGGGGCCGCCGCGATACTCGATGCCATACGCGATCGTCGGCCAGCCGTAGTCCTTTCCCTTGCGTGCGACATTGATCTCATCGCCGCCGCGCGTCCCGTGCTCGACCTCCCACAGCTCGCCCGTTGTCGGGTGCAAGGCGGCGGCCTGGACGTTGCGGTGTCCAAGCGACCACATCTCGGGTCGGACGCCCTCCTTGCCCACGAAGGGGTTGTCCTTGGGGATCGATCCGTCCGGGTTGAGCCGCACGATCTTGCCGAGCAGGCCATCCATCCGCTGGGCCTGCATGCGTCCCTCGGTGATCGAGCGCTCGCCCTGGGTCACAAAGAGGGTGCCATCCCGGCCGAATACGAGCCGGCTGCCGAAGTGCAGCGGCGAGTTCAACGACGGCGCCTGGTGATAGATCACTTTCACATCGTCCACCCGCGGCAGAGCGCCATCGACGAATGTCCCCTTGGCGACAGCCGTGTTGTTCACGCCGCCCTCACGCGGCTCGGCGTAGCTCCAGTAGATGGTCTGGTTCTTCGCGAACGCCGGGTCGAGGGCCACGTCGAGCAGCCCGCCCTGGCCGCGTGGGTCTACCGCCGGCAGGCCGGCCACCGGCTCGGACAGCTTGCCGTCCGTTCCCAGGACACGCAGCCGGCCCGGCCGCTCGGTCACCAGCGTCTTGCCGCCCGGCAGAAACGCCACGCTCCACGGATTCTGCAGCCCCTCGACGACAGTAACGAGGTCGACGGCGACGTCCAGCCGCTTCTCCGGCGCGCGGGTCTGTCCCTGGAAGGCGGGCGATTGGTTCGGAGCATTCGGGGGACGTGGGTCCACACCGGCCTGCTGGGCCACGACGAGCGCGCTCGCGCCAGCGATGGTCATCGCCATGAATGTGGACGTCGGTAACGGGCTCTTCACGGGCGGCTCTCCTCTGCGATCATTATCGCTGCATCCACGCTTGCGCTGCGTTCCATCCAGCTGAACGCGCGTGCTCGGTCTCTCCGCCGCCCCTTGACGCGGACGCGGTTTGCACGGACGATCCTCAGCCATGTCACGCGGCGTGTCCGGAGGAACCTTTGCGGCGGCGCTCCTGGCGGTGCTGCTCGGCGGAGCCCTGATCTGGCTCTCCATGTGGCTGGCGCCGCTCGCCGAGGCCGATCGGGCCGTTCAGGCCGGCCATTTGACCGACGGGCTGAACGCGTTCCGAACCGCGGAATCGCGACTCGCGAAGATACCCGCGCTCCAGCAGCTCGCGCCGGGAGTGCTCGGCTCCGTTCAGGCCAACCAGGTCCGGCTGCTCTATCAGATGCAGCGCTACGACGAAGCGATCGAGAAAGCCGGGGACTCCACGAGCGTGCACGGCACCCACTTCTGGTCGGGCTGCGCGATGTTCGCGCGCGCCAGCGCGGAGGAACGCGCGCAGAACAGGCTCGACTGGTTCGAGCGCGCCGAAACCGAGTTCCGCACCGCCCTGGCCGCCCGTCCCGCGGACTGGGATACCAAGTTCAATTACGAGTTGACGCGAACGCTCCTCAATCGGCTGCGCGAGGAGCCCGAGACTCCGCGGCGACTGCTCTTCGAGCTGATCCGACCGCAATCGCCCCGCTCGGGGGGCACGGCGCCGCCGCGTCGGACCGGCTGACATGAGGTTCCTGCGCCCGGAGCTGGCCACGTGGCTGCTGGCCTTGCCACTCGCGGTGGCGTGGTGGACGTTCCGTCGCTACGCACGGACCGCGTTCCTGCGAAATGCCGCGCTCGGTGACCGGGCGCGTGCCGCGTCGCGTGTCTCGACGACCCGCGGCGACCTGGTGGCGCTGGTCCTGGCGCTCCTCACCTTCGCCGCCCTGGTCGGTGCCGCCATGCGCCCGCAGCTGCTGGTCCAATGGCGCCTGCCGGAGTTCGAACGCCGGGACCTGATCCTCGTGCTCGACCGCTCGGTCTCGATGCGCGCCACCGACGTGGAGCCCACCCGGTTCGCGCGCGCCGTGGCCGAAGTCAAGCTGTTTCTCGAGGAGAAGCCGGCCGAGATCGACCGCGTGGCGCTCGTCGGTTTCTCGAATGCGGCGATTGCGGTTTCGCACTTCACGCGCAACGTCGACAGCCTGTTCTTCTATCTCGACTGGATGGCCGAGGATACGCGGCCCAACTTCGGCACCGACATCGGCTCGGCGCTACTCACTGCCAGCGAGATCATCGACCGGGACAAGCAGCCCGGAGACAAGGTCGTTCTCGTCATCTCGGATGGAGAAGACGAGGGCGACGTCCTGGACGCAGCGGTGCTCGAGCTCCGCAACAAGGGCGCCAGCATCTACAGCATCGGCGTTGGGGGTTCGCGCCCGATCGACGTGCCGGTGCCCGCCGATGATGGCATCGGCGAGGCGGGCTGGACCTTGAAGGTCCAGTTCAACGAGAACACGCTGAGGAGCGTCGCGGCCGCCGGGGGCGGACGCTACTATCGATCGCAGAGCGGTCACGAGCTGCTCGACGCCATGCGCGATCTCGCGTCGCGGGAACGGCGTCAGCTCGGCTGGATCTCGCAGACTGACTATCGGGATCTGCATCCCTATGCCCTGGGCGTGGCCGTCGTCGCCGCGTGCGCGCTGCTCGTCACGCTATGACCACCTCGGCCGATCCTTCGACGTTCACCCCCACCGAGGCTCGGGCTCGTGTCGCCCGGCTCGAGGCCGACATCGCGGCCGTCGTCGTCGGCCAGCCGTACTTGATCCGGCGGCTCGTGACAGCCCTCTTTTCGGCGATCCCGTTCACGTCCTCCGCCGGCGATGGAGTCGGCTGCGGGCACGTGCTGCTCGAGGGCGTACCGGGGGTCGCCAAGACCCTCACGGCCACGACCATCTCCCGCGCAATCTCGGCCGAGTTCCACCGCATCCAGCTCACGCCCGACCTGCTCCCCGCCGACATCATCGGCACGCGCATCTACGACGCCGAGACCAGTCATTTCCGCACCGAAAAGGGACCGGTCTTCACCAACATCCTGCTCGCGGACGAGATCAACCGGGCCACGCCCAAGACGCAGAGCGCGCTGCTCGAGGCCATGCAGGAGCGGCAGGTCACCATCGCCGACACGTCCTATCCGCTACCCGATCCCTTCTGGGTGCTGGCCACACAGAACCCGGTGGAACAGGAAGGGGTGTATCCACTGCCCGAAGCGCAGCTGGACCGCTTCAGCATGCTGCTTCGTGTCGGCTACCCCGGGCACGCCGACGAAGTGAACATGCTGCGCCAGGGCGTGGAGCGGGCACGGCCCAGCACACGGCTGGCGCCTGGCGACGTCGGCCGTATCCGCGACCTGATCCGTTATTCGGTGGCCGTCGACGACAAGATTCGCGACTACATCGTGCGACTCGGCCGCGCCTCGCGTCATCCCTCCGATGTGGGGCGTCCGAGCCTCGTCCCGCTGGTTGCCCTGGGCGTGTCTCCCCG
>DATLLC010000123.1:0-25623 GCA_035538015.1 Vicinamibacterales bacterium
GTGGTGGTGGGAATACCAACCCGGCGCCGCTAGTGTTCTACAGCCGCCAGATTGGGTTGAGCAACGGCCTGGCCGTGCCGATTCTGGGTGGCGCGCGGCTCCTGGGCCGCGGCGGCGGCTTCCAGGTCGGCGCGCTCCAGATGCGGACCGAGGACGCCCCGATCGCTCAGGCCGTGGTCACCGATTTCTCGGTGCTCCGCATCAACCGCGATGTACTGAAGCGAAGCCGGGTCGGGGTCATCGCCACGCGCCGCGCTCCTGGCACCACTAGTGGCGTCTCGGAAAACTACGCCTACGGGGCGGACGCCACGTTCAATTTCCTGACGGACCTCTCGATGACCGGCTACTGGGCCGCGACCGAGACGCCCGGTCGAACCGGCCCGGATACGAGTTACCGAGGGGCGTTCAACTGGAATGCCGACCGCACCGGATTGCAGGTGGAGCACCTGTTCGTCGGCGACGACTTCAATCCGGAAGTGGGCTTGCTCAGGCGCACGGCGTTCCGCCGGTCGTTTGGTCAGGCCCGATACAGCCCTCGGCCGGCTAACTTGCCAGGCGTCCGCAAGCTGTTCTACGAGGCCAGCCTGGACTACTACGACGACACCGGCGGGCGTCTGCAGTCCCGAGAGGCGCAGGCCACGTTCCGCACCGAGTTCACCACGAGTGACCAGGTGAACCTCGAGTACACCAGTGCCTTCGAGCGCCTGAGCGCGCCGTTCGAGGTCACGCCGGGCCTCACGCTCCCGCCCGGCGACTACACGTTCGATCAGGTGAGCGCGCGCATGCAGCTGTCGGCCGCGCGCAAGGTGGCAGGGTTCATCAGCTTCACGACGGGTGGGTTCTACGACGGGACGCTCGTCGAGGCGTCGTGGCAGGGCCGCGTCGAGGTCTCGTCGCAGCTGTCGGTCGAGCCGACCCTCTCGTTCAACCACGTGGAGACGCCACACGGCGATGCCGACACGAACCTGATCGGCAGCCGCATCGTCTACACCATGACGCCTCGGATGTTCGTGGGCGCGCTGATTCAGTACCAGTCATCGGTGAAGACCATCACGTCGAACGTCCGCTTCCGGTGGGAGTACTTGCCCAGCAGCGAGCTGTTCATCGTCTACAGTGACGGGCGCGACACCAACGACATCGGCTTTCCGCCATCGATCCTGAACCGGAGCGTTGTCGTCAAGATCACGAGGCTGTTCAGGCTCTGAGAGGTTGAGCGCGACCATGGCGCGTGGGATGACTCGCCGACACCTCGTCTACGCGACCAGCGCTGGCGCCCTCGGGCTTGCGGCGGATTGGTCCAGATTGCCGCACGAGCTGGCGCGACTCGCGTTGGAGCCAGCATCTACGAGCGCCAGCACCGGCTTTGCGGACGATGTCGAGGCCCGCGTTGACGGAGTGCTCCAGGCCTATGACGCCCAGGGAGCGCACCGGACCGGGACCGACGTCGACCGCCTCTCTGGTGAGTGGCTGCGCGAGCAGGCGAGCCGTGCCGGCGCGCGGGCGCGGCTCGAGACGTTCCCCCTGGACCGGCTGGACGTACGCGAGGCGTTCGTCGAGATCGGCGGCCGCCGCATCGAGGGTCTCCCGTTCTTCGATGCCGGTTCCACCGCGGCTGCCGGGGTCGCGGCGCCCATCGGTCCCTCCGGTATCCACGTCGCGATCGCCGACGCCGCCTCGATCTCGACCGAGGGCGAGTTTCTCGCCGACGTCCGCCGAAAGGGCCAGGCGCGAGCGATCGTCGTCGTGACTGCCGCTGGCGTCCCAGGCCTGGTGCCGTCCAACGCGCGACACTTTGCCGATCCGTATGGATGCCCCGTGCTGCAAGTGGCGGCCGCGCCCGCCCAGGAACTGCTCGCCCAGGCGCAATCGTCGGGTGAGCCCGTTCGAGTCGTGTGCGAGTCCACGCGCGCCTCGACCAACGCTGCCAACGTCGTGGCCGACGTGCCCGGTCGCGATCCGGCACGGGCGCCCGTCGTCGTCATCACGCCCCGCAGCGGCTGGTGGTACTGCGCTTCGGAACGTGGGGGCGGCATCGCATGTTGGCTCGAGACGCTGCGCGCCGTTGCCAACGCCAGACCTGCCCGCCGCGTGCTCTGTCTGGCCTCGAGCGGTCACGAGCTAGGCCACCTCGGGCTCGAGGCGTTTCTTCATGCCGAGGCGGAGCTCGTCAAGGTGGCGCACGCCTGGGTCCACCTCGGCGCCAATATCGGCGCCGGACCGACGGGCTCGTCGATTGTCGGCGTGCGGCTTCTGGCCTCGGACGATGAGCTGGATCGGGCTATCAGCGGAGCGCTCGCCTCAGCCGGCGCGCCATTGGCCGACCGTCTGCCCCGCGGCCGGGTCCCGGCAGGGGAGGCCAGGAACCTCCACCTCGGCGGCGCGCGGTACGTCTCGTTGCTGGGGCAAGGCAACGGCTGGTTCCATCACGCCGATGACCGATATCCGGCAGCGGTTGGAGCGGCGATGGTCGCCCGCTATGGCCGAGGGGTGGCAGAAGGCGTCACCGAACTGGCACAGATGTAGCAGGTTATACAGAGATGGGCAGCCCGGCCGACAGGTTCATGCCGCGGCCGGGCCGAATTGAGATAAGATCGATGCCCACATCCGTCGCTCTGGCAGGAGGGACTATGAGAGGCCGTATCGTCGTGCAGGGGTTCCGCATAGGAATGGTCGCGGCGGCGGCCGCCGTGTTCACCGCGTCACCTTCAGCCGCCCAACAAACAAGCCCGACCTTCAGCAAGGACATCGCACCGATCTTCCAGGTGAAGTGTCAGGAGTGCCATCAGCCGAACTCCATTGCGCCGATGTCGCTCATCGCCTACAAGGAAGCCCGGCCGTGGGCCCGCTCCATCAAGGACCGGGTGATGCGCCGTCAGATGCCGCCCTGGCACATTGATCAGTCGGTCGGCGTCCAGGAATTCAAGAACGACATGTCACTGTCCGACGCGCAGATCGAGACGATCGTGCGCTGGGTGGATGCCGGCGCGCCCGAGGGCGACCCGCGCGATCTGCCTCCGCCGAAGAAGCTCGTCACCGAGAACGTGTGGCAGGGCGTGACCGACGGATTCGGCGAGCCGGACCTCGTCATCAAGTCGCCCGACTACACGATGCTGGCGCAGCACCAGGACGTCTGGTTCCGCCCGATGAGCGACATCCCGATCAGCGAGCCACGCTGGGTGAAGATGGTCGAGATTCGTCCGTCGAACCTGAAGAGCCGCAAGATCGTCCACCACTCGATCGCGTATCTCGTCCTCAACAACGACCCGGATGCCGTCAACACGGGCACCGCCACGGGCTCCACCCGTGCGGCGAACCGCGACGACCTCGTGAATCGTCGGCCGCAACTGATGGAATGGGCGATCGGCAAGGGCTACGACCTGTTCCGCGAGGGCACCGGCAAACTGATCGTCCCGGGTGAGAAGATCTCGTGGGACCAGCACCTGCATGCCGTAGGTGAGGACGTCACGGGCGGCTCCGAGATCGCGCTGTGGTTCTATCCGAAGGGCCAGGAGCCGACCAAGCGCAGCTATCTCATCGGCTTCACCGGCCTCCGCACGCAGGGCTTCCTCGACATTCCGCCAAACTCCGTGTCGCACACCGAGGGCTTTACGGTGCTGAAGGAGAACGCGCTGATCACCAACTTCCAGCCGCACTTCCACCTGCGTGGGAAGGCCATGAGGGTCGAGGCGATCAAGCCGGACGGCAGCCGCGAAATCATCAGCTACGTCGGCAACTTCAACTTCAACTGGATGACCAACTACATCTACACCGACGAGGCGTCGCCGGTGTTCCCGAAGGGCACGGTCATCCAGGTGAGCGCGTGGTACGACAACACGAAGAACAACCCGTCCAACCCTGACCCCGAACAGTGGGTGGGGTACGGTGACCGGACGGTGGACGAAATGGCCCACGCCTGGATGAACGTGGTGTATCTCAGCGACGACGAATACAACACGCTGGTTGCGGATCGAAAGGCCAAGGCCGCGACGGCGACGGCCGCGCGCGATCAGCAGCGCTAAGGGGTTTGTGAGGCGTCGTGGACGGCGGGGCCGGCCTGCCGTCCACGGGCGCGACTGGCGCATGTGTGCATTGGTCTGAGCCTGCTGTGCACTCTGTGCGATGTCCGGCTTCCGCTTCGGCGCCATCTGCGGCCCGCCCACCGTCCTCTTCTCCCATCGAGGGTTCGTCCATGCTCCGTGATCGAGCGTTCCTCCTGAAGGTCTGCGCGGGCATCGCCGTCGCCGGCGCTGTCCTCGGCGCGCGGCAGTTGCCGAGCGAGCCGCCGCGCCAGTTCGGCACCAGCATCACCGGCGCGTTCGAGGGCTGGTTCGACGACGCCGACGGGACGCACATTTTTCTGGTCGGCTACCTCAATCGCAATATGAAGCAGGCGATGGACGTGCCGATCGGGCCCAACAACCGCATCGAACCCGGCGGGCCCGACATGGGACAACCGTCGCACTTCGAGCCCGGCCGCAAGACCGGCATGTTCCTGGTCAAGGTACCGAAGGACTTCAGCCCGAAGGACCGTCTCACCTGGACCATCGTCGCCAACGGCCAGTCGATGGTGATTCCGCTGCGCCTTCACACCGACTACAACGTGAGCCCGTTCAGCGACGTCGCGGTTGGCAACAAGCCGCCGTACCTGCGCTTCGAAGAGCAGGGCCCGGCGCTGATGGGCCCGGTCGCCACGCTCGACAAGGCCATCGCCCGCACCACGTCCGTATCGGCGCCGCTGCCCTTGACGGTGTGGGTGGCCGACGATGCGAAGTTCTCGAGCGGATCGAACGCGCCGCTCCGGGAACCGCCGCCACCGGTGACGTTGACCTGGTCGAAGTTCCGGGGGAGCGGGGATGTGAAGTTCGATCCCACCGGGCCCAAGACCGAGACGCTCGAGGGCGGCCAGGTGAACCAGCCCTTTCGAGGCAAGGCCACCACCCAGGCGCGCTTCAGCGCACCCGGCGAGTACGTTCTGCATGTCGTCGCCAACGACTATTCCGGCGACGGAGGCGGCGGCGAGGTGTGCTGCTGGACGTTCGGCCTGGTGAAGGTGACGGTCACGCCGTGATGTCGCGCGGCGGATGACCGCGAACGCGCTCGACGCTGCCGCCGCCAAGGTGCGGCGCCGGCTCGTGCCGTTCCTGTTCCTGCTCTACATCGTCGCGTATCTCGATCGCATCAACATCGGGTTCGCGTCACTGCAGATGAACGAGGCCCTCGGCTTCTCGGCCGCGGTCTACGGCTTCGGCGCGGGCATCTTCTTCCTGAGCTACACCGCTTTCGAGATTCCGAGCAACATCATCCTCGCACGCGTCGGGGCGCGGCGCTGGATCGCCCGCATCATGATCACGTGGGGCCTCGCCTCCGCGGCGATGATGTTCGCCCACGACGCCACCAGCTTCTACATCCTGCGCTTCGTGCTGGGCGCCGCCGAAGCCGGGTTCTTTCCAGGCATCATCTATTACCTCACGCGCTGGGTGCCGGCGCGCGAGCGGGCGCGCACGGTGGCCAGCTTCATGACCGCGGTGGTCACGGCCGGAATCGTCGGCGGTCCGCTTTCGGGGGCGTTGCTGTCGATGGACGGCCTCGGTGGCCTGGCGGGCTGGCAGTGGATGTTCCTGCTCGAAGGGATCCCGGCCACGGTGCTGGGGTTCGTCGTGCTGAGGGTGCTCGACGAAACCCCGGCCGACGCCCGTTGGCTGACGGATCCGGAGAAGTCGGCGCTCATTTCGCGCCTACAGCAGGAGAGCGCGCCGGCCGCGGGGCGCGCGGATGGCGTCTCTGACGCCCTGCGCCATCCATGGATTTGGGTGCTGGCGCTGGTGTACTTCGTGGTGCCGGTGGCGCTTTACGGATTCGGCTTCTTCCTGCCCCAGATTCTACGAAGCACGTTTGCCGGCACCCCGTTTCAGATTGGCGCCCTCAGTGCCATTCCGTATTTAGCCGGCGCGGCGGGGATGATCGTCACTTCGCGGCATTCCGACCGGACCGGCGAGCGGCGATGGCACGTGGCCGTCGCCGCCGCGCTTGCCGGCGTGGCGTTCATGGCCACGGCCTTCGTCGAGGGGCTGGCCCCCTCGCTCGTGCTGCTCTCCATCGCCATGCTCGGCCTCGCCTCGATGTTCGGCCCGTTCTGGACGCTCGCCACGTCCTTCGTGCAGGGCCCCGGCGCGGCCGCCGGCATCGCGCTCATCAATTCGGTGGGCAACGTCGGCGGCTTCGTCGGCCCGTACGGCATCGGCTACCTCCGCGACACAACCAGCGGATACTCGGCCGGCCTGATGGGCATCGGCGCGGTCGTGCTCGCCGGCGGCGCCCTGGTACTGCTCGTACCCGACCGATCGCGGCGGTCGGGCTGACCCTGCACTGGCCACGCGCCAGCGGGTCTGCTACCGTGAAGAGAGTCGCGTCAGCCTTCCCTGGAGCACCTCATGTCCATCGTTCGTCTGTCCCTTGCTGCCATTGCGGTCCTGAGCGTGCTCGGGCTTGGCTGCGGCACGAAGCCCAGCGAAGATGCCCGCGTTGCCGAGCTGCAGAAGGAGCTCGATGCGGCCAAGCAGCAGCTGGCAGCAGGTAAGACCGCCGAAGAGGCCACCGCGGCAGCGGCATCCACGGCGGCAGCCGCCGAAACCCAGGCGCAGGCGGCGGCCCGGTCCGCGGCCCAGGCTGCCTCCGCTGCGGCCGGCAACAAGGAGGCCGCCGACCGCGCCGCACGGGCCGCCGCACAGGCGAACAGCGAGCGCGCGGCCACCGACCGGGCGCTGGCGGCGCAGAAGAGCGCTCTGAGCGAGCAGCAGGCCGAGGCGGCGCGTCAGGCGGAGGAAAACGCCAGGCTGCGGCGCGAGATGGAGGAGATGAAGCCGCGCGAGTTCACGCTGCCGGCCGGCACCGTAATTCCGGTGCGCACCACCGCCGAGCTCTCCACCAAGTCGGTCAGCAACGGCTCGGTCTTCGATGCCCTCCTCGAGCACGACCTCGTCGTCGACGGCACGACACTCGCCAGGGCCGGCTCGCGCGTGAACTGCATCGTCGTTTCGAGCGATCCGGGCGGGCGGGTCAAAGGCGTGGCGAGCATGGCCGTGGCCGCACGCTCGATTGCGGGCGTCGGCGGCAACACCCTGACGGTGAAGACCGAGAGCTACAGCGTCGAGGCCGGCACCACCAAGGGACGTGACGCGAAGCGGACGGGCATTGCCGCTGGTGCGGGGGCGGTCATCGGCGCCATCGCGGGCGGCGGCAAGGGTGCCGCGATCGGGGCGGGCGCAGGCGCGGCGGCCGGTGTTGGCGCCAACATGGCGACGCGGGGACAGGCCGCCGTGATTCCCACCGAGACGCTGATCGAGTTCACGCTGTCGGCGCCGGCAACGGTGGTGTTCAGGAAGTGATGCGGTCGCAGCCAGGCGCGCCAGAGGCTGGCTGGATCATCGACTGGCTCCAGCGGAACGGCTTCGATGCCCTGCTCGGGATCGGGCCGTTCGGAATCATGTGGTGGCAGTGGATCGTCCTGCTGGCGGCGCTCGTGTTCGCCTGGGTTGGCGGGCGGATTCTCGGCCGCTTGACGAGCGCGGCGCTTCACCGCGTGTCGACGCATACGACCACGTCCTGGGACGGTCGGCTGTTCGTCAGCCTCGGCCCGCCGATCCGCCTGGCGTGGCTGCTGATCCTCTTTGCCCTCATCGCCCACTCGATCGGGCTCTCGGGGGCCGCCGAGAATGTCATCCGACAGGCCGGCCAGGGCTTCGCGGTCGCCACGATCTTCTGGGCGCTCTGGCGTTCCACCACCGTCATTCTCCAGCTGATGCTGTCGCGACCGTGGGCGATCGGCAGCCCGTCCACCCGCAACCTGCTGGCGATCGGCGGCAACCTCTCGAAGGGCCTCATTGCCGTCGTGGGCGTGCTGGCTCTGCTCGCCGCGCTCGGCTACCCCGTCACCACGCTGCTCGCCGGTCTGGGCATTGGCGGCCTCGCGTTCGCGTTCGGCGCACAGAAGACGGTGGAGAACCTGTTCGGCTCGATGGCGATCGCGGTCGATCAGCCCTTCCGCGTCGGCGACCTCGTGCGGGTGGGCGACTTCACGGGCACGGTCGAGGACATCGGCCTCCGCTCGACGCGCTTCCGCACCCCAGACCGCAGCCTGATCAGCATTCCAAACGGCGTGCTCGCGGACCAGAAGCTGGAATCGCTCGCCGAGCGCGACCGGATCCGCTTTGCGGCGACCGTCGGCCTGGCCTCCGGCACGACGCGGGCGCAAATGCGACAAGTGCTTGAAGGGTTCGAGCGCGTGCTCCGGTCGCACCCGCGAATCTGGTCCGACTCCATGGTCGTCGCCTTCAATCAGCTGGGGGCCAACTCGCTCGACGTCGAAATCGCGGCCTGGTTCCAGGTGCCGCCCGACGAGTTCAACCGCTGCCGCCAGGACGTGCTGCTCGATTTCATGCAGATCGTCGAGGAGGCGGGCACCACGTTCGCGCTTCCGACCCGCACCGTGCTCCTGACGGGCACGCCCGCCGAGACCTCTGCCAACCGCGCGTGACGCTGCCGAACAGGCTCGCGGACGGCTTCCGACGTTCCCCTCTTCCTTTAAATTCTCAACGTCTCTTTCACTTAGCGATACCAGTCCGTCAGCCGGACGTCGATGCCGTCCGCCGCCAGCGCGGTTTTCAGATCCTGCAGTCCGCGACTCGTCGGTACGCCCCGCGGCTCGCCGCGGCCGACGCGCGTCACCCAGTCCTGATCGTAGTGGTACGGATAGACCACCCGAGGTCCGAACGATCGGATGCACGCGATCGCCGCCTCTGGCTCCATCCGCTTCAGCGGCAGGTTCAACGGGAAGAACGCGACATCGATGTTCCGCAACGCCTTGATCTCGGGGACGCACTCGGTGACACCCGCGAAGTACACGCGCAGGCCGCCGATCGTGACGATGTACGCGTTGGCTTCGCCCTTCGGGTGATACGGTTCACCTGGCGTGAGATCGTAAGCGCCGACCGCTTCGATCTCCACCCCGGCCACCTCGCGCCGCTCGCCGTTCTTCATCACGATGCCGTCGGGTACGCCCTTGAGGCCGTTGCTGGCAATCACCACCGGCGCGCCGGGCTTGCGGAGCCTGGCGATGGCCTTGACATCGAGGTGATGGACGGGGTCGTCGGTCACGAGGATCAGGTCGGCTGGCTTGGCGGCCGACAGGTCGGCAACGCTCCACGGGTCCACCTGAATCACCTTCCCGGCATGCTCGATCTGCACGCTCGAGTGCACGAACGGCGTCAGCGTGACGTCGCCGCCTTTGGCCGGAAACACGTCCGCCCAGACCGCCGACGAAAATACGAACACGAAGATCACGAAGGGCAACACGAAGATCACGAAGGACAACACGAAGGTCACGAAGGGCAACACGAAGATCACGAAGGGTTGCTTCGTCATGGCAGCGCGTATGCGAGCAACTCGGCCGGCATCGTCGGGCTGGCGACCGCGACGACGATGAACTGCTTGCCGCCGAGCGTGTAGGTCATGGGCGAGCCGGTCTGCGCCCCGGACATGCGTACGGCGCCGACCTCGGCCCCGGTCCGCTTGTCGTAGGCCCGCAGCATCGCCCCGCGCGATCCATCCGGCATGCGGACAGTGCCGCCCTCACCTGAGATGAGAAGCGTCTTGGTCACCAGTGTCCCGATGCCGCCCGAACTGCCGCCGGCGCCGCCCGGCCGCCCGGTGCGCGGGATCGTGACGCCCTTCAAGGCGGGGTTCTCCTTGACCGCGTCGGGCGTTTCACCGTGCGCGATCTGCCACGCGATCTCGCCGCGACTCAGATCGATCGCGCTGATCCGGCCCCAGGGTGGTTTCACCAGCGGCAGTCCCTGAACGCCCAGTCCGCCGCCGCTGTCCTCGCCCGCGCCGCCGGCGCTGATGTAGTGCATGTCCGACCGCTTCGGCTCGTTCACCATCGAGAGCACACGAAGCAGCGTGTGCGAGTAGACATAGAGCATGCCGGTGTCGGGATCGAACGATCCCCCTGGCCAGTTGGCGCCGTTCGGGATGAAGAGGAGGCCTTCCTTGCCACCCTCGCCACGCGCGATCGGTGGCGTGTAGACGGGGCCGATCTTGTACTTCGACAGCAGCGCAAGAGCCTCGGCCTTCAGCGCTGGCGTGAAGTCGATGACGTAATCCTCGAGGAACCCCTGGCGCTCGAAGGGCGGCGGCTTGGTCGGGAACGGCTGTGTCGGCGCGTACCATTCGCGCGGCACCGTGCCCCGCTCGACGGGCCGCTCCTCGATCGGCCAGACCGGCTCTCCGGTCCGCCGATCGAAGACGAAGAGGAACCCTTGCTTGGTCGGCTGGGCCACCGCCTGAATCGTCCGGCCGTTCACGGTGATGTCGGCGAGGATCGGCGCGCACGGTACGTCGTAGTCCCAGATCGGGTGGTGGACGAACTGGTAGTGCCAGATGCGGCGGCCGGTCTCCAGGTCGACCGCGACGAGGCTCTCGGCGAACAGATTGTTGCCGGGACGATGGCCGCCGTAATAGTCGCCAGTCGGAATCTCGACCGGGAGGTAGGCGATGCCCAGTTGCTCGTCCACGGCCATCTGCGTCCAGACGCCGGTGTTGCCCGTGTGCTCCGACGACCCTTCGAGCCAGGAGTCGTTGCCGAACTCGCCGGGTTGGGGAATCGTGTGGAAGATCCAGAGGCGCTTGCCGGTCCGGGCGTCGAATCCGCGGATGTAGCCCTTGGCGTTCCTGTAGCTGCGCGGGGCGGAGCCGGCGCGGTGGGCCGCCCCTACGAGCACGACGTTCTTCGCGACGATCGGCGCGCCGTTCCAGGCGATTTCGCCTTCGATCGGGTCGAGCTCCTGGTCGATGTCCTTCTTCAGGTCCACCACGCCGTCGACGCCGAAGTCCCTCAGCGGCCGGCCCGTCTTCGCGTCCAGACCGACCAGCTGATAGCCAATGGTGACGTAGAAGATCCGCTGGTCACCCTTGCCATCGGTCCAGTAACCCACGCCGCGGCCCGACAGGCGTCGCGATGACAGCTGCGCACGCTTGCCTTCGTCGAGCCGATGCATCCACAGCAGCTCGCCGGTCCGCGCGTCCAGAGCCACTGCATTCCGATGCTCGCCGGCCGTGGCGTACAGGACACCGCCGATCATCAGCGGCGTGGTTTGAAGGTTGTAGTCCGGGCGCGACCCGAGGCTCTCGGTCCGGAACCGCCAGGCCACCTGCAGCGTGCTGAAGTTCGACGCGTCGATCTGATCGAGGGGTGCGTAGCGTGTCACGCCAAGGTCGCCGCCCCATGTCCGCCATTCGCCGCCCTGCGTGCCCCGCTGCGCGGCGAGCGTGCCCGGCAGGAGGACCCACGTCACGAAAAAAAGAAACCACGAAGTCACGAAGGAGCACGAAGACGAGCGCGAAGTCTTCTTCGGTTCAAGGATCATCATTCGTCCTCAAAGCGAACCCTAAAGGGATTCTTCGTGCCGACCTTCGTGTCCTTCGTGCCTTCGTGGTTTCTCTCACTCACTTCGCCAGCGGATCCGGCCGCAGCTGCAGCTTCAGCACCTTGCTGGTCGTGCCCTTGCCGCCCTCCATGTGGAACGGTGCTCGCGTGCTGACGGTCGCCCACAGTCCCTTCCCCTTCCAGCCGGCGCGCGGGTCGTCGATGCGGCCGTCCATCCACTTCGTGTAAAAGCCCTGGGGATACGGTACCCGCAGCACCACCCACTTACCGTCCTTGAGCGCGAGCAAGGCTTCGGACGCGTTGCCAGTGTTGATCGGCGTATTGGCACCCAGGCCGAAGGTGTCGAACTGATCGACCCACGTGTAGTAACTCCCCTCGGCGCTGCCACCTTCGCTGACGCCTTTGAACTGCGGCAGCGGCTCGGTGTACAGCGTCCAGCCCTCCGGGCAGTGCTGGCCGGTGGCCTTCGGACCGTTCAGGGGTCCCTTGCACTTGCGGCGGTCGAAGCTGGCGAGATGCCCGCTGGCCAGGGCCGACCAGAACACGCCGTTGCGATCCACGTCGCCGCCGCGCGGCGAGTAGCCGGGATTCTTCGAGTCGGCGAACGGCGGCTCGTAGACCTCGGCCAATGCCGTCTCCGGCGGATTCGAGCCGGGCACGAGCCTGATCACCTGTCCGGGGAAACCGAGCACGGTGCCCCATACCGCGCCGTCCGGCGCGGGCGACACGGAGTAGAACGCACCGCCGAAGCGCTTGTCCTTGGCCGGATCCACTGGTTCGTTCGGCTCGACGTACGCGTCGCGCTTGCCGTTGCCGTTGGTATCCATGATCAGGGCCGTCCAGCCCTGCGACCGCACTTCATCGCCGGTCTCTTCGTACATCTTGCGGTTCAACCAGCCGACGACCTGCCCGCCGCCGCTCGTCCAGAGGGTGTGATTGGCGTCTTCGGCAAACATCAGGTGATGCGTGCCGAAGCAGGTGCTGATGTGCGTCAGCTTCTGCGTCTTCGGGTCATACATCGCCAGGTGCCGGCCGGCGCGCTCGATCGGGAACAGCTTCGCCGAAGGATGGCTCGACCCCGCCTTGCAATAGTCCGGGTTCTCGGGCGGCCGCACCGCGGACGTGATCCAGACCCGGCCCTGCTCGTCGAGCATCGGGTTGTGGACGTTGTTCTTGCTGGTCCAGATCACCTCCGCGCCCCAGTACGGCGAGGGAGCCGCCATCTTCGGCGAGGTCGGTGGTGTGTTCGGATCGCGGACGGTGAGCTTCACCTGGTTGATCGCGTGCTTCGCCGGATCGAGGACGGGCAGGTAATCGGCGCTGAGCTCGAGCGCGCCTTAGATGGGCCCGTTCGCGTTCACGGTGGGGTTGCGCCGATCCGTCGACACTTCGTCGTGCAGGTACGCCTTCGGGTCTGCCCAGTCCCACAACGTGATGACCACGTTGCGCTCCACCCCCTGCGGCCGTGGCGGCGCCGGCGGCAGCTCGCCGCGCGACACGCGATCCGACCAGTCGCCGAAGAGCAGCAGCGCGCGCTCGCGGCCCAGCTGCTCGAGGCCGCCCATCATGTTGCCGCCCGCCTGGCCCGACTGGAGGCGCCGCTCCCAGGCGTGCGGCATGTCCGGGAACTGGCCGAGCGGACCCGGGATGTCGCGGGTCGCCTTGTTGCCGAGCTGATGGCAGGCCGTGCAGCCGCCAGACTTGAGGTTGCGCAGCCACTGCGACTGGGTCTGGATCGAGGGAGAGATGCCGTTGCCGGACGACCCCGTGCCCGGGAACTCGCTCTTCTCGGGAATCTTGAGCAGCGAAAACCAGTAGCCGGCAGGATAGTAGTCGGCCGCCGCGTGCGGGCTCGGCGCGGTCACGGCCTTCAGGTTCAGCGCCTGGCCTGGCGACGCCTTCACCTTTGGCGAGTCCACCAGGCCGTAGCCGCGTACCCACACGCTGTAGCCGGCCTTCGGAAGATCGGGGATCAGGTAGCGGCCCAGATCGTCCGTGACGACGATCCTCGCGAATTTCGTCGGCAGATCGGTGGTCTCGGCAATCACCCAGACGCCAGCCTCCGGGCCCTTGTCGCCGGCGACGACCCCGCCCAGGTCGTCGGCGTCGACGGGCACGGCAGGTGCCGCGGGTTGGCGCGCGCTCGTCACGGCCAATGAGCCGGTGACCGCGACGATACCCAGAAGCAGAACGCTCGCGCTGTCGGTCCTCATGGGAGTCGCCTTTCCGTGAGAAAGACACCACGAAGGCACGAGGGACGCGAAGGACGGCACGAAGAATTACGGATTTTCAAAGACTGACTTCGTGAGACCTTCGTGATCTTCGTGTCTTGGTGGTTTCTTTACCGCTGTTGGCGGCCGTCGCTCGTCGACGTGTTCCGCCGGAGTTGCCGATTCGCCAGCTCCTCCTGATATTGCTGTTCGCTGAGGAACGCGATGTCGGTCCACCCATGTCCCATCTCGTCCATCGTCCGACTGCCCCAGCCGATCCACGCGGTGGGATCGGGGTTGTGCCGGTTGTTGGCGGTGTTGTCGTGCCACGAGACGGTATGGAGAATCGTGCCGGCGGGAAACAAATGCGGCGTCTTGTACTTATAGGTGATCTGCCACGTCTGCTCGTAATGCGTGGCGTCGGTCAGCACCTCGCGCCGCCCGTCGGGGTGAATGGCCTCCAGCACCATGCGCGAGCCGCGGAAATGCATGTGCGGCTGGAAGCTGATGACGAGCGCCGGCTGCGGCAGTGGGAAGAAGCGCTCGTGGCGCGCGACCGTGTTCGGCGGGATGCTGAGCAGCGCCGCGGCGTGCAGTGGGTTCTCCTCGACCAGGGCACCGACCGGCATCGACGGCTCGTCGATGGCGATCTTGTGGCCGGCCCGCAGCAGCAGATCCTCGATGCGCTCGCGGTTGAGCACCCAGTCGTTGCCGACGCCCGTCCGAATGCGATGCGACGTCACCACGTACCTGGGCACCACGCCCTTCGGGTAGAACTTGATCCCGACGCGCATGCGGTCGTAGGTTTCTTCACCGTACGGGTGGTAGTGCCCTTCGAAGCGGAACAGCGAGCCCTTCTTCAGGACCTTGCTCGATCCGTCTGGGAAAACGTCCGCATCGTTGCCGGCACCGTACTCGATGAGGTCCATTGTCTTGCCGACGTTCGACCCCATGCCGAGGCCCAGCCCCTCGGTGTCGGCATCCTCGGGCAGATCGACGTAGACGTGCGCGTGGTGCACGGCGCGAGCCGCGTCGGGAATGATTTGCACCCACTTCACATACCGGTCCTCGGTGAGCCCGGGATCCACGACTTCGTCGGGGATGAAGTCGGGGCCGTCGGCCGGAATGCGGAACCCCTTCGCCATCCGGACGACGAGGTCGGGCTCGCCGTAGGTCCACTCGGATCCTGTGGCGAACGTGATCGGCGGCGGGGCGTCTTCCTTCCGTCCTTCAGGCGCGCCGGCATCCACCCAGGCGCCAAGGAGCGCGATTTGCTCGTCGGACAGCGACGGGTCTGGCGAATATTCGCCGACGCTGCGGTCGATGTGCCAGGGCGGCATCTCGCGCTTCGCGGTCTTCTGTTTGATGGATCGGGCCCAGGGCCTGACGTCCACGTACGTCATGAGCGACATCGGTGCGGACGTGCCGGGATGATGACAGCCCTGACAGGACTTCTGCAGGATCGGCAGGACGTCTTTCGCGAACGTCGGCGCCGGACCAGCGCTGCGGGACTGCGCTTGGGGACCGCTGGCCGCGCCGGTTGGGCTCATTACGGCGACCGCCACCGCCAACGCGAGCGGACAGGACAACCTCGCAGCCAGGACCATAGGGCCTCCTCGTTCCTTGCGAATCCGCCGTAGTCGAGCATACTGTAGCACCCTCGGAGGGGCCGATGAGGGGTCGAATCGCCGCTGCGGCGCTGCTTGGCGCGATGGTCGTCGGAGGGCTGACGCTGGGCCTGCGGGCGCAGACGAACCAACCCATCTATCCGGTCTACGACGGGTTCCTGAAGAACCCCGACGGCAGCTACACGCTTTCCTTCGCCTACTTCAGCCACAACGCCGACATCATCGCCATCCCGCCAGGGGCCGCCAATGCGTTCGGTCCCGCACCGGGCGATCGAATGCAGCCCACCGTCTTCAAGCCCGGGCATTGGCGATTCCAGTGTGTGATGGTGGTCGGTCCGGACTTCGACGGCAAGCTGAAATGGACGCTCAGCTACGCTGGCACGACGACGGGGACGAGCGAGCGGATGCTGCAGTCGAACTGGAACCTCGTGGAGGGCGCCGCTCAGTTGGAGAAGATCGACTACGCCAAGGTGCCCAAGGGCGTGTGCCTGAACCGGCCACCCACCGTCCGCATCCTCGGGTTGACGCCTCGCCGCGGCGAAGTGCCAGTGCTGACCACGGGTGTGAACGAGGAGCTGAACCTCTTCGGCAGCGCCCACGACGAAGGGCTGCCGCGCGGCCGCGCGCTCGCTTCCGAATGGCGAGTGCTCAACGGGCCGGGCAAAGTCGCCTTCGCACCGCCCGCGTCGGCGCGAACGAAAGCCACGTTCGCTATCTCCGGACTCTACGAGCTGGAGCTGACGGCGTCGGACGGCGAGTTCACCGAGCGCGTGCGCCTCAACGTGAAGGTGCCATAGATGGCTGCGTCCATTGATGATTGGTGATTGATGATTGACGATTCATTGAGTGATCGATGATTTGCCCATTGGGGCATTCGAATTGACCCATTTTCTCAATCTCGCCATTCGATGCGCCAATCAGGAATGGCCGGATGCCGCAATCGCCCGATCATTCAATGAATCGTCAATCGCCAATCATCAATCATCAATGGGCAGCGGCAGTCCCACCCCGCCGCTCCGCCACCACGGACGCCACGAACCGGCCGTCGAACTCGCCTTCGCGGGCGCGAAGGATGGTGAGCGGCGCCACCAGCTCGCCTAGCTCGCCAGGCCGCAGCAGGAAGTCGGGATTCGTCGGCTTGCCCCGCGTGGCTTGCGCAGTCGTGAAGGTCTCGTAGAACAACCGCCCGCCCGGCTCGAGCGCGTGCCGGAGTGCTGGGAACAGCGGTCGATGCAGGTAGTTGAAGCTCACCACCGCGACGTAGCGCGCGTCGCCGAGATCGGGCGGCGGGTTCGTCTCCAGGTCCACGATCTCGGCCTCCACAGGCAGGCCGCGAGCGGCTGCGATCTCGCGAAGTGCGGCAATGACCGCCGGATCGCGATCGACGGCGTGGACGCGAAGCCCCACACCAGCGAGGTGCAGCGCGTGACGGCCGCGCCCGCACGCCACGTCGAGCACGGTGCCGCCGCGTGGCAGCAGGTCCGCGTTTTCAAGCAGCCACCCGGCTGGCGGGGGCAGGTTGAAATCGTCGCCCATCGATGTTCACGTCGGCCGCACCGCCGTCAGAGGCCGGCCGAGTCCGGCCCGCAGGAGCGTGGCTCCCGCATACACGACGACGACGAGCACGAGCCAGCGCAGCGCGAGCAGCGGCAATGAAGTAACGAGCCACACCGCGACGACGACCCCGGGGATGCCACCGAGCGTGAGCCCCAGCGCCGACCGCAGGTGGAAGCGACCGCGTCCGACGAACCGTGCGCCGGCCACCAGCGCGACGAACGCGCCGGACCCCATCATGACCGGGAACGCTGCCCGCGGGTCGATGCCGAGCAGGGCAAAGGCGACCAGGCTGGGCGCGTAGTTGCCGACGCCGAGAGTCAGAAGCGCGCCGAGCACGAAGTTCAAGGCCAGAGCCACGACGAACGCCGAGGGTTCGAATCGAACGGCGGTCCCGCCAGCCGGGAACACTTCGGAAAGGCCCACCACCATGAAGACGGCCGCGGTCAGGAGCGCGGCGCCCATTCCGAGTTGCACGGACCGGCGTGAGAGCGACGACACGATGCCCGCGCCGAGCCATCCGCCGGCGATGGCCGCGGCGATCAGCAGTCCGAGCTGCGTCGGATCCACCGACACGACGTTGATGAAGATGAGGGCCTGCGCCAGCACGGGCAGCGCGTGACCCGCAATCAGCGTACCCGGAATCAGCTCGTCCGCGGGCTCGCCGATTAGACGGAAGGTGGCTGTGGTGGTGGCGAACGAGCCGATGCCGAGCGTGTCGAGGAAGTTGGTCACGAACCCGATTGCCAGATGGCGCGGCGCGGGGGTGCGGGGCGCGGTCTCTGAGGCATGCCGCCGCAACGCAATCACGGATTTTGCGACCCGGACGATGAAGGCCAGCCCACATGCGGCCAGCGTGCCGGTCAGGACCTGCAGGATCGTCACGACGAGGACGCTCGAAGTTCGGCGCGGCTGGCCGTCATCGGTGCGGCCAGTATAGCGGCTAGAATGGGCGCATGGATCCGACCCGACGCGCGTGCACGGCCATCCTCGCGGCGTTGATCGTCACCTCCGGCCTCGTCGACGCCGCTCGCGCGCAGGCCCCGCGAGGCGTAGTGACTGAGGTGCTGGCGGTTTCCGGGGAAGTCGAGGAGGTGGATCGCGCCGGGCGGATGGTCACCATCCGAGCGGGCAACACCGTCCAGGCGCCCATCTACGCGGGCCCCGACATGCCGATTTTCGATCAGCTGAATCGTGGCGACCTGGTCACCATCCGGTACTACGACGCCTTCATCGTCGAGCTCACGCCGGGCGCTAAGATGGCGGCGCTCAAGGACACGACGGAAGAGGCCCGACAGAAGCTGGATCGGCCGGACGCGACCGTCCTCCAGCAGGTCACGCTGGTCGTCACGATCGATTCGGTCGAGCCGTTGTCCGGCATGGTTACCTATCACGGCGTGGACAATCGGCGCGTTCAGCGGCTGGTGCAACAGCGGCAGTTGCTGGAGGGCGTGAAGGCCGGCGACGTGGTGACGATCCGGCAGACGCGCGCGCAGGCCGTGGGGATCGAAAAGAGGTAGGGGGCGTCGTCACCCCGCCGCCGGGTCGGCGAGCGTCTTGAGGTCCTCGACGTCCGTGAACGAGAGCGACTCGGAGTTCACGCAGTGGCGCTGATGGGTTGGCGCGGGGCCGTCGGGGAAGACGTGGCCCAAGTGCCCATCGCAGCGCGCGCACAGGATTTCGACCCGCCGCATGCCGTAACTGTGATCGGGCCGCGTCGCGACGTTTTCGTCGGCCACCGGCTGGAAGAAGCTGGGCCAGCCGGTGCCGGAGTCGAACTTCGCGTTGGAGGCGAACAGCGGCAGCCCGCAGCAGACGCAGGAGTAGACGCCGTGCTGCTTGTTGTCGAGCAGCGTGCCACAGAACGCCGGCTCCGTGCCGTGCGCCCGCGCGATCCGGAACTGGTCGGGCGTCAGCTGAGCCTGCCACTCCGCGTCGGTCTTCTCGACTCGCGGCAAGTCGAGCGGGCCCACGAGCTGGCCTGCCGCGTTGAACACCTTCACCGGCACGGTTCGAGTCATGCCCCTATGATGCCGCGTCTGGCCTGCGGGATGCACTTCGAGAGTCGGCTAGAATTCAATTCGGTCGCGTCATCGAGGAGAGCCCGCCATGCGCGCGTCGATGCTCGTAGTCCCGCTCGTTGCCCTTTCTGGCCTGGCCGCTGGACAAGCCGGCAGCCAGCCACGAAACGACCTGCCGCAGCCTTACCGCACGACGCGTGACTGGGGCGCGCTGCCGCCCGGCGTGAAGTGGGCGGCCGTCACGGCCATCGAGCCCGCACCCGATGGCACCATCTATGTCGTCCACCGCTGCTTCGAGAACTCGTGCGCCGGCCGTCCCGATGCGCCAATCTTGAAGTACGACGCGGCGGGCCGGCTGCTCGCCAGCTTCGGTCAGGGCGTATTCGTCTTCCCGCATGGCGGAACCATCGACGCGCAGGGCAACCTGTGGATGACGGATGCGGGCAGCGCGCCCGGCAAGGGCCATCAGGCCTTCAAGTTCAGCCCCGACGGTACGATCCTGATGACGCTCGGCAAGGCCGGCATGAGCGGATCGGGACCAGACCTGTTCGATCAACCTACCGACGTCGTGGTTGCGCCCAACGGGGATCTGTTCGTCACCGACAGCCATCGCAATGGCCGCAACAACCGTGTCGTGCACTTCACGAAGGACGGCAAGTACGTGAAGGAGTGGGGCCGCAAGGGATCGGGGCCGGGCGAGATCAGCGAGCCGCACACCATCGCGATGGACTCGCGCGGCCGGCTCTTCGTCGGGGATCGAGAGAACAACCGTATCCAGATCTTCGATCAGGCCGGCACGTTCCTCGAAGAGTGGCGCCAGTTCGGCCGGCCGAGCGGCATCACCATCACGAGGGACGATCGCCTCTACGTGGCGGACTCCGAGTCGTGGGGCACCGACACCGGCGCGCACGAGCTGCCTGGTATCAAGAAAGGCATCCGCATCGGCTCCGCGCGCACCGGCACCGTGGAGGCCTTCATCGAGGACATGGAATCCACAGCCGCGGACCATGCCGGCGCCGAAGGCGTGGGCGTGGATGCACAGGGCAACGTCTACGGCGGAGTCGTACGGCGGCGCATGCTCGAACGCCACGTGCTGAAGTAGAGAGTCTGCCGCATCCGTGCACCGCCGCACCCGCCTTCGCTCGCTCGGGTCTCACGCGAGATTCGGCGGGCAAGCCGGTGCGCACCTTACCGCACCGGCCCGCACCCGACAGCACCTGTCCGCACCCGCCCGCACCCGTCCTACAAGTGGCGCCGTACTCCCATCAGCACGGCCGCCGCCATCGCCCACGGCGCGAGATCGAGGACGAGCCCGCGGTAGTAATCCGGTGAGAGGAACACGCGGCCGTCGGTGTCCCAGCTCGCGAGCAGCGTGAAGCGCACCGTACTGACGATCCAGGTGGCCACGATCCACAACAGCGGCACGGCAATCACGGCGATGGCGACGTGTCGCCACGCGTCGACGACGGGCGAAGCCGCAGGCGCTCGTAGCTCATCGCCATCTTTCGCCGGGCGAGACGCCAGCCTCCAGAGGAGCAGCGCGAACACCACCCACCGCCCGCGCTCGATCACGTGCGCGGTTACCCACCAGGGTGCTCCAGCGCCGTACGCCGAGACCCGGACCGCATCGAGCGCGAGCTGCAGGACGGCATCGACGACCAGCGCCGCGATAGTGGCGAGGAGGAAAGCGTCGGCGTAGAAGCGCTGAGGAACGGGGGACGGAGGCACGCCCGGATCCTAGCGTGGGTCTCGGGACTTGGGCTGGGGTCTTGAGGTCCTGAGGTCTTGGGTCTTGGGTCTTGGTCGTGGGTCCTGGGTCTTGGGTTCTGCAGCTCGAGGTTGGCACTAACCACCGTTCCTCAAGATCTTCGCCGTCGTCACCACCTGCCCCGTGTGCCGCGATGCGTGCTCGGCCGCGTGAAACAGCAGTCCGAGGACGTTCGAAGGGAGCTGGGCGCGCCCGACACCACGAAAATCGAGCAGCACGCTCTCGGGCGTGGCGGCCAGTTGCGCCAGCGCGCGATCCACGCCCGCGCGCCAGGCCGCGAGCAGCGCTGCCGGTTCAGGAGGCGGGTCACCCGGGGTGCGCTCGGCCACGAGCGCGGCCTTCTGCGCAGCCGTGAGCGCCTCACCGCGCGCGTAACTCAGCAGGCGGTCGGTCGCGCCCACGAGGTGCCGCAGGTGAAAGCCGATCGACGCCGCGCCGCCATACTCCACCCATAGGAGGTCAGCGGCCATATCGCGGACGGCACCTTCGCAATCCTCGATCGACATGACGAAGGCGTGCGCGGCCGGCTGGAGCGGCGGGGGGATGCCGGCGACCGGGCCGCGGAGCCAGGGCTCGGGCTGAGGGATGCTCATCGCGAGATCCTACGGCCGCGCTTTCCTCTTCTCGAGATAGGCGGCGCCTAGCGCCGACACCAGCCGTTCGTCCACCAGTCCCGGCGGGTTGCCGGCGTAGGTCAGGCCCTTGTCCTCCCGGAACTTGTCCACCGCGGCCACGGTCTCCTCGTCGTATTGCGCGTACTGCCGCTGATACTCCTGGGCCGCGCGACGTTGCTCGGCCTGCGCCTTCTCGAACTCGGACGGGCTCGCCTGCCGGAGCTCCTGGTTCCGCTGTGCATTCACGGTTGGCGCCGCTGGGAACGCCGAGAGGTTCGGACGCCAGTAGCCGACGGCGTGGAGCATGCGCTTCAGCTCCACCACGTCCGGCCCTTCGACGCGCGCAAACGTGCGGTAGCCGAGACGGCGCTGCGTCGTGTAGTAGATCCGCTTCATCTCGCCGACCGGCTCGGCGTGCTCGCCCACTTCGATCGCCAGCGCGATGTAATCGCCGCCGCGTCCCGGATCGTTGGGGTCCGCGATCTTGATCGCCGCGGATTGCAGGTTGCCCCATCGCCGATCGCCGCCTTTCTGCTGGCCGGCTTCCAGGGCGAGGATCATGCGCTCGGCGAGCGGGACGCCGGTGCCCTCGGTGGATTCGAACGTGGCCGCCACTGCCTCGACGACCTCGGGTCCGACCATGATATTGGCCTGGACCGTGTAGTTGAGGCCCTGCCGGCTGCCGGCCCAGTTGCCATTGCCCTTGCCGGTGTGGGCCGCGGCACGGCCCTTCATGTCGATCATCCCGAGTTGCCGCGACTCGCGGCCATCGTCGGTGCTGAGAAGCTGGGTGATGGCCTCTTTCGGCTCCACGCCCTTGGCCATCAGATCGAGGCCCTTGACGCCGTACTCGACCACGGTGGAGGCCTGCGTGCAGACGGCGCCAACGCCCGCGCGAACCCAGGGCACGGCGCGTCCCACGAACGGCACCCGCGTGGTGACCGCGGCGCCGGATTGTCCGGTTGACGGATCGATCGCGCAAAGCGAGAACGTGGAGTACTGAGGGTCGCCGACCTCGTTGATGGCGACGCCATCGGCGGCACGCCACTGAGCCGCGGCGTTCGAGGGGGCCGCCAGCAGCAGTCCCAGGGTCACACTCCAACTGATCGCGTGACGCGTTCGCGTAGTCTTCATGCCTCGCATTATCTCCTCGGGCCGGCTATCCGCGCGGCTCGAAGCGATAGCCGATGCCGAAGACCGTGACGATGTAGCGGGGCGAGTGGGGGTCGGGTTCCAACTTCTGGCGGAGCCAGCTGACGTGCACGTCCACGGTCCGCGTCTCCGGTGTGCTTTGGTAGTCCCACACCGCGTCCAGCAGCTGGTCGCGTGAGAACAGCACGCCGGGATGGCGCACGAGGTAGACCAGCAGCTTCAGTTCCTGCGCCGATAGCCGGACCGGCCGCCCGCCGCGAAGGACGATGCCGCTCACGGGCCGGACGATCACGTCCCCGAAGACGTACTCGGAGAGCTCGGGGTGCGACGCCCGCCCGCGCCTGAGCAGCGCCTCGATGCGCGCCAGCAGCTCGGTTCGCTCGAACGGCTTGGTCGTGTAGTCGTCAGCAGCCGGCAGTCGCAGTCGGCAGCCGGCAGCCGGGCACAGGCAGCCGTCAGACGTTGAACTTGAACAGCATCACGTCGCCGTCCTCGACGCCGTGTAGACGCGCGCCCCTTCAGCCGGCGCCTCGTGATCCCAGCCCGCGCAGCGCGGAGAGGTCCACCCGCTCGCTGCTCTGACGGGCCTGCTCGTGTGCCGTCTTCAGCGTGAGCCGGAGGTGTTTCTGGTGCTGCTGCCAGAACTGAGAAAACACTTCCGCCATAGCGTGATTCGCATAGCTGCCCAGCAGTCGGGCGAACAGCAGGCAGATGAGCCCGGCAACGACAATCGCGCCGGCCATCCTTGCGGCGACCGCGTCGGGCCAGATCGTCTCGCCCGCGATGCGGACGGTGCCGAGCGCCACCAGTACCCAGGCGACGACCATGAACCAGTACGACGCGTCGGCCAGGCCCATGTGTGTCTCGACCCGGTCGAGGAGATACCCCTCGCCGAGCGCCCGCTGCAACACCGTCTGAACCGCCTCGGCGCGCCGGCCGAGGACGCGCTCCCGCTCCACCCGGCGCGGATCGTCGACGTCCACCGGAGTGGTAGCCACGGTTACGCCAGGCGGCAGATTGCCGGGCGCGTAGTCATCGGTCGCATGGGCGATGCGCTCGGCGACGGTGAGGTGTATCCGCGGCGCGATCCCATTACGGTTGCAGTACTTCCGAATGTCGCGCGGCGCCCAGCGGTAGAAACACCCGATGCCGCCACGCGGATCGTAGAGCATGTCGTCCACGCTGGCGTGGCAGTGGAAGACCTCTCGATCCATCGTATGCAGGCGCAGTCCGTTGGAGGCGGCATGAGCCAGCATCCAGTCCAGCGCCACCAGCGACATGCCCTGTTTCGGGTATCCGCCGCCGACGTTCGAGTGCGCGCCGGCAAACCACACCTGCTCGATGCGCTCGTCCGACCCGGCCCATAGCACCGGCTCGAACGCCTGCCGCGCATCGTCGATCGACAGGGCGTGGAACGCGCGGCGGACGTGCTGGCCGAGCGTCTGGGTCGGGAACTTGAACTGGTAGACGAAGCGGTTCACCAGACTCGACATCGCAAAGGGGAGTCCGACCGCATCCACGGTATCCCAGACGCCGATGAACTCGATCTGCACGTTGGTGTGCACGGGATAGGTTCGCTGGAACGTCTCGATGACACGCTGGCTGTCGATCCCGCCCCGAAGACGACGGGCCGAGTTGGTGAGCACGCTGCCGTAGCGCGACCGATAGGCCACATACGCGGCCTCCACCGCGTCCCGCAAGACATGGGTCGTCGCACAGCTCTCGCCCTTGACGATGCCGCAGGTGCCAATGAGCCCGGCCAGCGTCCGAGCAGTGAACGCGCCTCGGCTGAAGCCGAAGAGGTAGATGCGATCGCCATCGTCGTAGACACGCGATAGCGCCCGGTACAGATCCTTCACGTTCCGCTTCAGCCCGTAGCCGGCCGCCCCGCCGAGCGCGCGCAGGAACGTGTTGCCCTTCGTCCCAACGCCGTCGTCGTAGTAGGCCAACTGCTGATCGAGCGTCGGGCTCGTCCGATGGTCGTTGAGGTCGACGGCTTCGAACAACTTGAAGACGTTGGTGCCGCGCCCCTTGATGTCGCTGTTGCCGGTGCCGTCCGAGCAGAGGACGATGTTCTTGGCCATGGCTACCTGTCGGCTCTCGTGGGGGGAGGGAGGGGTATCCCGTCTTCGAGCCGCGTGTGCGAAATAGTGCCACAAACGCCCATCGCGTTACACGACTAGTGGAGCGTATCAGCGACTTCTATAGGGTCCTGCGGCGGGCTCGGGGAGCAATTCCGGGCCGTACCTACGGAACGGCCCCTGTGGAAATCGACCATACATCCCACCAGCCGAGCGAGCGCGCCGGCCCGCGATACGATTCGCACGTGAGTGGGCCTCCGCTCGCCTGCACCGTCCGCGCATGTGGCGCGGCGCTGACCCGCCACGGGCGGTCGTACGGCTGCCCGCGCGGGCACGGCTATGACATGGCGCGGAGCGGCTACGTGAATTTGCTGCAGCCGCAGGATCGAAGATCCGTGGAGGCTGGCGACACGCGGGAGGCCGTCGGGTCGCGAGCGGCGCTCGAACGCGCGGGCGTTGGCGAGGCTCTCGTGGGGGCCGTTCGCCGGGTCATGGTCGAGTGGGGGCTCCCCGATGCGGCCGTGGTGGTGGATCTCGGGGCCGGGACCGGGTACGCGCTGGCCGCGGTCTCCTCGGCGTCGGTGGTGACGGCCGTGGGGATCGATCTGTCGGTGGCCGCCGTCACCCATGCCGCGCGGCACTGGCCGGGGCCGACCTGGGTCGTCGCCAACGCCGACCGTCGGTTGCCGCTGCTCGATGGCTGTGCCGACCTCGTCCTGTCGCTCCACGCCCGGCGGAACCCGGCGGAGGTGGCCCGCGTGCTGAAGCCGGAAGGCCGCTTGCTGGTCGCCGTGCCGGCCCCCGACGACCTCGTCGAGCTGCGGGCGTTCGTGCAGGGCGCCCGGGTCACGCGCGATCGGGTCGGCGCCCTGATGGCCGAACACGAGGGGCATTTCACGCGCGAACGCATATTCCGGGTGGCGGATGAGCGCCGGCTCGAGCCCGGCTTGCTGCGTGCGTTGCTGGGGTCCACTTACCGCGGCGCACGAACCAGCGTGGGCCCACGGGTGGCGACGCTCGGCACACTGACCGTGACGCTGGCATCAGACGTGTGCGTGTTCCGGCCGCGTCGGGGCGTCGGCGTGCGCCCTCAGCACACGGTCCGGGATTGACAAAGCCGGTGGGTGCCCGCAGCATGGCGCGCTATGGCAC
>DATLLC010000124.1:0-3425 GCA_035538015.1 Vicinamibacterales bacterium
ATCTCGAAGGTCTTGGCGACGCCGGGTCGCCAAGAACCGAACCGATTTCAGACGAGGAGAAAACGGCGCTGGTCGGCACGTACGTGTTCGGCCGCGGCCCCGCCGACCGCATTGAGATCAGCCTCGACAAAGGCAACCTGATGCTCCAGCGCACAGGTATGCCGTTCGGCCGCGGGCTGACGCACCTGGGCAACAAGACGTTTCACCCCGCCGGCGCAGCCGCCGTCAAAGTCGCGTTCGCCACCTCGGGCGGTGCGACGACGCTGACCGTGACCGACGGCGACGTTGTCGTCACCGCGACGCGGCGGACGTAAAGCGCAGAGAAGAGCCTCAGCGCAGAGAAATCGTCGCTTCAGGCCCGTCGGCTTGAATCACCAGTTTCGAAACGGAATCTTCGATATTCGAACCAGCTCCGCGGCATCGTCTTTCCCGGACTTCGCTACTCCATTTGCTTCAAGTGCGTGCCATGCAGCGGCACGTGCCAATTCGCCCTGCGCGCTCGGTCCGACGACCAGGTCGACGATCGGAAAACGGCCATTGGTCTTGGCCAGCGCGATCTCGACGTAGGGGACGAGACCTGCACTACCACGGCGGACCTTGATGCATTCAGGTCCTCGGAAGAGTCCGTCGACAACAAGACGCCATTTAGCGGTCTGACACCTGGATCGGAGCGGCCGGTGCGGTCATGAGACCTCAGGGGAGGGATGGTAAGGTATGTGCCTCGTCCAACGCCAATCGGGAGGAAGCATGACCCGTGTCACAGGTCTCGGTGCCGGCCTTGCCCTCGTGTTGATCGCCGCCACGGCGGGCGGCGTGCAGCGCGACGTGCTCCAGGAGTATCAGCCGGTGTCATCCGATCGGCTCCGCCAGCCGGGTGACGCCGATTGGCTGATGATCCGCCGCACCTACGACGGCTGGGGCTTCAGCCCGCTGGCCCAGATCACGGCAGCCAACGTCTCGCAGCTGCAGCGGGTGTGGATGCTGGAGACCGGCGCCATCAACGGCCACGAGGCGCCGCCGCTGATCAACAACGGCGTGATGTTCGTCGCGACGCCGGGCAACCAGGTGATGGCGCTCGAAGCGATCACGGGCCGCGTGCTGTGGCGCTACCAGCGGGCGCTGCCCGATGGCGTGGTGTTGCTGCACCCGACCACGCGCGGTGTGACGCTCTACGAGGACAAGGTGTACCTCGCGGCGAACGAAGCGGTGCTGGTCGCGCTCGATGCGCGCACCGGCCGCGAGGTGTGGACCGCCAAGGTCGCCGAGAACAAGGACGGCTACTACATGAGCATGGCGCCGCTCGCTGTCAACGGGAAGATCATGGCGGGCGTGTCGGGCGGCGAGCTCGGCATCCGCGGCTTCGTCGCGGCGTTCGACGCGGCGACGGGCAAGCCGCTGTGGCGCACCTACGCCGTGCCGGCTCCGGGAGAGCCGGGCAGCGACACGTGGCCCAAGGGCGATCAGTGGAAGAACGGCGGCGGGCCGATCTGGGTCACCGGAAATTACGATCCGGAGACCAACCTCTCGTTCTGGGGCACCGGCAACGGCGGCCCGTGGATGGGCGATCAGCGGCCGGGCGACAACCTCTACACCGCGTCAACGCTCGCGCTCGACGTGACCACCGGCGCGATCAAGGGACACTTTCAATATCACCCCAACGACTCGTGGGACTGGGACGAGGTGTCGCCGCCGATCCTGATCGATTACCGGCGCGACGGGCGGACCCTCAAGGGCCTGATCAACGTCGCGCGCGACGGCTACCTGTGGTTTCTCGAGCGCACGCCGGATCGGATCAACTTCGTCCAGGGCAAGCCGTTCGTGAAGCAGAACGTGTTCCGCGGTCTCGATCCGAAGACCGGGCGGCCCGACGTAGATCCGGCGCGCCGTCCGGGCACCGGCAAGGTGGCCGAGTTCTGCCCGTCGCATTGGGGCGGCAAGAACTGGCCGCCGGGCGCGTTCAACCCGGCGACGCGCATGCTCTACTTCCCCGCCAACGAGAACCTGTGCACGAGCATGGTCGGCAAGCCCGTCGAGTACACCGCGGGGCGCAGCTTCACCGGCGCGACCGGCACGCTGATGATCGCGCCCGGCGCCGATCACATCGGCGAGGTGCAAGCCTGGAACGTCGACACCGGGATGCGCGCGTGGACACACACGTTCGAGAAGTCGGCTAACTGGGGCCCGATGCTCACCACCGCCGGCGGGCTGGTATTGAGCGGCGGCACCAACGACCGCAAGTTCCGCGCGTTCGACGCGACGAGCGGCAAGGTGCTGTGGGAGGTGACGACCAACTCCGGCGTGATTGGCCCGGCCTCGTCATTCGCGGTGAACGGCCGTCAGTACATCGCGGTGCAGTCCGGCTGGGGCATCGACGCGCGCGCCATGCAGAATCGCCTGATCAAGATGATGCCGGGCATGCCCGAAGTGCCCGAAGGCGGCGCGATCTGGGTGTTCGCGCTGCCGCAGTAGCCGCGAACCGCAGGGCGCCCTCCGCACTCATTCCGTTCGAGCGCTTTCTCCACGCATCGATCGATTCGAGTGTTCAGCCCGAGACGACACCCCGTGCAACGTTGACCATGGCGTGCCTTCAGGGACGCCACTTCTCCGATGCGGGGAGCACCTTCAACGCGACCTGGCGCTTGAGGTTCTTGTCGGTGGCGCGATAGACCTCGCCCATGCCGCCCACACCGAGGGTGGCGACGATCTCGTACGGGCCAAGGCGGGTTCCGGGCGCGAGGGCCACAGCGGTTCCCGGGAGTATACGAGAGCGTCGCTGGCGCCCGCAGAAATCCTGTACAGCACGTCACGCCGTCGAGTAGGAATGCCGGAGATTGTGGCGTCGGACCGGGACGTCTGGATACCCTGCCTGGGATATAGTTTGGGGTTCATTCGAACAACAGCGCCGTGATGCGGACCTCTGTGGCTGACGTTCCGCCGTTACGCGCAGCAGGACCCAACGCCATGAACCGAAGCGCCCTCGTCCTCACAATCCTCAGCGCAGCGTCAGTGACCGCGGTCGTCCTTGCGCAGGCGCCGCGCAAGCCTGTCAACTGGCACGATCTACCGGCGCCCTTTGCCACGGAGTCAGCGCGTAACAACCCCACCGTCGTCGACAAGCCCGCTGGCGCCGCGCTCAGCGCCCCGGCCGGATTCGTGGTTGAAGAGTTCATGGATTTCGCGGACCGGCGTCCGCGGTTCATGGTGCTCGGCCCCAGCAACGAGATCCTGCTGTCGGATTCGTCCACTCAGGGGGCGGTGTTCGTGATCAAGGACGGCGTCCCCAAGCCGATCATCGAGAAGCTGGATCGCCCGTACGGGATGGCGCTGAGAGGGGATCAGCTCTACGTGGCGGAGCCGACGTCAGTGAAGGTCTACCCCTACGACGCCAAGACGATGAAGGTCACTGGAGCCGGCAAGGAGATCAT
>DATLLC010000125.1:0-13259 GCA_035538015.1 Vicinamibacterales bacterium
TCGTGATGTCGCTCGTGGTGCTCGGCATCTTCTCGTTCCGCGCGCTCGGCGTGGACCTCTTCCCCCGCGCCGATCCGGCCACCGTCAACGTCGCGCTATCGCTGCCCGGGGCGAGCCCGGACGAGATCTCCTCGTCGGTGATCGAGCCCATGGAAGAGGCGATCAGCGGTGTCTCCGGCATCGACCAGATCTCGGCTCGCATCAGCGAGGGGCGCGGCAACATCACCGTCCGCTTCGTGCTGGAGCGGGACCTCAACGACGCGTCCAACGACGTCCGCGAAAAGGTGGCCGGCGCCATCCGCAACGTGCCGCCGACGCTGCTGCCGCCGGTCATCACCAAGGTCGATCCCGATGCCGACCCGGTGATGTCGCTGATCGTCTCGTCCGACGCGATGAGCCTGCGGACGCTGACCGAGCTCGCCGACAAGCAGATTGCGCGACGTTGACAGTGGCGGGATCGGCGCGGGGGAAGAGGTCCACGCCGAGCGCGCGGAACGAGAAGATGCCGAGCACCACGAGCGACATCACGAGCATCGTGGCGAAGACGGGGCGCCGGACGCAGAGTTCAGACAGCATGGCTCACTCGTTCCCGTTGGCGGACACCTTCACCTTGAGGCCGTCCTCGAGCTTGTCCACGCCCGTGATGGCGACCGTCTCCCCCGGCTTCACGCCCTCCAGCACCTCGATCCGCTCGCCGAGGCGCTCGCCGACCTTCAGCTCCCGCATCGCCAGGTGATCGCCGTCCACGACGAACACGCGGTTCACGCCGTAGCGGTACTGCAGCGCCACGAACGACAGCGTGCGCACCTGGTCGACCTTGGCCGTGACGATGCGCACCCGGGCGAAGGTGCCGGGCTTGAGCCTGGCCTCGGGGTTCGGCACCAGCGCTTCGAAGGGGAACGCGCGCGTCGAGCTGGTGACAACCGGGCTGATGCGCGCGACCCTGCCCACGAACGGATGTTCCGGGTAGGCGTCGACAAAGAGCTCCACCGCTTGCCCATCCTCGATCCAGGGAGCCATCTTTTCGGGAATCTCGGCTATCACCTTGAGGGGATCCACACGGACCACGCTCATGACGGGTGTCTGGACCCGCACGTACTCGCCGAGGTTGACGAGACGCTTCTCGACGTACCCGTCGAACGGGGCCCGAATGGTGGTGTCGCGCACCTGCCGATCGGCGATCTTCACCGCCGCCTGGGACGCGTCGATGTCGGCCCGCAGGTTCTTGGCATTCTGCAGCGACGCGTCGTAGCTCGCCTGCTTGGTCTGGTGGGCTGCGAGCGCGTCTTCGAGCCCCTGGGTGGCAACCAGCTGCCGGCGGTTCAGCTCCTTCGCCCGCTCGTAGGCCTTTTGCGCCTGCTCGAGCTCCGCCTGCGCCTTCTGCACGTCGGGCGTGTTCTCGATGGGCGGCATGTTGGCCGGGTCAGTGGCGCCGTAGCGAGCCAGCGCCCGGGCGAGCGCCGCATGCTGCTGCTCGAGGTTGTACTGGGACTTCTCGCGATCGAGCTCCAGCAGCACCTGTCCTGCCGAGACCCGGTCTCCCAGGTCGGCCGCGATGCGGCTCACCCGGCCTTCGGCCTCGGACGACACGGTGACCTGGTCTTCGGCCGCGAGCGTGCCGACCACCTCGATGGTGCGGCGTACCGATTCCTCGCGAACCTGTTCAACCTGCACAGGAACGACCGCATCGCTCTTGCCCCCGGCCTTGGCCGCAGTGCCCTTGCTGCAGGCGGGGACGAGCAGGACGACGACACCACTGGCGACGACACGAAGGACACCGCGACCGGACAATGGCACAGGTGGACTCCCGGGTTTTGATGCGAACTTGGACGAGTATACCGAGCCGTATGTCAGCGATTGTCGTCGCCACCCTCACGGCTCGCGGGTTACCGCCGGCGTGGAGCCCCGCGCCGCGGCGGCCAGCAGCGATGCCAATGCCGCCGGGCGTGCACGCGGGCGCGGGCGCGTCCATCAAGTCCCCGCCCGCGGGTGGTATCCTGCCTCGCGCGGGGCCATGAAACACGCCCGGATCGTCGTCACGCTCTATGGCGGACCGGATGCCCTGCAAGTGGTCGAAGAGGAGGCGCCCGAGCCGCGGCCTGGCGAGGTGCGGCTACGAGTGCTGGCCGCCGGTGTGTCCCTGCCCGACGTCCTGGCGCGCGAGGCGTGCATCCCGAGACCCCCCGGCCCCCCTTCACGCCGGGGTGGTTGGTGACGTCGATCGGCTCGGAGACGGTGTCTCGGGAGTCGAACCAGGCCAAACAGTAGCCGCCATGCCGATTAGCGGCGCCTACGCCGAGTTCGTCTGCCTGCCGCAACGTGAACTGGTTCCGGTGCCGGCGGGACTCGATCCCGCCGAGGCTGTCAGCCTCGTGCTGAACTACATCACCGCCTACCAGATGCTTCATCGCTCGGCGAGGGTCAGACCCCGCCAGCGCGCGTTGTTTCACGGCGCTGCCGGCGGTGTCGGGTCGGCCCTCCTGCAACTTGGCCGCCTCGCGGGAGTGGAGATGTACGGCACCTGTTCGGCGAGAACCGCGTCGGACGTATCGGACCTCGGCGCCGTCCCGATCGATTACCAGCAACAGGACTTCGTAGCCGAGATTCACCGCCTTACCGGTGACGGCGTGGACGCGGTCTTCGACCCTATCGGTGGTCCCCACCTTTGGCAGTCACGACGGGCCCTGCGTCGCGGAGGGAGGGTCGTTGGTTATGGCCTTTCCACGTCGTTACGCGGAAAGGGATTGACGTCGACTCGTCCGGGTCGTCATCAACGCTTTCGTGGAAGCGGCATCTTCGCCTTGTACATCACCGGCGGCTGGCTCCTGCCCGGCCGGAAGCGGGTGGTCCCCTACAGCATCCAGACGTTCAAGCGGCTCAAACCGGCGCTGTTCCAGCAGGATTTGATCACGCTCTTCGACCTCCTCCACCAGCAGAAGATCAAGCCCGTCATCGCGCAGCGGTTTCCTCTCGCCAAGGCTCGGCACGCGCAGGAGTTGCTCGAGAAAGGAGGCGTGGTCGGCAAGATCGTGCTCGTGGCGGGGACGAACGGTGCCGCTGTGGTTGACGGCCACCAGTGCCCCCACGAGACTGACGTATCAGGTGACGCATGAGCGTGCTGCCACGTGAGCGCTTCTCCGCCGAGGTCAGGCTCACTCCCGCGATGGTCTCCACGTATGCCCACGCGGTCGGCGACACCAACCCGGTTCATCACGATCCCGACTTCGCGGCGGCGAGCCGCTATGGCCGCCTGATCGCGAGCGGGACGCACACCACCGCGCTGTTGCTCGGCCTGACCGCCTCCCACTTCTCCAGCAAAGGATCGATGGTCGGCCTCGAGTTCTCGGTCCAGTTCCGGCGACCGGTCTTCGCCGACGAAACGGTGACCCTCGAGTGGCTGGTCATCAGGGTCACGCCGAACGCGAAGCTCAAGGGCGAGGTGGTCGATCTGCGGGGCCGCATCAAAAGGGCGGACGCGAAACCGCCCTCGGTGCCAAGGGCCGCGTGCTGGTGACGAGCCAGCTCTGAGCATCGGACCAGGGTCGCTCGTCATCCCTCGCGGAGAATTGCTGTAGCGGGCCGGCTCAGATCCAGCCATGACGCCGCAGCCGTACTTTGACCCCCTGAGTGAGTATCACGTATCCGGCCAGCGTCAGGGCCAGCAGCGGCCAGTACAATCCCGGCAGCGGCGAGAAGCCGAGATACGCCCCGAGCCTCGTAAACGGCAGGACGATGCCCGTCACCATGATGACGATGGACGTCGCCATCAAGGGCCCAGAAGACCGGCTCTGGATGAACGGGATTCGAGTACGGGGTCGGGTCACCGGCCACGACTCCTCGTGGCTCCATATCCTTCGTGGCAATCGCCAGCACCCGGAACCCTTCGGTCGACAACTGTTCGTACTCTCGCTTGAGCTCGTCGATATGTGCGTGGTCCATCGGCATCATGAGGCCCGCCCGAGCATCGCCGGTGGCGAACGAGACGCTCGCCAGAGCGGCCAGCACAAGTACCAATGGATTGAGGATCGCGTGCGACAGCAGCCTCAGGCCACTCGCGTAGTGCTCCCTGGCCAGAACGTTCGGTCCATGCTGCTGGTACCGCGCGAGCGCGTCATCGCAGCTGAGGCCTGTACGCCGCGTGGATAGTCGCTCGAGGACGGCGTCGGCGTCTGCCGTAGCCGCATCCAGTAGGGTATGGGACGGTGACGATGGCCTGGCCGCGTCCCGCAACAGCGCGAGGACTCTCGGCGGCAAGACGACTGAATGGACACCGAACATACGTCACTGAGTCCGCCTGGCCTCGGGCGGCGAACACGGTGGGGCGTGAGCCCTCGCAACCGCAATCGGGATGCCACATCCGAGGTGGGGGAAATCCCCCGACCCAGGCGTGGGATTTCCACCCCCTGCCTCATTGAACCACGGAAATCGGCCGATCCGGCCGATCCAGGGTTAGGCATGAATCTCGCTGTAGTCATGATCGGAGGTTGAGATGCGCGCCCAAGCACTCGGCGGCACTGCACTCGTCGTGCTGCTCGCAGCCGCCGCCATTGGCGGATCGAGCGGCTACGCCCTCGGCCAACATGACATCGAGCTCGACGCCCTCGCCGTACCGATGACGATCGACCAGCGGATCGACCACCTTCCGGTGAGTGTCGAGTTCCCCCGCCAGGAAATGCGCGTCTGGTTCTACAACCCGGTCAAGGTCGGCGACCGGATCCTGATGGGCCAATACGTGATCGAACATGACAATGGGCGAATGGCGCGGGGCCGCCCGTGCACGCACATCTACGCGGCCACCGACCATCGGCTGCCGGTGGTGGCCTTCCACTGCCGCCACCTCACCCGGACGATGGCCAACCGACCGACGGTGGTCGTGCGATCGCTCGGCGAAGCCAATGGGATGACGGAGCTGCTGGCGTTTCAATTCGCCGGTGAAATGGGGGCGCACGGAGTGCCAACCACCCGGTAAGCCAGGTCCGGCCCTGGAAACGGACGGGCGGGATGCCGCCAGCGTCAATTCGCGCCTGGTTGGGCATCGACGGTTCCGAGGAATCCGAGTTGGCGCCGCTCCGCGAGACGCTTGTGCCGGTTGGCGTTCGTTGGTGCTGATAGAATTGCCGGCTGTCTCTTTGCGGCTTTGGAGGACATTTGGCCAAGACGATGCAAGGACTGAGTGCGGCGCGGGTTCGTGAGCTCGCGAGAGAAGGAGCGGAAAGACTCCTCAACCAACTGCGAGCGGAGATCGTGGCCATTGAACGCACGTTTCCCGAACTCGCGCTGCCTCAACGACGACGGCAGCTTCAACAGGCAGTCCGACGGGCTCAGAAGCAGACCCGGACGATGTCGGCCTCGGCGAGGAAAGCCGTGTCTCAGAGAATGAAGAAGTACTGGGCGGAGAGGAAGAAGGCCCACAGAAGGATGAAGTGAGCGAGCCCGGTCGGATCGCGCTGCAGCCTGCGTTGTGGGCGGCGTGCCGCTTCGTCACGTCGGCAGTGATGCCGGTGTAGTAGCGAGGTGGAACCTCGCCGTTCTTCAGCACATAGACGAACTGCTTCGACATGCCGGCGGCTGGAGCAAATCACCTGCCACGCGGGACCGCACAAATCCCCATGTTCGCGCGCTTCGGTGGGCAACCTTCGCGTGCGCCCGCCTGACGCGGCCTGCCAACCGAAGCCGCGAGCGAAGCGAGCGATTGGCAAAGGATGGTACCGGTACGGGGATTCGAACCCCGGTCCCGTGGCTGAGAACCACGTGTCCTGACCCCTAGACGATACCGGCACTCAGGACGAACCACCAATGTTAGCGGCGGCGCGCTGCCCGGGTCAAGCTCGGGCCGGTGAGATAATGCACGGATGCGCGCCGCTCGTCCGCTCCTCCTCACCGGCGCCGTGCTGACGATGGCGTGTGGCGGTTCGTCGTCGCCAGCGCCCGTGCCCGGCGGGACGGTGGTCGACCCGGCCATCGCCGGCAGCATCCAAGGCCGCGCGCGCTTCGAGGGGCAAACCCCGGCGCCGGAGGTGGCGCGCATCGATGCCGACAAGGATTGCGTCTCGCTGAACGGCGCGGACCGGCTGCCGGTAGATGCCGTGCTCGTCGGAGAGGACGGCGGACTCCAGAACGTCTTCGTCTACGTGAAGAGCGGCCTCGAGAAGGCCAGCTTCCCGATTCCCAACGATCCGGTCGTCGTGGAACAACAAAGGTGCCGCTACGTCCCGCGGGTGGTCGGCGTGCGCGTCGGGCAGCCGCTCCAGATCCGCAATGGCGACCCGCTCCTCCACAACGTGCGATCCGACAGCGAGGTCAACCAGCCCTTCAACCAGGGACAGCCCGTCCAGGGGATGGTCTTCGCTCACACGTTCACGACGCGCGAAGTCATGGTACCCGTGACGTGCGACGTGCATAAGTGGATGCGCACCTATGTGGGCGCGGTCGAGCACCCGTACTACGCCGTGACCGACGCGGCCGGCAGGTTCACGCTACCGGACCTGCCTCCCGGGACCTACACGCTGGCGGCATGGCACGAGCGGCTCGGCTCGCGCGAGCAGCCCGTGACCGTCGCGGCCAAGGAATCGAAGAATGTCGAGCTCACCTTCGCACGTTGACGCACCGCTCGATGCGGTTCCCGGGCGCGAGGCCGCGCGCTCGCGCGGCGCGGATTTCCTCGCGCTGACCAAGCCGCGGCTGAACTTCCTGGTGCTGCTCACCACGGCCGCGGCCTATCGCCTCGGGGTCGACGACACGTCGGCCCCCTTGACGCTGGTGCACACGCTGATCGGCACGGCGCTGGTGGCGGGCGGCGCGTCGGCGCTCAATCAGGTGTGGGAGCGCGAGAGCGACAAGCTGATGCGCAGGACGCGCCTCAGGCCGCTGCCAGACGCGCGCATGGACCCGTCGCACGCCCGCCTGTTTGGATGCATCCTCAGTGTGGCGGGCCTGGTCGAGCTCGCCGTGTTCGTCAACCTCCTGTCGGCAGGTGTGGCGCTCGCCACGCTGGTGAGCTACATCTGGTTCTACACGCCGCTCAAGTTCGTGACGTCACTGTCGACGATTGTCGGAGCTTTGCCGGGCGCATTGCCCGCCGTCATCGGCTGGAGCGCCGCGACGAACTCAGTCTCGAAGGAAGGCTGGGTGCTGTTCGGCATCGTGTTCATGTGGCAGATGCCGCACTTCCTGGCGATCGCGTGGATGTACCGGGATGAATACGCGCGCGCCGGCATCCCCCTGCTGCCGGTGATTCAGCCCGACGGCCGCTCCACTGGACGTCAGGCGGTCCTCTATGCCGCCGGGCTCGTGCCGATCACGTTGATGCCGACGCTGATCGGGCTGGCCTCGCCCTACTACATGGCGGGGGCAGTGTTGCTCGGCGCCATTCTCATGGTACTCAGCCTCGAGTTCGCGGTCACGCGCACCACTCATGCCGCACGCCGTCTGTTCTTCGGGTCGATCCTGTACCTGCCGATTCTGTGGGGGCTCCTGGTCTGGGACCACGTCACGAGGTGACGGGGCAGCTCACAGTTACAAGTTCAACGTTCGAAGCGGTACCGCCTCAGGACCTCAGGACCTCAAGACCCCAATGACCGTTCAGGACTTGCCTGCACTCAACGCCACACTCAATGCGCTTGCCACCGTGCTGCTCACGTCGGGCTGGATCCTCATCAAGCAGCGGCGGCGCGATGCCCACCGGGTGTGCATGCTGAGCGCGTTCGCAGTATCGACCGCCTTCCTGACGTCCTACCTGATCTATCACTTCAACGTAGGGTCGGTGCCCTTCCAGAAGGCAGGCGCCGTCCGGGTCCTGTATCTCTCGATCCTCCTCACCCACATCGTCCTGGCCGCGGCGATCGTGCCGATGATTCTGCTGTCGCTCTCGCGCGCGCTGAACGCGCGGTTCGACAAGCACCGCCGCATTGCGCGCTGGACGATGCCGCTGTGGCTGTATGTGTCGGTGACCGGAGTCGTGATCTATCTGATGCTGTACAGGCTCTAGGCTCTAGGCTTTAGGCTCTAGGCTCCAGGGCCCAGAGTTTCTTCCTGGAGCCCAAAGCCCAGAGCCTGAAGCCTACTTGTAGAGCAGGTACTTCGCTCGGGTCTGGCGCCAGCGCGCTTCGTCGGCCGCCCAGGTCGCTGCGACGGCTCCCGGATCGTCGCCTCTGACCACGCGCTCCAGACTCTCGCGTGACCCCAGGAGGCGTTCAGTGTTCTCGAGCTTGTAGGCATCACCGAAGAGCCTGCCCAGCGCGCCCGCAATCTCCAGCCCCACCCGCACCGGCTGCAGCGCTGAGCGATCCGTCACCACCAGGAAGACACCCTGGCATCGCTCGTTGGCATACCTGCTCGCCGCCGGCGTGAACGTCACCGGATAGAAGCGAATGCCCGCCAGCTTGCGCGCGTTCAGCGCCTCCGCGAGGCGAGGGCCGTCGATCCACGGCGCGCCCAGCTGCTCGAAAGGCTGATCCGTGCCACGCCCTACCGAGATGTTCGAGTACTCGATCGCGCCAATGCCCGGATAGAGCGTCGCCTGATTCAGGTTGCGCATGTTGGGCGACGGGTTCACCCAGAACAACCCTGTTTGATCGAACCAGGCGTCGCGCGCCCACCCTTCGATGGGGACTACAGTCAGGTCCGCGCCGATTCCGCGCTCGGCGTTCAGTAGCCGCGCCAGCTCGCCCATCGTCAGGCCGTGCCGGACCGGCAGGGCGTGATAGGCGACCATGGATCCCAGCACCGACCCGTCGGGCAGCGGCCCTTCGATCTGCCAGCCGTTGATCGGGTTGGGGCGATCGAGGATGACGACCGTCATCTTCCGCTTCGCCGCCTCCTCCATCAGGTAACCGACGGTCGTGTGGTAGGTGTAGAAGCGGGCGCCGACGTCGGCCAGGTCCACGACGAGGGTGTCGAGGCCCTTCAGCATGTCATCGGTGGGGCGACGCGTGGCACCGTAGAGCGAGTGAATCGTCAAGCCGGTCCTGTCGTCCTTCTCCGACGCCACGTTCTCCTCGTCTCGATTCCCGCGGATGCCGTGCTCCGGACTGAACAGCACGACCAGGCCACTGCCAAGCCCGCGGTGCAGGATATCGATGGTGCTCGTGCCCGCTCGATCGACGCCCGTGTGGTTGGTGAGCAACCCGACCTTCCGGCCCCGAAGCGGCGCAAACCCATCCCGGGCCAGGACGTCGATACCGGCCAGCACCGGCCTGGTCGGCGGTAGCGTCGCTATGGGCGCCGCCGTCAGCACGGGGGTTACCGCGCGAGGCGCCGATGCGATGTCGGTGATTGCCGCGGCCGCGATGGTGGCCACCCGCGCGCGAAGCGACGTCATGTCTCCGGCCCCGTCGGGGTGCAGCCGGCTGGCCAGGATGATCACGTAGCCCCCGGAGGCCGGATCCAGCCAGAGGCTCGTGCCAGTGAAGCCGGTGTGGCCGAACGAGCCCACCGGGAACAGCTCGCCGCGCGGAGACGAGTACGACGTGTCGATGTCCCAGCCCAACCCGCGTACCGCCGTCATGCTGGGCGGCGTCGCGCGGGACGTCATGCGGGCCACGGTGGCGGGCGCGAGCACCCGCACGCCATCCAGCGCCCCGCCCGCCAGCAGCATCCGGGCAAACCGCGCCAGATCCGAGGCCGTGCCGAACAGCCCTGCGTGGCCAGCGACGCCACCCATCCGACGGGCGGTCGGATCGTGCACCACGCCGCGGAGCGGCGCCGCTCCCGGCCGCTTGCACGGCCATTGGTCCATCTCGTCGCAGCGCTCGGTCGGCGCGATGCGGGCGCGCAGGCGCTCAGCGGGGAGGAATCCGGTGTCGCGCATGGCAAGCGGGGCGAACACCACCTGTCGCGTGTAGACGTCCAACGGCTCGCCGCTCGTCACGCGAACGATCTCGCCGAGCAGGAAGTAGTTGATGTCGCTGTAGACGAAACGCTCGCCCGGCGCCGAGGTCAGCACTTCGTCGCGGGCGAGCGCGATGGCCGTGTCATAGCCCTTCCAGGGGTCCGCGAGGTCCAGGTCGGGCCGGAGCCCGGAGATGTGAGCCATCAGGTGTCCTACGGTGACAGCGCCCTTCCCGTAGCGCTCGAACCCGGGCACGTAGGCCGAAACGGGGTCATTCAGGCGGACGCGCCCTTGTTCGACCAGGGTCATCATCGCCGTGGTCGTCGCCACGACCTTGGTAAGCGACGCCAGATCGAACACCGTATCGAGAGTCATAGGCTCCCGGGACGGCACGGTGGCCCGGGCGCCGTATGCCTCGAAATGCAGGACCTCCACGCCGCGGCCGACGAGCACGACTGCCCCGGGAGTCTGGCCTGCCGCGATCGCCCCCTCGACCACCCGGTCGACGCCGTCGAGGCGGGCGGAGCGGGCTGGAGTCTGGGTGTGCGCCAGGACGGATGAGACGGCAAGCACGCCCAGCGACACCAGGAGGGCGCCGCGGAGCGCCCTCGAACGGACGTCCGTTGGGGAGCGGCGGGCTAGGGCGGCCAGCATCGTCGCCGGTTAACATATACTTGTTCGGTTCAGGCGTCGTGTGACGCCGCACTGGGAGACCTCGCATGCGTGATCTGAAGACTCTGTTCGGCGCCGCCATCATGGCGCTGGTGATGACCGCGCTGCCGGCCGCCGCGCAGACCGGTCGCATCGGTGGCACCGTGAAGGACACGAACGGCCAGCCCATCAAGGGCGCCACGGTGGTCGCCGAGAACCCGGCGTCCGCCCCCTCGTCGTTCACGGCCACGACCGACGATCGGGGCCGCTACTCGATGATCGGCCTCAAGGCGGGCTCGTGGAAGGTCACGGCCTCGGCGCCAGGATTTGCTCCCTTGAGTGGCAACGTGCCGATCAAGACCATCGGCGCTCCCATGCCGCCGGTGGACTTCACGCTGACACCGGGCGCCAGCGGTCCCTCGGGCGCATTGGCCGGCGTGAACGCCAAGGACCTGCAGGCCGATCTGGCCAAGGCCGACGCGATGGTCGCCGCCAAGGACTACGCCGGCGCGATCGCCATCTATGAAGGCATGGTCACCAAGGTGCCCGCGCTCACCGCCCTCCAGCTGCAAATCGGCGGACTCTACCGGACTCAGAAGCAGTACGACAAGGCCATCGAGAGCTACAAGAAGGTGCCCGAGGGCGACACCAACTCGGACAAGGCCAAGATCGAAATCGGCATGACGCTGCTCGAGAAGAACGATCTGGCGGGCGCCGAGGCAGCCCTGATGCCGATGGCGCAGACCACCAGCGCGAACAAGGAAGTCTTCTACAACCTCGGAGAGGTGAAGTTCGCGAAGGGCGAGACCGACGAGGCCGTGAAGTACTACCAGCGCGCGTCGGACATCGACCCGAACTGGGGCAAGCCGCTCTTCAAGCTGGGACTCGCCAAGCTGCAGAAGGGCGATACCGCCGGCACGGTCGAGATCATGAACAAGCTGATCCAGGTCGACCCGAACTCGCAGGAAGCGGCCCAGGCCAAGGCGCTCGTCGAGCAGCTCAAGAAGTAACAGGGGCGAGGCGGAATCGGCGAGCGCAAAGACGCCCAGGCGCAAGCCTCAGGACCTCAAGACCTCAAGACCTCAAGACCCAAAGGCTGGAGTCGCTAACGCGGCCCGGCCTTTCGTTTTTCGGCCTCGGCAATCAACTGGTCGATGCGCGGATAGGCCGGCTCGAGGGATCGGGCCTTCTTCCAGAAATCGACGGCTTCCTGGTAACGCCCAGCGCGGGCCGACAGCACACCCTTCACAACGTAGGGGCGAGCGAGTCGGGGATCGAGCTCGATGGCGCGATCGAGCGCCTTCTGCGCTTCGTCGACGCGACCGCGCTCCGCTTCGAGCCACGCCAGCGAGGCGTGGTTCCAGGCCACGTCTGGAAAGGCATCGAGGCTGGCCGCGTAGTCGTCCTGAGCCTTGCGAAGCGCCTCTCCGGCGGGGCCGGGCAGCTGCGCAATCCCCAGGTTGAGCAGGGCCTCGGCTGCCCGCGCGCGCACGACCCGCGCCCGGTCGATCAGCCGGGCCGTGAGCGGCGGCACAGCGCGCGCCGCCTGCCCGCTGGCGGCCAGGGCCCGCACCGCCGTGGCGCGCACCAGCGGCTCCGGGTCGGCGGCCGCGGCAATCAGCATGTTCATCAGTTCCGGAGTGACCGCATCGGGCGGCACCTCGGCCCGGCGTGCCCCGCCCGACGCCGCGGACGCGAGCGAGGTCTGGCTCTGCACCTTCCCGCCGCCCTCCGTGGAGCCGCCAAGCAGCATGCGCGCGACGTAATCCGCTGCGCTCGCGCGGATGAGCGCGCCCTGGGTGCGGTCGATGGCCAACCTTGCCAGATTGGGCAGCACGGTGGCGTCCCCCGATCCGGCGCGGTACATCACGTCCGCCGTCGTGAGGTCCTTCTGGCGCCGCACGCCGTCCCCCCACCACGTGTCCATCTGCTTCGACGCCCATTCAGGTGTCTTGTCGTCATGGCACGCGGTGCAGGCATTCGGCACGCCGAAGCGCGCGGTCATCTCCGGGTTCGGCGGGCGGAACGTGTGGTCGCGCCGCCGTACCAGCATCCGCCAGTTGACCTCGCTCATGTGGCACTTGATGCAGCGGCTGCCCTCGCTCTCGGGGGCATGGAACGTATGCGCGCGCAACCCTTCGGCCGTGGTGAAGGAAGCCGTCACGCCGGTCGCGGCGAGGGGCGGTTGGTTGCCGGCTGACGGATTGCTGCCACGTTTCGACTCCTGGTGGCACTGCGTGCAAAGCGTGTCTCCGTACCGCCCTTGATAGATGTTCACCTTGAGCGAGTGCTCGTAGCGCGAGCCGTGGGCAATATGGCAGTTCGTGCATGCGATGGCGCCAGCCTGGAAGCACCCGCTCAGCATCAGCGCCTGGTTCCGGTTGAAACGATTGGGCTTTCCGTCGGGCCAGAACTCGCCCTGCAGATCGTTGGCGGGAATCTCGTCGCTCAGGAGGAACGGCAGCGCGTAGTCCTCATAGCGATCGCCGGCGCGGAACCCGACGAAGAAATTGGTCTTGTTGCCGTGACAGTAGGCGCAGGTGTCGTAGACTCGGCGCGGCTCGGCCGAGCGGGTGGACAACGTCTTCAGGATGTCGGTGAGCTGCCGATTGTTCGGGCTGTCGTCGTAGGCGGGCTTGCTCGCGGGATCGCGGTCCCAGGCGTCGGCCAGTGCGACGTGCTCGCGGCCAGGGCCATGACACGCCTCGCAGCCGATGCCCATCTCGCTCCACGTAGTCCGGTAGGTCCTGGACGGGAGATCGAAGCCCTGCGCCAGGTT
>DATLLC010000126.1:0-5655 GCA_035538015.1 Vicinamibacterales bacterium
CTACTCCGATTCGCTCGTGGCGCTCGACGCCGACTCGGGGCGCGACCTGTGGCACGTGCCGCTCGGCGCCTCGATTCGCACCGCGGCCATCAGCTACGCCGTCGACGGCCGGCAGTTCATCACCATCACGGCCGGGGACGCCGGCTTCACCTTCGCGCTGCCGCAGACGAGCGGACCAGCGGCGGGGTGGTCACGCGGTCGCTGACATCCGGGGTCGGAGAGCGCAGGACGGAGTCCGCGGATTCGGCGCCACGCTGCTGGGACGCCAACGCCGCGGGCTGGCCGCGTCGTCCGCGGCGTTAGTCGATGCGGAGCCTGGCCGACGCCGACACGCCGGCGCCAGGCGAATCGTGAGGCGTTGAGCTGTGCCTGGGGGGCGAATGGCTAGGAATCCCCGCGCGAAGGTCTGACAAGGGGCGTTCCGTTGCCTGCCCACCCGCCAATACCGACCATGGTCCCAGCGGGCTCCGGGACCTCGTCGTATACTGACGCGCGCGTGCCTGGACCTCTTGCAACGTTCGCCTGGCTGGCTCTCCTTGTCACGGTGGCGATCGCCGCGATCAGCATCGCGGCGATTGGCCTGCAGGTGAGCCTGGCTCACCTCCGGTATCGCGCGCTCGCGTATCCGGACATGGGCTGATCGAGGGCCACTCCTGCCATGTTCGAAGCCGCGGAAATCGGTCGCACGGTCGCCAAGGACGAGTACGCGTTCGAGGTCTCGAAGCTGCGCTGGGAGCTGCTCGATCTGCAGCGCGCGCTCGAACGCACGTCCTTCCCGCTGCTGGTCGTGTTCGGCGGCGTCGACGGCGCCGGGAAGAGCGAAACCGTCCACCTGCTCAACGAGTGGATGGATCCACGGTGGATCGTGAACCGTGCGTTCGACGAGCCCTCCGAGGACGAGCGGGAGCGGCCGCGGTTCTGGCGGTACTGGCTGGCGCTGCCGCCGCGCGGGCGGATCGGGCTCTTCCTGAGCGCCTGGTATTCGCAGCCCCTGCTCGATCGTGTCTCCCGCCGCCTGGGCGCGGCGGGGTTCGATGCCGCTCTCGATCGCATCGCATCGTTCGAGCGGACACTGGCCGACGACGGGGCCGTCATCCTGAAGTTCTGGATGCACCTGGACCGCAAGGCCCAGAAGAAGCAGCTCGAGGCGCTGTCGAAGGATCCCCTCACGCGCTGGCGCGTCACCAGGACCCAGTGGAAGCGCTGGAAGCAGTACGATCGGTTCGCCACTGCCGCCGAACGCCTGATCCAGCGCACCAGCTTCGCCCACGCGCCCTGGACCATCGTCGACGGGACGGACGAACGGTATCGGAGCCTGGTCGTGGGAACCGAGATCCGGCGCGCGCTGTCGAAAGCGATCGAACCGGGCAGCCGGCGACCGCCGGTCAAGGCGAGGGCCCGCACGGCCGCCGCCAAGACACCGCCCACGACCACGGCCACCACCGACCTCGTGGCGCGCATCGATCGCGACCGCTCGATTCTCGACGCGCTCGACATGACCCGGTTGCTCGAGAAGGACGCCTTCAAGGTCCAGATTCTGAAGCAGCAGGGCCGTCTGCACCTGCTGCAGCGCCGGGCGCAGGACCAGGGGCGCTCGGTCATCCTGCTGTTCGAGGGCTGGGATGCGGCAGGCAAGGGGGGCGCCATCCGACGCGTGACATCCGCCCTCGACCCGCGGTGCTACCGCGTCGTCCCGACCGCGGCGCCGACCGACGAGGAACGCGCGCGCCACTACCTCTGGCGGTTCTGGCGGCACCTCTCACGCGCCGGACGCGTGACGATCTTCGATCGAAGCTGGTACGGGCGAGTGCTGGTGGAGCGGGTGGACAACCTGACGCCGGAGGCGGACTGGGGCCGGGCGTACGCCGAGATCGAGGAGTTCGAGGAGCAGCTGACCGATCACGGGATCGTGCTCGTGAAGTACTGGCTGCACATCACCAAGGACGAGCAGCAGCGGCGATTCGAGGAACGGGCCAAGTCACCCTACAAGAGCTGGAAGCTGACCGACGAAGACTGGCGAAACCGGGAGAAGTGGGACGCCTATGAGCTCGCCGTGAACGACATGGTGGCGCGCACGAGCACCCGGCACGCGCCGTGGCGGCTGATCCCCGCCAATGACAAGAACCACGCGAGGGTGCATGTGCTTCGGGTCGCCGCCGACGCGATCGAACGGGCGCTCCGCTGATTCCTGTCCGCCGAGCCTCGCGCTCGAGGGCGGGCGGCCAAGCGAAGCCCTCAGCTCACTCGAGTGGTCGTTCCGACTGTTCGCTGATCAGATGGAAACCGGCGCATACGACCGGGAGTCTGGGCTGATGGCATCGTCAACTCAAGTGAATTGTGGGGTCAGGGCCCACGTTTCTTCAGCTCGTCGAGGTTGAGCCGAATGGATTCGTGCGAGCGCAGCAGGTCTGCGAGCGCCTGTTCCCCGGGACGCGGAAGCGTACCGGGCGGGCGCGGGTCTTCGAGGAATCGCCACAATCGATCGCGAATGTCGTGCGGAAGCGTGCTCTCCAGGTACTCCAGGGCGGTGCCGCGCAAGCCCTGATCGTCGGTATGCAGGGCCCGAAACGCGAGGCGCAGCGGCTCGGTCGGGAGCACCAGCGCGAGCAACGTGAAGACGTGCGCCAGGCTCTGGTTCGCCCGGCCCCGCAGCAGCTCTTCGAGGAACGATCGGTGATCGCCTTCGTCCGTCGTGTCGAGCAGCCGGCGATTCTCCCACACGTCCTTGTTGACGGCGACCTCCTTATGGACCAGCGCGAAGACGCGCTCACTGTCGATCCGGACCGCCGGGTTCTTCTCGACAATGGCCAGGAGCGACCGCCCGCATTGGTAGCGCACCTCGAAGCGCAGGTCCTCGAGCCCGAGCATGAGGCCGTCGGCGGCCCGTTGCGAGACGCAGACCGAGAACACCCTCGCCAACCGCCGCCGGACGGCGAAGGGTTGATTCGGATCCGTGAGCGCGTCGACGAGCTCGCCGACGTGCTCTTCGGCCACCGTGCGAAGCGCGTGGATGGCGTCGTAGCTCACCGCGTCCTCGGCGAGCAGCGGAATGACGTGCGGGACGAGAGCGGCTGGCGGGCCGCCGGCTCGCCGGAGCTCGCGACGGACACGGTGGTGATCCCCTGAGCGCAAGATCAGGATCGCCTCGACCTCGGGATCGGTGCGTCCCGGCGGCGGTGGCGGTTCGTGCCGCGCCGATGATCCCGATCGCGCAGAGACCGGCGAGAGCGCGGTGGGTTGGGACTGTTGCAGCGTTCGCAGCAGCGTCGCCCGCGTCGTCCGATCTTCGATCTCCGAGAGGTCGAGCTCCACCGCCCGGTCGAGGAGCCTCTTTTCGAGCGCCGCGGCGTAGCCGCGCGTGAGGCGGCTGGCCACCCACAACCCGATCCCGGCGCAGGCCATGGCCAGCGCCAGCAGCGCCGTGGTCTGACCCGGCTGGGGAATCCGGACCAGCTGCTGCGTCAACGTAGCGCCCAGGATGTCGCCGGTACGGTCGACGCCGACATCGATGATGGACTTCACGGCGCGCTTGTCGACGGGCGCAATCGGTGTGTAGAAGAGCTCGTATCCCGAGCGATAGATCGAGCCGCGGAAGACGGCTTCGCCAGCGCGAGTCAGGATCACGTTTCTCAGGCCAGGTACGAGCAGCGTGGCCGCCCCGCCGAGCAGGAACATCAACGCCGGTGCGCCGGCCGCGGCGGCAAGTCCCAGCTTCTCCAACACGTACCGCGATCCGCCGGTCTGGACGATGAACGTGATGACGCTCAGCACGGCGTAGTACAGCGAAAAGAAGCCGCCCAGGCTCGCGCCGCTTTCATAGGCGGCCTGGACCTGCGTCTTGAACGCCTGGTCGACGAAGGTCTCGGCGATGGTGCCGAGCAGCACCAGCGCCGCGAGGTCGCGCAGGTAGCGCGTATCAGCCAGCACGCGCAGCCCGGATGGCGGCAGTGGAGCCGCTCCCGACCGGTCGTGCGCGGGTGGCGGCGCGCCGGCCGAGCGCGCCAGCGTGCGCGTCGACCAGGCGCAGCCAAGATTCAATGCGGCCAGCAACGGCAGCATCGCGCCGACGTCGCCGATCGCCGCCGCGCGGGCCGCGGCGAGGCCGCCGAGTAGCCCGCCCAGCGTGCCGGCGCCCGCAATCTTGCCGAAGACCCTCTTCGCCGTGTGTGGATCGAAACGCTCGCTGGAGATGAGCCAGAACCCCGACGCCAGGATTGGACCGACTCCCGACACCGAGAGGTACAGCGTTTGCGCGGCGAGTCGCGGCGCGGCCGTCCCCAGTGCCCAGATGCCGAGCATCAGGACGGCTGTCGAGGCGAAAGCCACAGGGACCCAGGAGCCCGGTGCGAGGCGTCCGAACACCCGGGAACCGCCGACGACGAGCCCGATCGAGACGAGCGCCGTCACGATGATCATGGCGGGAAGCGCAGACGCCTCGAAGTTGGTCAGGAAGAAGGCGTCGCGCGCGGCCCGGCTCGCGACGTACTGTCCACCGACGGCGGCCGAGGCCAGCATGGCGGTGACGAGCGGTGAACCAAACGGCCAGCGAGATGCGCTCATCGAGTCGGAATACGAGGCCCGATCCTACACCCCGGCGCCAGTTACTCCGTTCCCCCTTTCTCACATGCCGTGAGGTAAAGGATGATGGATTGACGTGAAGGCGCTTACCTCCAGACCGAACGGACCCTCCGCCGGCGTCATCCTGTGCGTGCTTCTGACGAGCGCGGTGGCCGCCGCCGACCTGCAACCGAAGACGGTGGCCGCGTTCGACCGCTACGTCCGTGCGACCGAGGCGCAGATGGCAGTGGAGCCGTTTCTCCGGATCGACGGCCTCGGCGAGACCGAGCGCGAGGAGAAGCTTGCCGAAGTGCGCCGCGGCGAGGTTTACATCGAGCGCCTGTCGACGCGGGAGGCGGACAAGCCCATCGACGTGCCCGGCGGATTGATTCATCACTGGCTGGGAGCCGTGTTCGTGCCGGACGCGACGCTCGATCAGGCCCTTGATCTGCTGCAAGACTACGATCGGCACGCGGACATCTATCGGCCGGCGATTGCCCGTTCGAAATTGCAGTCCCGCGACGGCGACGTGTTTCGCATGGACCTGCGCTTCTACATGAAGAAGGTGATCACGGTCGTCGTCAACACGGAGAACGAAGCGCGCTTCATGCGCCTGGGGCCCGGTCGGGCCCAGAGCCGCATCTATAGCCTGCGCATCGCCGAAGTCGCCGATCCGGGCACGCCACAAGAGCGCGAGCACCCGGTCGGCCGCGATGGTGGCTACCTGTGGCGGCTCTACACCTACTGGCGGTTCCTCGAACGCGACGGGGGCACCTACGTGCAGTGCGAAGCGATTTCGCTGACCCGCGGCATTCCGCGGATGCTGGGCTGGCTCATTGGTCCGTTCGTGACGAGCATTCCTCGCGAATCGCTCCTCTTCACGTTGGACACGACCCGCAAGACGCTCGCCGCGGGGCGGTAGGCGAGCCCGAGGCGTCCGGGGCCCTACTTCGGCGGCTCCGAACCAAACGCCGCCTTCGCGGTCGCCGGCTCGATCACCAGCGCGGCGACGAGCATCGCGACGGCCGCGGCCACGAAGATCATGGCGAACTCGGGATGCTCCGTACCAATGGCCAGGGCGCCCACCAGCAGGGATAC
>DATLLC010000127.1:0-20911 GCA_035538015.1 Vicinamibacterales bacterium
CCCCTACCCGTGTCGCATCGACGTCACGAAGACCGACAGGCGGGTCGACAGGCTACCGAGATTGCTTCAACCGGGAGACCTCGTCGCCTGGCGGTATCACGGTGTCGACCTCTTCTGGGCTCACGCCGGCCGACTGACGACGGCCCTGTGCGAGGCGGCGCTGAAGGGTCGAACCACTTATGCTGACAAGACGCTTGCGTGAGGCTGCCCATGGAGTCGGTGGACGTGCGTAATGTGACGACGACGGAGGAACGGCTGCGCCACCATTGACGAGATGGTGATCTCGTGCCGGGCATTGGGGCGAAATCTGGAGTCCGCCATTATCACCGAAGCGATCCGCCGCGCGTGGGTCAATGCAGCGCCGGAGCTCGTCCAGTTCGCGTTCCGGCCTGGACCGCGCAACGAGCCGGCGCGCAAGTTCCTTCGTGAGTACACCGGTCTGGATGTCGCGGAGGATGGCGCCCAGGTGCGGTGGGACGCTGCATGCGCTGCCGAGCGGCTAGCGGCCTGCCCGGTGACGTGTGTCGGCGAGGACGCCGCATGACACCTGCCGAAGTGGAACAGGCCGTGAAAGGCGTTCTGGAAACGGTCTTGCGTCGCAGCGTGAGATCGGACGAGAACGTGCTCCGTGCGGAAACAAGCGAATGGGATTCACTTTGCCACGTCGAGCTCGTGTTCACCGTCGAATCAACGCCGGGGATTCAGTTCGAGGCCGACGAGCTCCCGGAGCTGGACAGCTCGCAGGCGCTGATCCAACGAGCGCTGCACCACCTCGCGATCGGCTGAACAAGCACTGGCGGTGCCTCGAGTCCTGCCCGAGCTGTTCTGGGATCCCAGACCGCTGAGATCGTTGAGCACCTCCGTCCGCACCTCACGTCGTTCGCGGCAGCCGCGATGCGGTGCTGTGCTCACTGATAACGACGGATTAGGAGGGAGGTGAACTCAGAGCCATTGATTTCCGGCCTGAAAAGGCTACCAACATACGGGTGTCCCAGACGGTACCGACGCGAGGTAACGTAGCTATCGCATGTTGCGCAACCGTTACGCACCCATAGAGGACTACGGCATCATCGGCGACCTTCACACCGTCGCGCTGGTGGGCAAGAACGGCTCGATCGATTTCCTCTGCCTCCCTTCGTTCGACTCTCCCTCGGTCTTTGCGGCGCTGCTCGACGCCGATCGCGGCGGTCGCTTTCACATCGCGCCGCAGCTCGACGACGCCGTCCACAACCAGCTCTACCTGCCCGACACCAATGTGTTGCTCACCAGGTTCCTGTCGGACAGCGGCGTGGCGGAGGTGTCCGACTTCATGCCGGTAGAAGACGCCGGCGTTGCACACAACCTGGTACGCCGCGCGAAGACCGTCCGCGGCGAGATCCGATTCACGATGCGGTGCGATCCCCGGTTCGACTACGCCCGCGCCACGCACACGGTGGAACGGCGCGGCGACTCGGAGGTCCTGTTCCTCGGCCCCTCCGACGGACGCGACCTGGTGCTGCGGCTCCGCTCGTCGGTCCCCTTGGAGCTCGCGGAGGGGGCGGCACTGGCGGAGTTCACGCTCAGCGCGGACGAATCGGCATGGTTCACCCTCGAGGTCGTGACGGGCGCCGGGCCATCGCCGTGCGCGCGTCCCGACTACGCGAGCGAGGCGTTCAAGGAGACGGTCAACTTCTGGCGCCGCTGGATCGCCCGCAGCACGTACAAGAACCGCTGGCGCGAGATGGTGAACCGTTCGGCGCTGGTGCTGAAGCTGCTCACGTCGCGGGAGCACGGGTCGATTGTGGCCGCGCCCACGTTCGGCTTGCCCGAGACGATCGGCGGCGGGCGCAACTGGGATTACCGCTACTGCTGGATTCGCGATTCGTCCTTCACGCTATATGGGCTCATGCGGCTCGGCTACACGGACGAGGCCGCGGCGTTCATGCGCTGGGTGATGGCGCGGTGCGACGCGATGGAACCCGATGGATCGCTCCAGATCATGTACGCCATCGATGGCCGCCCGGTGATCCGCGAGGAGACGCTGGATGACTTCGAGGGCTACATGGGCTCTCGTCCCGTCCGCATCGGCAATGCCGCCTACACCCATCTTCAGCTCGACATCTACGGCGAGCTGATGGACTCGGTGTACCTCTACGACAAGTATGGGTCTCCGATCGGCCACGACGAATGGATGAACGTTGTCCGGCTGATCGATTGGGTGTGCAAGCACTGGCGGGAGGAGGACGAGAGCATCTGGGAAGTGCGAGGCGGGCGCCGGGAGTTCCTCTTCTCGCGGGTGATGTGCTGGGTCGCGATCGACCGGGGCATCCGCCTCGCGAATAGACGCTCGTTCCCGGCTCCCTTGTCGCGCTGGCAGGAAGTGCGGGACGCCATCTACGGCGACATCTATACGCGTTTCTGGGATCCGGCGCGGCGCGGCTTCATCCAGCACCCGGGCGCGGCGACCTTCGATGCGGCCGCGCTGCTCATGCCACTCGTGCGCTTCGTGTCTCCGACCGACCCGCGCTGGATTGCCACGCTGCGCGGCATCGAGCAGGAGCTGGTGAGCGACTCCCTCGTGTATCGCTATCGCCTCGGCGACCGTTTCTCGGACGGCCTCACCGGTCAGGAGGGCACCTTCTCGATGTGCTCGTTCTGGTATGTGGAGTGTCTCGCCCGGATGGGCGATCTGCACCAGGCGCGGTTCTTCTTCGAGAAGATGCTTGGCTATGCGAATCACCTCGGACTGTACGGCGAGGAGCTCGGCCCCCGGGCCCAGCACCTCGGCAACTTCCCGCAGGCCTTCACGCACCTGGCGCTGATCAGCGCCGCCTACGATCTCGACCGGCGCCTCTCGCAAGCCGGTCACGCCGACTGAAGGGCACTCGCCCTCGAGCGAGCGACTGGATCGCGCGCGATAGCGGACGGCACCCGCTTGACAGGAAGAATGGCTGGGAGGAAGCTGCGGACGCTTTCCAACCGCGTTCCGACGCCAACCGCCTCGCGCTGTCCGCCCCCATGACGCGGGAGTTGGCCTGACAGGAGGAGCCTATGGACTCTGTGCGCCGGTCTCTGTTCAGTTGTGCTGTCGTGATGGCGTGCGTCCTGGGGTCGCCGACCGCGTGGGCGAGCGACTTCAAGACCATCCGCCCGGGTGAGTTCGTCGTCCACGAGCAACAGGTCCCCGTGGACGTCGTCCTCATCGGCTACGGCCCGAGCCAGGTGAACCCCGGGACGCTTCGCAGCCTGCTGCCCGCGTCGTATCAGCCGATCGTGCGCTACCCGCAGGTCTATGGCCTGGACGGCCGGAACGTGGGCCTCGACCATCAGTTCCGGTATCGCATCCTGAGCGCGACCGGCGAGTTCGAGGACGCGTTCTTCGCCTACCTCACCAGCATCGGTGCGGAGGGTCCGCTGACGCCGTTCCAGACGCTCTACAACGCGCAGGCAGGAAACGTGCTGGACGTGACCGGACCAGTGCTCTACATCGACGCCGCCAGGGTGGAGCATTACCTGTCGCGGGCTTGGCACAGCGACGACCGCCGCTACACGATCTTCCTCATCAACTGGTTCAGCCGCGCTGACTTCCGGTTCCATGTCTTTACCAAGACCGACGAAGTGGATCCCGACACGGGGTACAACTTCGGTGAATTGCGAGGGTCGCGGAAGATGATCGCGTGGGGCGGGTCCGATTCCCGGAGCTGGTTCTACGATCTGTCGGCGGGCCCGGAATCGTGGACCAACAACTGGATCGTGGACGACGACCAGTCCGAATACCACATGCCGCCCGTGTGGGAGTACCGCACGGGAGGCTATCGCCCCCCCGCGCAGCTCAGTGCAGATCTCGGTTACGTCGTCCGTTTCGTGGCCATCAATCTGCTCTTTACCACCTCTCCTCTCTACGACCCGCTGGTCACCGCGCCCGATCCATTCGGTGCCAAGGTCGCGCACGTCGCCATGCTCGAGGACGACGTGACGGCAAGCGGCCTCGATTTCTTCAACCGCGAGTTCGCGAGGCGTCAACTGCGCCTCTTCCAGCCGTACTATCCCTGGAGGGTAGGCCTGAGCGACCACAACCCGATCGACGGTGGCGCCAAGCGCGCGCTGGACATCTTCTCCGGCAATCTCGTGGCCAGCGACTGCTGGACCGGCTTCGGAACGCGCTTCGCGCAGCTCTTCTGCTACTTCGACGCGAACCTCGGGGCCTATGTCCCGGCCTACCGTCAACGCGATTACGTCGGCGAGGTGTTCTCCTACAACACGACCGCCGCTGCGCTCGGCGATCAGTTCGGGCTGCTGGGCTTCGCCGATGACAACTGGGTGGACGGCACGCAGTCCTATGTGTTCACGTTCGATGCTCCGGAGTACCGCGCGCTCGGGTACGGCTTCACGACCACCGTTGTTCACGAGTTCGGTCACCACGTCGGCATGTCGCACCCGCACGACGGCTACGACTCGGAGCTCGACCTCGACTACGGGCCTTCGGGCCCCTTCGAGTTCGCCTGGTCGGGCGACGAGAGCCAGACGGTGATGCACTACCTGGCGCTGTCGAACGGCTTCGGCCGGTTCGATCGCGACAACGCGCACCGATGGGAGATGGCGGGCTACCTGAACTGGACCAACGCGGTGGTGGGCGACCTGCTGAGCCACGGCGACGTCCACCGTATCGGCGGCCTGCTGAACGCCGCCGATGCCGCCGCCACCGCTGCCGAATCCTCGTTCATCCGCTGGGATTACCTGAGCGCTGCCGCCAGCGCACGTCTGGCCTATACGCTGGTCGCCGTCGCTGCCCGTCATATCGGCGCCCCGACGCCTACGCTCGACGCCGCGCGGCGTCCGCTCGCCGAGCGGCGGCGTCCGCGGGACGGCTGCTACATCAGGGAGCCGATCCGGTGAGAACCTAACCCCTCAGCTCACTTGAGTGGTCGTTCCGACTGTTAGCTGATTAGATGGAAACCGGCGCAAACGACCGGGAGTCTGGGCTGATGGCATCGTCAACTGTAGTGAATTGTGGGGTTAGACGAGTCGTGCGGGAATAGGTTCGATTCCGAGACCCGCGACACCGTCAGATATCCGACGCTCAATCCGCCCGGCGGAAGCGGCTGCCGCTCGCACTCACGAGACGTCGGACCAGACCCGCCGGGAATACTCGCGCGAGCCGGGCGATCGTACGGTTCACGGCGCCCGGGATGAACACCGGCTGGCCGCGCATGACCGCGGCATAGCCTTGCTCGGCCACCGTCGCGGCATCCATCCAGAGCGGCTTTGGCATTCGACTGACCTGGGCCCTGGTGCCGGTCACGTCGTGGAACTCGCTGAGGGTGAAGCCGGGACAGACAGCGGTGGTCAACACGCCGTGGTGGGCGCGTTCGGCGGCCAGCGCCTCGGAGAAACGAATCAGGAAGGCCTTGCTGGCCGCGTACAACGTGTGGCCGGCCGGGGCCGGCAGGTGCCCGGCCAGCGACGCGACATTGATGATGCGGCCCCATCGTCGCTCGACCATCCCGGGCAACAGCCGGTAGGTCAGCTCGCACACCGCCGTGACCATCACCCGCAGGAACGCCTCGTGCTCGGTCCAGGCAGGGCGATCGAAGCGGCCGGGCAGGCCGTAGCCCGCGTTGTTGACGAGCACGTCGACGTGAAGCCCGCGGCGATCGAGTTCGGCGACCATCGCGGCAGGAGCCGAGGGCTCCGAGAGATCCGCGGGAATGCAGTCGACCTTCACGCCGTGCTGTTCGCGGAGCTCGCTGGCCATGGCCTCGAGCCGGTCAACCCGGCGCGCGGTGAGAATCAGCTGGTAGCCCCGGGCCGCGAGCACCCTGGCGAACGCCGCCCCAATGCCAGCCGAGGCACCCGTTACAAGCGCCGCCCGTCCGGCCCCCTCCCGCGTCATCCGCACCAGTATAGGTATGATGGAAGCGCGAAGCGCCCCTGACTGGAGGATCCATGCACACCCTTCGTGCCCTGCTGCTCGTCGCCGCGTCGGCGGCCCTCGTCGGCTGCATCAACAGCGCCACGCTCATCAAGGTGAAGCCCGATGGCAGCGGCACGATCGATCAGAGCATTCTGGTCAACACGAGCGCGATGAAGGCGATGATGCCGGGCATGAATCAGCCGGGCCAGTCCGCCAATCCGGTCAACGAAGCCGACCTGAAGCGGGCGGCCGAGCGCATGGGCAAGGGAGTTCGGCTGGTCTCGGCCGAACCAGCCAAGTCGGGTACCTTCGAGGGTGTCAAGGCGGTCTTCGCCTTCGACGACATCAACCTGGTGCAAGTCAACCAGGATCCGAATCTCTCCGGCAGCACGGACAGCCAGTTTGGGCCCGCGGCGCAGTCCCCTGAGAGCCCGGTGAAGTTCACGCTGAAGAAGGGCGCCGGGACGTCCGTCCTGACGGTGCAGTTCCAGGACAAGCCGGTGCCCGGTGACCGCCCGGCGAACACGCCGCAAGGCGGCCCGGACATGACCGACCCGACCGTGCTGAACATGGTCAAGACCATGTTCGACGGCTTCAAGGTGGGGATCGACCTCGAGGTCGTCGGCTCGATCGTCAAGACCAACGCCGAGTACGTGAACGGTTCGCGCCTGACGCTCCTCGAGATGGACCTCGCGCAACTCTTCCAGGATCCGGCCACGCTGAAGGCCTTGCAGGGCAAGATCGGACCGGGCGCGTCGCTCTCCGAAGTGAAGCCGTACCTGAAGGACGTCAAGGGGATAAAGATCGACGGTCCGACAGTGATGGTGGAGTTCAGATAGATCAAGTCAGATAGATGGGGGGAGCGCGCGAATCTTGCGAACTCTTGAGCTCGTGATTTGGCGATCCATCCAGCGATCGGTCGATCTGACGATCGATCGATAGATCTATCAATAGATTGAAGAATCGATCGATCACCAGATCGATCTCGACCTCACGAGATCTAGAGATCACCAGATTCGCTTACACGAAACAAAGCACTTTGCCTCCCGTCGAGCCGATCACGATTCGACCGGAGGCCAATGCCGGCGAGCTGGTCAGCGCGTCGCCATCCTCGTGCTCCCAGACCACCTTCCCGCTGGCGAGATCGAGCGCGTAGAGACGCCCGTCGCTGCTCCCGACAAAGGCGCGTGATCCGGCAATCGCGGGCGACGAGTCGATCCGCGCGCGCGTCATGTGCTCCCACTTCGGCTTGCCGGTCGCCGCGTCGAGGGCGTGCACCATCCGATCGCGGCCGCCGAGCACGACCAGGCCATCGACGACCGCCGACGACGAGTAGTACGGGAACTTGCGGTCGGGGTGCTCGTAGCGCCACCGTACCGAGCGCTTTGCCAGATCGAGCGCGATTACCTGGTTGTCGAAGGTCCCGAAGTAGGCCACGCGGTCGACGATGCTCACCGACGCGCCGGTGTAAGCGGTGGCGGAGGTGGTGTAGACCTCCTTGCCGTCGGCGACCCGCACCGCATGGAACACCTCGTCACAGCCGGCGAAATGCGCCACGCCGTCGACGACCGAGGGGACGCCGTGCACGTAGTTCTCCGTGGCGTAGCTCCAGCGCAGCTTGCCATCGCCGGCGCCGAGCGCGTAGAGCGATCCGTCGTACGAACCCATCAACACCAGGTCGCCGACGACGACCGGCGACGACTTGATCTCGGATTTCGTCTTGTAGGTCCAAACCGGCTTCCCGTCCGCGGCCGACACGGCGTGCACGATGCCGTCGAGGTCCCCGATGTAGACACGTCCGACGCTGACCGCCGGCGACGACTCGCCGATCGACTCCCCCGCCTTGTACTTCCAGCGTTGCTTGCCGTCGTCGAGCCCGATCGCGAACAGCTCGCCGGTGGCCGCGCCGATGTAGACGACGCCGTTGACAATCGCCGGGCTCGAATCGATGGCTTCTCCACCCTCCCAGGTCCACGCGAGCTTCGGTTGGGGAGCGATGATCGTGGCCGACACGCCGGTGAGGGACGGCGTCCCGCGGAAGTGCGGCCACGCATCCGCGGGCGCGCGGGCCACGACGGCGCCCTGCGCGCGTAGCAGCCCCGGCGTCAGGCCGACCGCGGCGAGTGTCTGTAGAAAATCCCGTCGATGCATGCCGGAAAGACAGAACACGAAGATCACGAAGGAAGAACCACGAAGTTCACGAAACAACTACTCTCACCCTTCGTGTCCTTCGTGCCTCCCTTCGTGTACTTTGTGCCTTCTTCGTGCCCTTCGTGCTACTGGGCGCTGGGTTTCTGGTATTGCGAGCCTTGCTGCAGCGCGTAGAGCTGGTTACGGTTCATCACGAAGATCGCCCCGTTGGCCGGGACCACGGTCGAGTAGACCGAGCTCCCCATGTTCTGCTCCGACACGATCTTCAGCGTCCGGCCGTGCTCCACCACCACCACGTCGCCGTCCTCGTCACCCAGATAGACCTTGTCGCCGATGATCATCGGCGATCCCCAGATCGCGGCGAACATGTCGTGGGTCCACAGGACCTGTCCCGTCTTCAGGTCGAGACAGTGGAAGAAGCCGCTGAAGTCGGCGAGATAGATGAGGCCGTCCTTGATGGCCGCGGTGGAGATGGAGCGGCGGATCTTGTCGAAGTGCCAGAGGCGTCCGCTCTGGGTGATGTCCCCGCGCTTGGTCGCGTCGATGGCGTAGGCGTGGCCCACCCCCTCGCCGTGCTCCGGATCCTGGCCGTTCGAAATATAGACGACGTTCTCGTAGATGACCGGCGTGCTGATAACCTCGTTGCGCGTCTTCGGCCAAACCGAGTCCTTGGGGTTGGTGTCGAACTCCCACAGCTTCTTGCCGGTCAGGACCTCGTAGCCGCGCACCCACCCGTCACCCTGCGCGTGCACCACCTGCATCACGCCGCCAACCTCGCCCACGGCCGGTGTAGACCACTGCCCGTGCAGAATCCGATCCTCGACGGAGTTGTCCTCCCACACCAGTTTCCCGGTGTTCTTGTCGATGGCGATGATCGCCGGCGCCTTCGGCGAAGGAATGTTGACGTGGCTCTCGTCCTGTCCATTGGAGGTGTTGACGAACAGCAGATTCTGATAGACGACCGGCGACGAGTTGGAGAGGTTGTGGGGGAAGGATCCGACCTCCTCCATCATGTCGAACACCCAGATGAAGTCCGGGTCGTTCTTGCCGGTGAGCTTCTCGTCCTTGATGGCGCCGTCGTTGGTGCCGTCGTGGAACCCATCCACGTCGGCCGCGATCACCTGACCGCGGTTCGACACGAAATAGGCGACGCCGTCCATGATCAGCGGCGAGCTGGCGATGCCCTGGAACGGCCAGTCGTTGGCGCGGCCCGACGACAGCTTCTCGAACGTCGCCTGCCACAGGAACTCGCCCGTCGCCTCGCGAAACGCCATGACGACTCCGCGATCGCCCGCCTGCTTGCCGTCGCGCATCAGCTCGTTGTTGGTCCCGATGATGACCACGCCGCTGCCCACGCTCGGGTTGCCATAGGACTGCGAGCCGAGCTCGGCCACCCACTTCACGTTCTTCCCCGACTTGACGTCCCACTCGGTGGGCGCGCCCGTCATGGGCGATACCATGTTGCGCGACGGCGAGCCGCCCCACATCGGCCAGTCATCGGCAGATAGCACCACAGTGGCAACGAAAACGAGCGAGAGTGTGAAGGCGTTTCGCATGATCGGGACTCTGGTGGCGCCTCGTCAGGCTCCGGGCTCTGGGCGCTAGGCGCTACGCTCTTGGCTCTAGGCTCTAGGCTCTAGGAGACGACACAGCCTGACGAGCGCCGTACCTAGAGTCTAGAGCCTAAAGCCTGAAGCTTAATGCCTGAAGCCTGCGCTACTGGTTCTTGTACACCCTCAAATTGTCGAAGTAGACCTCCGAGATGCCATCACCGTAGAGCCCGGGGCTGCCCTCGCGGTGCGGAATCGTGTCGGTCTTCTCGATGGTCCAGGCCGCCGGCTCCGGCTCGCCCGTCTTCCACACCTTGCCACGGACGAGCGCTGAGCCGTTCGGCTGGTGGTCCACCCGCAACTTCATGCGGTACCAGGTGTCCGCATCCCACTTGAACGGGATGCGCGCCGTCATCTCGTCGGCGGCCTGCCACGGCTGCAGTTCGAGCTTCTGTCCGTTGCCGAAGAGCACGAGCGCGTAGCGCTCGTTGATGACGCCCGCGTCGCCGCGCTGGCGACGCTGCTCGCGCCCGCGGACGTCGATCTCGACCGTGTAGTCCGACCAGGTGGCCGGGCCGATCAGGACCTTGGCACGCCGGCCCACGGTCTCATCACGCGGCCGCACCAGTACGGCGCCCATCCCCTCCACGGTCCGCTGGAACAGCTTGGTCGGGGCGCCCACCCACCATGCCGGCGGGGCCTCGCCATCCGGGTTCTCGAAGTCGAAACTCCACGGCAGCGGCGCCACAACGCGCACCCGGGCCTGTCCCGTCACGCCGCCGACCGACGCCTTCAGGAACCCGGCCGAATTCCCCTCGCCCGCAGTGAAGACACCCTTGTCGACCGCGCCCTTCACCTGTTCCATGGCCCATGTCGCTGAGGCGGCCGGCTCCTCGCGGACCAGCGCGCCCTTGGCATCGAACAGTCGAACGGTGAAGCTCTGCTTCGCCCCTGGCGCCAGCAGGACGTCGTAGGGCACCAACTGGACGGAGGTCGCAGGCGCCGTGCTGCGCGGCGCCATCGCTGGCGTGCGGCCGCCGAGCGAGGCCTTACGCCTGCCGATGGCATACAGGTGGTCCATCGAGGCCACATAGACGCGTCCGTCGGCGACGATCGGCGACGCGACGATCGCCTCCGGCTCAGCGGGCGTGCCGAGCACGTCCTCGTCGAGAACCTCGACGGCCGAGGCGGACGGCCGCAGGATGAAGAATTTCCCGTTCTCCGTCCCGACATACAGCTTGCCGTCGGCGAGCACGGGGGATCCCTTCTGCAGCGTGCCCAGGGTCTTGGTCCACAACCGGGCGCCGGTCTTCAGATCGAAGGCGCCGACGATGGCGCCGTTGTCCATCGTGTAGAGCCGCTCCGCGTCCATCACCGGAGAGGCAAACGTCGGCAGGAAGCCGTGCGTCGTCCACTTGAAGGCATCGGCCGCAAGCGTGCCGGTCCGGGTCGCGTCGATTGCCGACACCATCCCCATTTCGGTGGTGTCCATGTTCTCTTCGCCGTGAGTGACGTAGGCGACGTTGTCGCGGAAGATCGCGCTGTTGAGAATCGCGCGCTTGCTCACTTCCACCGACCAGACCTTCTCGCCGGTATTGACGCGCAGCGCGTGATACGCGCCGTCGGTGCCGCCGACGATGAGAGACCGGCCCTGCGGCAGATCGACGACGATCGGCGTGGAATAGTTGGTGTCGTAGTGCCGCGCCTGCGGCGAGCTCACCCACACCGTCTGGCCGGTGCGCTTGTCGAAGGCGAAGTAACGGTTGCCGGGTCGATTGAGGTCGCCCCACGCGAGCACGAGGGTATTGAGAATGACCAGGTCGCCTTCGACGATCGGCGATGTGGTGCGGCCGCCGTGCGTCGTGACCGCGCCGAAGTCCTCAGGGAGCGATCGATCCCACACCGGCTTGCCGTCTGGCGAAACGCAGAAGAGCTGCGCGCCGACGGTGAAGACGTAGATGTTACCGGTGGCCGGATCCACGGCGGGCGACGCCCACGCCGCGCGATGCTGCGGCACGTCGCTCAGATAGATGCTGAACCGCCGCTCCCAGAGCAGCTTCCCGGTCTCGGCGTCGAGGGCGACCAGCCGTTCCTGGGTATGGGCGAGATCCCCGACCACGGTGTTGATGTACACCCGATTGCCGAACGCGACCGGCGACGAGCGACTCCCGTACGGAACCTTCCAGGCCAGGTTCTCACCCTGCGGCGACCATTTCTCCGGAAGGCCGGTCTCACTGGAGCGGCCATCGCGCCCGGGGCCGCGCCACTCCGGCCAGCTCGTCGCGTCCATCCCGGCAATGGTCCCGGCGACGAGCGAAGCGGTCACGATCGAACGGCGAAGCAAGAGGGTCAGCATGGTCCGTGACTGAGTATGAACCGGGTTACGTGCCTGCCGCTACCGTCGTTTACCGGCGATGGGAGGGCGTCCGCCGGCGTCTGTCACGCGGTCTGCCTCATCCGCCTTCAACAGCCAGCCGACGATCGTCACCCTGGTGCCCCACTCCACCGGCGTCACTTCGTGCATCTGTGAGGACCTGAAGGCGACGAGCATCCCGGCCACGGGCGTGATGTCGAGGATGCCACGCGGGACCGCCGCCACCTCGTGCAGGCGAAGGGAACCGCCGCCAAAGTCGGCGGTGGGGTGTGGCGATCCCGTGTTCACGAACACGACGATCGAGACCGCGCGGCGATGAAGCCCGTAGGCGTCGCGGCGCTCTGCCCGGTCGCGGTGAGTACGGTAGAACGACCCGGGGGGATAGCGCACGGCGGCCACTGTCTCGCAGGGGTCCAGCGCCACGCTGAAGAACGTCGCCAGCTCCGCGCGCAGCCGCTCGATGCCCCCAGTCAGCCGGTCGTGCAGGTCGTCCGGCAACTCCACTTCCCAGGCACGCCGCACCTCGTCGTCCACCGCCAGCGCCGCGCCGGGCGTGCGCTGCACGGCCGCGGGATTGCCGACGGCGGTCTCGGTGTGCTCGCGAAGGGGAATCAGCAGGCCTGAAGGAAGGAAACGCCGGCGAACGTAGACCCCGGGGATGGGCGCCATACCCCGATCCTCGCGTGCGCGGCGGGGTGCACGCAAGGCCGTGGCTCAGGGTTTGAGGAAGTCGCTCGGCGGCGCCGGTGGCGACATCGGCGGCGGGGTCTCGGAGCGGCGATCCGGCGGCGCCGCGAAGATGCTGCGCACGATGAAGGCAATACCCACGATCACGACGGCCCCGCCGATCCCGACGCCGGCGTCGAGCGCTCCGCCCGCGATGCCGATGAGGAACATGAGGGCGAAACCCAGGCCGACCACGACGATGCCGAACGACAGCGACCGCTGCTGCAGGCCTCGGCTGAACACGATCTGGGGATCGAACTCAGGCGGCGGCAGCATGCCCTTGTCGATCATCGCCAGCCGCTCTTTGTGCCGCAGCTCCCGAATCTGGGTGCGGTAGCGCAACCCTGCCAGGATGATGACGACCCCCCCGAGCAAGGTGGCCAGGCTGAGCACCACCGCCAACAGTTCCCCAGCCTCCATCCAGCGCTCCTTTGTTGGAGGGGTCAACCCCTCAGCTCACTCGGGCTGACAGCAGGCTCAACTCGAGTTAGTGGAGGGCTTAGACTCGGGGCGGCACAAAATTGTTTCAGCCGGCCCGGATGAAACAATCCCGTCCGATCACCGCTCTAACCCCTCAATTCGCTTGAGTGGTCAGTCCATCCGCTCGCTGACACGATGGAAACCGGCGCGATCGAGGGGAGTCCCGGCTGATGGCATGCTCAACTCAAGTGAACTGTGGGGTTAATGGACCCGTTGATGGACGAGACTCCCGAGCGCGTGCTCGTCGCGCGGTGCCGCGAGGGCGACGAGCAGGCGTTTCGGGAGCTGGTGGACCGCTACAAGGGACTGGTGTTCGCGCTCGTGGCACGAACCATCCAGGATGCGGGCCGCGCCGAGGAGGTAGCGCAGGACGTCTTCGTCCGGGTCTACCGCGGACTGCCGTCGTTTCGGGGGGATTCGCGGGTCTCCACCTGGATCTACCGGATCACGGTGAACCTGCTGGCGGCCGAACGCCGGCTGCCTGCGACCGAACCGCTCGAGGGAACGGGCGAGGTCCCGCGCCAGTTCGGCTCTCCGGATCGAGCGTTCGACGAGCTGACCCTGCGCGACCGGATGGAGAAGGCGCTGCGGCGCCTGCCGACGAACTACCAGGTGCTCATCAACGGGCACTACCTGAAGGGCATGCGTTACGAGGACCTGGCCGAGGCGCTCGGCCTGCCGATCGGCACGGTGAAGACGCACCTGCACCGTGCCAAGCGGCAGCTGAGACACCTCCTCGAGACGGAGTATCGCTGACGTGCGTTGCGAAGACCTTGATGACCTGATCGAAGCCGTGGTCGCGGGCGATCCGTTGCCCGCCGAGGCGGACGCTCACGTCGCCGCTTGCGCAAGCTGCCAGGCGCGGGTCGATCTCGCGCGCGCGATGGAGCGATTGCTCCTGGCGCGAGAAACACCCGACCCGCCCGTGCACTTCACGCTGCAAGTGATGCGCCGCGTCAGCCAGGAGCGGTGGCGCGTCGAGCAATTCGTGGACGTCGGCTTCAACCTCGCCCTCGGCGCGGGCGTGCTCGTCGTCCTCGGCGGCGTCGCGGGGCTGCTCTGGTCGCTGGGGTGGTTCTCGATCGATGTCGCCGCGCTCACGACCGCGACTGCGACAGTCGCGCCGTGGACCGCCCGTCTGATGTCGGAAGCGCAAACGCTGGTCCTGGCCGCGCTGCTGCTCTCGTCGGCGCTCGCGCTCTGGTGGTGGATGGAAGGCGGCGGCGAACCGTCGTTGTAGGCCTTCCTCCGCGGCTCAACCGAGGGATCGACCGAAGGCCTCAGACGCGAAGGGCGCCTTCGAAAGGGCCGCCCTGTAGAATTCCCCCGTGCGTACATTCCTGAAGTGGGCGGGCGGGAAGCGACAGCTGCTCCCGCGCCTCCGTCCCTTCTACCCGTCCACGTTCGGCGTGTATCACGAGCCGTTTCTCGGCAGCGGCGCCGTGTTCTTCGACCTTGTCGCGCGCGGGCACCTTGACAATCGGCCGGCCGTGCTCACCGACGAGAATCCCGACCTGATCGGCACCTGGCTGCGGGTCCGCGACTCGGTGGGGTTGGTGCTCGCCGCGCTCGAACGGTTGGCGCGCGGCCATGCCCGGGATGGCGCCGACCACTACCGGCGAGTGCGGGACCGCCAGTTCAACCCGGCGCGGCGTCAATGGTACGACGCCGGGGCCGACCTCGCCGCGTATCGGCCGGAGATGGCCGCGATGCTGATTTACCTCAATCGCACCGGCTACAACGGCCTGTTCCGGGTCAACCGCGCGGGTGGGTTCAACGTGCCGCCCGGGCGTTACGCGCGGCCGCGGATCGCCAACGCGGCGCTGCTCGCCGAGGTGTCCACCACCTTGTCCGCGCCCGGCATCACGCTGTCACTCTCCCCGTTCGAGTCGGTTATCGATCGGGCGAGCGCCGGAGACTTCGTGTATCTGGACCCCCCGTACGCCCCTCTGACCGCCACGGCCAACTTTCGGTCCTACACCAGACAGGGGTTTGGCGAGGCCGACCAGGGGCGCGTCCAACAGGTGATGCTGGGGCTGGCCGCTCGAGGCGTCCACGTGCTGCTCAGCAACTCGAGCGCGCCGCTGATCCTGGACCTGTTCGAAGGCCGCGACGAGGCCCGCGCCGCCGGACTCCAGGTCTACCGGGTGCCGGCTCGCCGCGCAATCAATACTCGCGCCGACCGCCGGGGGACGGTGGACGAATTGCTGGTGACGACGAAACAGTGAACAGCTACGCTCCTGGCAGCCAGACGAGCCGTTCGCAGGACGGACACGCGTAGGCCAACCGCAGGTCGCCGACGAAGGAGACGAACCCGCCCTCGGCCGACGCGGCGCAAGACGGACAGATGGCCCGGGCGGGGCCGTCTATCGTCGCGATCCGCAACGGTCGCCCGGTCTCGGGATCGGGTAGCGACGTCGGTCTGGCGGAGCTCCGCACCAGCGAGGGCGCGGCACCGTCATTGGCGGCCGCGATGAACAGTCCAAAGTAAGGATCTAGCACAGTGTCGATTGGCGGCATTGCAGGGTCTGGATGGTAGCACGCAGAGGTGGACACCGCAATCCGTTGGGGTTGAGCGTGGGCTTTCGCCCGAAAACCTCGAACCGTGCTACGCTGACCAAACGAGATTCCAGCCCACCACCGGCGAAAGTGGCGGAACTGGCAGACGCGCCGGACTTAGGATCCGGTAGCCGCAAGGCTATGGGGGTTCGACTCCCCCCTTTCGCACCATCCTTCGCCATCGCTTGCGCTCAGGCTTCGGATGGCAGGCCCTGAGGCGCAAGCTACGCGAAGGACGTCCATCGCAGCGGCGGAGCCGCGAGGGTGGACCTCGGACCCGGGTTCGTACCACCGCCCACTCCACTCGGCCCGACACCCAAGATCACAAGCACAGCTCAGCAGACACGAATGAAGACGGAACTGGTCGACGTCAGCGATACCCGGAAGAACCTCGTCGTCGAGATTCCCGCCGACAGGGTCGATGCGGAGCTCTCCGTGGTTACGTCTCGCTACGGCAAAGCCGCACGCCTGCCGGGCTTCCGCCCCGGAAAGGTGCCCGCCAAGGTCATCCGCCAGCGGTTCAAGGGGCAGATCCTGCAGGACGCCGCCGAACACCTGGTCGGACACGCGGTGGAGGATGCGCTCAGCGAGCGCGGGTTGCAGCCGATCGAGAGCCCCGACATCCAGAACCTGGTCGTCAAGGAGGGCGAGCCCCTCACCTTCACCGCCTCGTTCGACGTCGTCCCCTCCTTCGACCCCGGCGACCCGTCGGCGATTGAACTGCGCAAGACCCTGGCACCAATCGAAGACGAGGCCGTCGGTCAGGCCTTGGAACGGCTCCGCGACCGCGCCGCCCGCTTCGAGCCGGTGGAAGGCGGCGTGGTCGAGGCCGGCCACACGGCCGTGGTGGATCTGGTGCGCCAGGGTACCGACAAGGACGGCAAACGCGGCGACGAAGAGCGCCACAAGGGCGTCTCCATCGAAATGGGCGCCGCTGGCAACCCACCGGGCTTCGACGAGCGGGTGCTCGGCATGAACGTTGGCGAGACCCGATCGTTTTCGATCACCTACCCGAACGACTATTCCAACCCCGACCTTGCCGGTGGCATCGTGGATTACACGGTGACGCTCAATGAAATCAAGCGCCGGGTCGTACCGGCGCTGGACGATGAGTTCGCGAAGGACTTGGGCGAATTCGATTCGCTGGAGGCCCTCCGCGCCCGCGTCCGGGGCGACCTCGAGGCCGAGGCGGCCGAGGCGGCCGAGCGCCAGCTCCGGAACGACCTGTTGAAGAAGCTGGCCGAGCGGGTGCCTTTTGAGATCCCCCCAGCCCTGCTGGACCGGGAGGTGGACCGGCGCATCGAGGACTTCGCTCGCCGGCTCATGGATCAGCGGATTGACCCACGAAATGCCAATATCGACTGGGCCGCGTTCCGTGAGGGCCAGCGGGAGCCGGCCGCGGACTCGGTGAAGTCGGCGATGGTGCTGGATGAGATCGCCCGGCGCGAGCAGATGACGGTGAGTGAGGCGGACCTGGAGGCCGAGCTCGCGCGCTACGCCGAAGGGGCCGGGCGCTCGGTGGCGGCCGTCCGCGCCAGGCTCCAGCAGGACGGAGAGCTGCCCCGGCTGGCTGCGGGGCTCCGCCGCGAAAAAGCCGTGGCCTGGGCCTTGGGTAAAGCTAGGATCGTGACGATATAGAAGGGAACGGGCGCCGGGTGCCGCGTGCAGGGTCCGCGGTGCAGGGTGCCCGGTGCTGAGTGCCGGGTGCGGCAAGGAACCGAATGAGATACGGAACGGCTCAGAACACGCTCGTCCCGATGGTGGTCGAGCAGACCAATCGCGGCGAGCGCGCGTACGACATCTTCTCGCGGCTGCTCAAGGACAACATCGTCTTCATTGGTACGCCGATCGATGATGGGGTGGCCAACCTGGCGATCGCGCAGATGCTGTTCCTCGAGGCGGAAGATCCCGACAAGGACATCCACCTCTACATCAATAGCCCGGGCGGGTCGATCACTGCCGGCTTCGCGATCTACGACACGATGCAGTTCATCCGGCCCGACGTCCAGACCAACTGCATCGGGCAGGCGGCGTCGATCGCGGCGGTGCTGCTCGCGGCGGGCGCGAAGGGCAAGCGCTTCTCGCTGCCGAACTCCCGCATCCTCATTCACCAGCCGTGGATGAGCGGGCTGGGCGGCCAGGCGACGGACATCGACATCGCGGCCAAGGAAATCCTGCGCATGCGCGAGCGCATCAACGAGATTCTGGTGAAGCACACGGGCCAGGATCCGAAGCGCATTCAGGAGGACACCGAGCGCGACTACATCATGTCCCCCGAACAGGGCAAAGCATACGGAATTATTGACGATGTCATTCGGAAACGGGTGTAACCTAGGGGTATCGGCCCAATGGTGAAGAAGAACGGCGACGGCGGCGAAATCCTGCGCTGCTCGTTCTGCAACAAGGATCAGAACGACGTCAGGAAGCTCATTGCCGGCCCCACGGTGTTCATCTGTGATGAATGCGTGGAAGTGTGCAACGACATCATTGCGGACGACAACAAGTTCGACAACCGCGGTACGCGCGCGTCGCTCCCGGCCCCACCCGAGATCAAGAAGTTCCTGGATGAGTACGTCATCGGCCAGGAGCTGACCAAGAAGAAGCTCGCGGTCGCGGTCTACAACCACTACAAGCGGCTCGAGATTCAGAAACAGCCGCGCAGCCGCAACGACGTCGAGCTCACCAAGTCGAACATCCTGTTGATCGGGCCGACCGGCACCGGCAAGACGCTGCTCGCGCAGACGCTGGCCAAGCTGCTGTCGGTGCCGTTCACGATTGTCGACGCCACCACGCTCACCGAGGCGGGCTACGTCGGCGAGGATGTCGAGAACATCATCCTCAAGCTCCTCCAGGCCGCCGGCGGCGACATCGAGAAGTGTCAGCAGGGAATCGTCTACATCGACGAGATCGACAAGATCGGCCGCAAGGACGAGAACCCGTCGATCACCCGCGACGTCTCGGGCGAGGGCGTGCAGCAGGCGTTGCTGAAGATCCTGGAAGGCACGGTGGCCAACGTGCCGCCACAGGGCGGCCGCAAGCACCCGCACCAGGAATTCTTCCAGATCGACACGACCAATATCCTGTTCATCTGCGGCGGCGCGTTCGTCGGACTCGAGAAAGTCATCGATCGGCGGGTCGGCAAGAAGACGCTCGGCTTCAAGGCCGAGATCAAGTCGCAGAAGAGCCGCGACGTCGGCACCGTGCTGGAGCAGCTCGAACCGCAGGACCTGATCAGGTTCGGCTTGATCCCGGAGTTCGTCGGCCGCCTGCCCGTCACCGGGACGCTCCACGAGCTCGACAAGCCGGCGCTGATGCAGATCCTCACCCAGCCGCGCAACGCCATCACGCGCCAGTACATGAAGCTGTTCGAGTACGAGAACGTCAAGCTCCGCTTCACCGACGATGCGGTGGAGGCGATTGCCGAGATGGCGCTGGAGCGAAAGATCGGCGCCCGCGGCCTGCGGATGATCATCGAAGACCTGATGCTGGATCTGATGTACCAGCTGCCGGGCCAGAAGAAATCCCGTGAGTGCGTCATCACCCGCGAGATGGTGGTGAACAAGAACACGGGCCTCGAAGTGATCGAGAAAGCCGGCTAGCAACATCCGGCAGACGGCAGACGGCAACGGCTGCCGTCGCCCCTGCCTTTAGCGGCGGCCGGTTGCCGGCCGCCGGTTTCCGGTTCCCTAACTATCACTGCACCATGACCGAAGTCTACGAAACCCTCCCCATCGTCCCGCTCCGCGACGTCGTCGTCTTCCCCCACATGATGATGCCGTTCGTCATCGGCCGGCCATCGTCGATCCGCGCGCTCGAGCACGCGCTCGGCAAGGACAAGCGGGTGTTCCTGGCGGCGCAGCACGACGCGTCGACCGACGACCCGAAGGCCGAGGACATCTACACCATGGGCGCGGTGGCCAACGTGGTGCAGAGCCTGAAGCTCCCCGACGGCAACATCAAGGTGCTGGTCGAGGGCGTCGATCGGGCGCGGGTCATCGAGTGGAAGGAAGACAAGGGCTTCTACCGCGTCGTCGTCAAGGTGCTGCAGAGGATGAAGGACCAGGTCGGCGACGTCGAGCAGACGATGAGCCGCGTGGTATCGCTCTTCGAGCAGTACGTGAAGCTGTCGAACAACCTGCACTACGACGCGATGATCGCCGCTGTCCGGGTGGACGATCCGGGCAAGCTCGCCGACACGATCGCCGCGCACCTGCTGGTCGGCGTCGACGAGAAGCAGAACCTGCTCGAGATCGTCTCGCCGCTCGAGCGCCTCAACCGCATCGCCAGCATCCTCGAAGGTGAAGTCGACAAGCTGCAGGTCGACCGCCGCATCCAGTCGCGCGTGAAGAAGCAGATGGAGAAGGCGCAAAAGGAGTACTACCTCAACGAGAAGATGAAGGCGATCCAGAAGGAACTGGGTCGCAAGGACGACAAGGGCAACGAGATCGAGGAGCTGCGCAAGAAGATCGACCAGTCGCGGATGCCGAAGGACACCGAGGAGAAGGCCGTCCAGGAGCTGAAGCGCCTGGAATCGATGCCCCCGATGTCGGCCGAGGCGACGGTGTCGCGCAACTATCTCGATTGGCTGATCGCGGTGCCCTGGCACAAGAACACCAAGGAGAACCGCGATCTGAAGAACGCCGAGGTGGTGCTCAACGAGGACCACTTCGGCCTCGACAAGATCAAGGACCGCATCCTCGAGTTCCTAGCCGTCCGCGCCCTGGTGAAGAAGCCGAAGGCGACGATCCTGACGTTCGCGGGCCCTCCCGGGGTCGGCAAGACCTCGCTCGCGAAGTCGATCGCCCGCGCCATGAACCGCAAGGTCGTGCGCCTCTCGCTCGGCGGCGTGCGTGACGAAGCCGAAATCCGCGGGCACCGGCGCACGTATATCGGCGCCTTCCCCGGCCAGATCATCCAGATGATGAAAAAGGCGGGGACGATGAACCCGGTGTTCCTGCTCGACGAAGTGGACAAGATGTCGATGGATTTCCGCGGCGACCCGTCGGCGGCGCTGCTGGAAGTGCTCGATCCCGAGCAGAACAGCTCGTTCCTCGATCACTATCTCGACGTGGAATATGACCTGTCGAACGGGATGGTCATCTGCTCGGCCAACGTGCTGCACACGATCCCGCAGGCACGGCGCGACCGCATGGAGGTGCTCCAGCTCGCCGGCTACAC
>DATLLC010000128.1:0-9932 GCA_035538015.1 Vicinamibacterales bacterium
ATCGTCGGCGAAGGGCAGCTTCAAAGATCTCTCGTCGGGTGGCGCCGGAGCTGTCACTCAGACGCGAACCGAGCGCGACATCCCGATGATCGTGGTGCTTGGCGGCTCGCTGCTGCTCGGCCTCTTCCTTGCGTTCGCGCCTGGTCTGCCGACGCAGGGCAACGTGCTTGCCGCGATTCTGATTCTCATCTTCGGCTTCTTCTTCGCGACGGTGTCGTCGCGCATCACCGGGTTGATTGGCTCCTCGTCGAACCCGATTTCGGGAATGACCATCGCGACGCTGATCATCACGTGCGTGATCTTCGTCGCGCTGGGGTGGACCGGTGATGCTTACGGGCCGGTCGCGCTCACCGTCGGCGCCATCGTCTGCATCGCCGCCGCCAATGCGGGCAATACCTCCCAGGATCTCAAGACTGGCTACATCGTCGGCGCCACGCCCATTCACCAGCAGATGGGACTCGCCATCGGCGTCATCACCTCGTCGTTCGTCATCGGCATGACGGTGCTCTACATGCACCGGGTGTTCGGCATCGGGTCAGCCGACGTCGCCGCGCCGCAGGCCACGCTGATGGCGACACTCATCAAGGGGCTGCTCTCGCAGAACCTTCCGTGGGGCCTGGTCCTGGTCGGGGTGTTCATCGCCATCACGCTCGAGCTCTGCGGCGTGCATTCGCTGTCTTTCGCGGTGGGGGCGTACCTTCCGATCGCGACCACCGCCCCGATCTTCGTCGGCGGCCTGGTCCGGTGGTTCGTGGAACGGAAGACCGGCGTGACGAGCGACTCGGATTTGAGTGCCGGCACGTTGTTCAGCTCGGGGCTGATCGCGGGCGGATCGCTCGCGGGCATTCTCTACGCGATCCTGTACGGTGCCGCCTGGCTCGGCCCGTTTCAGGCCGTCGGCAACGCGCTGCCCTTCCTGCACGAGGAAGGCCTGAGTGGACAGATCGCGGGTGCGCTCCTCTTCTTCTCGCTCGCCGTCATCCTCTCGCGTTACGGGCAGCGGAGGATGGAGTAAAAGACTGCGTTCATTGATGATTGATGATTGGTGATTGGCGATTCATTGACGATTGATGATTGGAGAATTGCGCCATTCAGATTGGAGTTCCCAGGATTTAGCGGAGACGTTGGCGGCCTCGAACTGCTCGGGGCTCAGCCCGCCGAGATGACTGTGGCGGCGCGTCCGATTGTAGAACGCCTCGATATAGTCGGCCACCTCCGCGATCGCCAGCTCCCGGTTCTTGTAGATCAGTTTCTTGATCCGTTCCTTCTTCAAGCTGCTGAGAAGGACTCGGCGACGGCGTTGTCCCAACAGTTTCCCTTTCGGCTCATGCTCGGCTCGAGCCGGTTCGTGCGGCAGCGCCGTACCGCCAGCAAGACGGCATCGAGGACGAGCTCGCGGTGAATGGTCGGACGGGCGGCCCACCCCACGATCAGGCGCGAGAACAGGTCCATCACGACAGCCACGTACAGCCAGCCCTGCCACGTTCGAACGTAGGTGATATCGGTCACCCACGCCTTGTTGGGCTGCGTGCCGTGAATTGCCGTTGCAGCAGATTCGGAATCAGAACCGACGGCTTGCCGACCGCCCAACGCCTCGTACCCGTGCACCGCTCGCAACTGGGCTTCGCGCATGAGCCTGGCGACGCGATGTTTGCGGCAGGTCTCGCCAGCCTCACGCAAGTCTAGGAACACCCGCGGGGCGCCGTAGATGCCGTGGCTGGCGACGAATGACGCGCGAATCAGGCGCATCAGGGGGGCATCCTCTTGCGCGCGGTTCGAGAGCGGCTGTTGAAGCCATTCGTAGTAACCGCTCGGCGCGACGCCGAGGACGCGACACATCGCCTGGACGCTGTACTGGCTGCGATGAGCCTGGATGAATGCGTATGTCGATCGGACCCGGCGGGCATCGGTTCTCGTGGACATCGGCATCCGTCTCCGGTGCGGATACTACCTGTCCACCAAATCCTGGGAACTCCACAATGCCCCAAATACCAATCGAATGCCTCAATGGGTCGATCATCAATCACCCAATGAATCGCCAATCATCAATCATCAATCATCAATCATCAATGGGCTTACCCACCGCGTCGTCGTCTTCGCGGTGGGTTTCCGCCCTCTCCTTGAGGTGCCGGACGTGATGCTGGCCGGGCCGGTAGATGGCCTGCACCTCCGCCATCGCGGCGCCGACGGCGCCCCAGGAACCGTGGCGCTGGCGGTAGTAGATCCAGCCGCAGCGCTCCGCAGCTTCGGCCGAAGTGAAGCCCGACAAGCGCGAGGCCGAGTCCGGCGAGGGTCGCGGCGACGCCAACCGCTGGGAGGAACGGCGAAAGCACCGCCCACGCGATCCAGGCCATGGCGAGACCGGCGAGCAGGGCCATGAACCCGTTTGCGAGGCGCCGCATACCTACGGAACGATGCGGAACCCGTAGGTGGCCGACGCCCGGCCCGCCTGCAGCTCCAGCACGTAATCGCCCTGAGCCAGCGGCGCGAGCGTCACGTCGCCGACCAGATATCGCGTGCCGGAGCGCTCGTCCGTGCGCTCGGTCATCGTCACCTGAAGGGCCAGTGGCTGGCCCTCGCGAGTGAGCACCCGGCCGGCGCCAGTCAGCGGCCCCTCGGTGAGGATCGGAACCTCGGCGCGCAGCCGCTCGGTGCGCCGGAAGCGCGGATCGGCAGTCGCCTGGTAGGCCAGGCCGGTGGTGGGCCCGCGCCGCAGCACGACCAGCGCGGGCGCGATGCTCGCGCCCGCTGCGCCCACCGTGGCGTCCGTCGTCGCCCGGATGGTCGCCGTGCCTCGCTCGGGCCGCCCTTCGAGGCGCACGTAGTATCGGCCCGGCGCGAGATCGGCCTCGGGGCCTTCGAACACGACGCTGCGTTGGCCGGCGGGCAGCGGCAAACTGGTCACCACCGGTGCCCCGCCCTTCTCCGACTCGATGGTGACCTGGAGGGTGCCGCCCATCGCCCATTCCGGCTGTCTCGCGGTCACCGCGTCGAGCTCGACGATCGCCCGGATGCGCGTCGCCAATCCCGTCGCCTGCACGCGCAACGGAACCGTGCCGCGCCCTGGCGCGATCGCGTCGAGCGCCCGCGTCACACCCGGCGGGACCACTCGCGTTCCCACGCCTTTCGCGCCCGCCAGCGTCGCGCCGGCGGTCCGCGCCTCGGCCTCGGTCGGCGCCATGTAGCCCGGACGCGCCCGTACCTCCGCGTCCGGCCGTTTGACGCGAACCGTGATACGCCGGAAGCGACCATCGAGCTTGGGGTTGGTCGAGTAGTAACTGAGGAGATAGTAGGAGTTCGTATCCGCCAGGATGCGGGTGAGCGCACCGGCGGTGTCGTTGGTGTTGAGAATCCACACCCCGTCGGTCTGCTCCGCCAGCACCTTGAGGCCATCCTGACGGCTCGCCATACGCTCGCGATCCTGTGACGGCGAGCTCGGCCGGAAGGCGCCGCCAAGCGAGTCGTCGAAGGCGGTCAAACCACGCGGATCCAGCGGATAGAACGAAACGTTGGCCCGGTTCGCGCGCTGCGCCATCTGCCGCACTTCGAGCTCGTGATCGATGTAGGACAGCATCACGCGCTCACGCTCGCACGCGTCGAAGGTGGTGTTCCCCTCCTGGGCCTGCCGCCCCCCCGTCGTCAGGCGGCCGTCAGGGCCCACACCAACCCCGTCAGGGCCGCCGGGAACCTGGCCGCCCAGCGGCCGGCCGAGTTGATCATTCCGGCGGAACTGAACCCAGCCTTCCGAGAGCAGCAGCACGAACTTGCGCTCCTCGCGCACCCCGTCGAGGTATCGCACCATGCCATCCAGCGAACGCAAGGTCTGCTGCTCGCGCCGGCGTTCGACCATCTCCTTCGCGATGCCCGCGGTCGAGCCCGAATCGGGATAGCAGGCGCGAATCCCGTCCTCGTGCGGGTCCGACGTATTGAGTCGATCCCGCTCGCCCCAATACCAGACGTCTCGCACTACGCGGTCGATGCCGTTGCCCTTGCGGACGAGCGTCATGTTCTGTGGCGTGATGTCCGGCGTCATGACCCCGACCAGGTCGTTGGGACCGACCACCTTGTCGAGAAACGCTTCGACTGGAGCCGCCGATCGGAACGAGCCGTCGGTGCCCACGTGCCAGCGGTCCAGGTACAACACGAACACTCGGGCGTTCGGATCCTGCGCCGCGGCGCGCTGTTCCTGGGTGGAGGCCGGCGTCGCCGGGCCGGTCGTGGTATCGCCACGCGCCTCGCGCGCGCGGATGAGCTCCAGGGTCTCGACCTTCTGAGCGGTGTCGTCTTCGAAGACTTCGAAGTCGTCCATTGCGAGGTCGGTGATCGGCGTGCCGTTGAGGCTGACGTAGGCGTCGACCCGCACCAGGCTGGCGCCGGCGCGGAAGCGCGGCAGCGCTTGATCTTCCTGCGGGGCCGCGGGCGGCTGCTGCCCCGCGAGGGTGACCCCGAGCGCCAGCACCGTCAGGAGAACGAGCGTGCGGCCCATGTCGTCACTTTACTTCAGGCTGGAGCCGTCTGCGCGGACCGCCGCAGCCAGCGCCAGATCCACCGGGCTCCCAGAGCCATCGCCACGAGAACCAGCACGCTCACGCCAAGCGCGACGAGCGGGTACTTGAGGGTCACGAAGCCGAGGGTCACGACGAACACATCCTCGATCAGGCTCAGCGCCCAATTCGAGAACGGCTCCGGGCTGGCGTTCGCGGCCACCCGCGTGCCGGCCTTCGTGACATGACTGCTCGCGGCCACGGCGCCACCGAGGAGCGCGATCAGCCCTTCGACCGTCGGCGACGCCTCGCCGAGCGTCGCCACGGCAATGAGCGCGCCGCCAACCGGCCGAATGAAGGTGTGCACCGTGTCCCACATGGTGTCCACCCACGGGATCTTGTCGGCGAAGAATTCGACGACGTAGAGCGCGCCGGCGAGCCCGATCACCCACGGGTGGTTGAAGGCCTGGAACTGCTCGGGCAAGGCGACCCAGCCATAACGTGAGGCCAGGCCCAGCAGCGCCACCGTGGCGTAGAGGTTGACCCCGGCGGCCAATGAGAACCCGAGCGTACGTCCCAGCGTGACGAGCAGGTCCATGATCCTGATTTAGTGACGAAGCAGGGCTTCAATCCGTTCGCGCACGAGGGCGATCAAGATGTCGCGCTCCTCCAGTGTATAGCCCGCCGTTTCAACGGCGTCCCCGATTCGGACGTCGACGAGAACGGGCCGGACGATGGCGCTGCCCTTCCGCATCGCGTCCCGGCCGCCCGAGATGGCCACCGGCACGATCGGCGCCTGTGCCTTGATCGCCATGATGAAGCCGCCCTTCTTGAACGGCAGGAGCTCCTCGGTCCGGCTTCGGGTGCCTTCGGGGAAGATGAGGAACGAGTTGCCGCTGCGGATCGAGGCGGCGGCCATGTCGATGGCTTCCATGGCCGCCTCCTTCTGATCGCGCGGGACCGGGACAAAGCCGCCGGCCCGGAGCGCCGTGCCGAGAATGGGCAGCTTGCCTAGTTCCGCCTTGTAGAGGATGTGCAGGCGCCTGTGCAGGACCCGAAAGAGTACCGGTGGGTCCACGTTGCTCTGGTGGTTCGAGCAGAAGACGATGGCGCGATCGCGCGGCACCCGGTCGCGCCCGTGGACACGGTAGCGAATGCCAGCCAGGCCAAGGGCAAGCGCCACGCCGATGTGGCCGAGCTCGTAGAGCAGCCCAACCCACTTGAGCGGTACGGCGATCGCCATCCCCAGGATGCCGGCAATGACGACGTAGAGTGAAACGGCGACGTAGGTCACAGCCGAGCGAACGGCGGCGATGAGGGTGCGCATGCGGCGGAACCGTCTGTCTCCTGCCTCCTCGCTCCTGTCTCCTGCACTCAAGGCGTTTCCGTCGGCGGGCGCAGTTCGTAATCGGCGGGGGGCAGCGCCCCCATCAGGTGGGTGACGAAGTAGTCCCAGCGCCGCCGAATCATGTAGGGCTCGTTGCCGAAGCCATGGCCGCGATTAGGGAACAGGATGAGATCGAAATTCTTGTTCGCCTTGATCAGCTCGTTGACCACGAGCAGCGTGTTGTACATCGGCACGTTGCTGTCCATCGTGCCATGCGCCAGCAGCAGCTTGCCTTTCAGCTGGTGCGCCACGATCTGGTTGGCCTGGTTGTCGTAATTGGTCTTGCCGCCGGCCTGGTTCTCGAGCAGGCCCTGCCACTTCTCGCCCCAGTCGTCCTCGTAGTTGCGGTTGTCGTGATTGCCGGCCTGCGACACTCCGACCTTGAAGAAATCAGGGTAGCGGAACATGGCGCCGGCGGTCGCGTAGCCGCCACCCGAATGGCCGTAGATCCCGGCGCGCTCGATGTCGATCCAGGGGAAGCGCGATGCGAGCTCCCTCATGCCGGCCACCTGGTCGGGCAGCGTGTTGTCGCCCATGTCGCCGTAATACGCCTCGTGGAACCGTTTGGACCGCCACGGCGTGCCCATGCCGTCGATCTGCACGACGATGAAGCCGAGCTCGGCAAGCGCCTGAGTGTCGCTCCGCGCGGCCGCGAACTGGCGGCTGCCGACGCTGCCGGTCTGCGGTCCCGGATAGACGTTGTTGATGATGGGATACGTCCGCGACGGATCGAAGCCGCTCGGCTTGTAGAGCAGCCCGTGCAGGTCGGTGACGCCGTCACGCGCCTTGACGGTGATGCGCGTCGGCGGCTGCCATCCCCTCGCGACGAGGCGGCTGATGTCGGCCCGTTCCAGCGCAAGGACTTCCGCTCCTGACGCATCCCGCAGCATGGCCACTGGCGCGGTGTCCGGCGTGGACCAGCTGTCGACGAAGTACGAGCCAGCTTCGTTCAGCGAGACCTCGTGATCCGCGTCGGCCGGCGACAACAGCTCCAGGCCCTCGCCCTCCATCCGCACCCGGTAGGCATGGCGGAAGTACGGGTCGCGGCCTTCCCGGCCCACGGCGGTGAAGTACAGCGTGCGGGCCCGCTCGTCGACGTGCAACAGCTGGGTGACGTTCCAGGAGCCGCTCGTGATCTGCCGCTTCTGCTGGCCGGTGGTCAGGTCGTACAAGTACAGGTGTCCCCAGTCGCTACGTTGCGAGAACCAGATCACCTCGTTCGACGTGGGGAGATACCGCCAGTTGGCCCGCCCGTTCCCGGATTCGAAGAAGGTGCCCACCAGCTCGTGCATCACGTCGCGCACGGCGCCCGTCTGGATGTCGGCCACCTTCAGTTCGGCCAGCTTGTGGTCACGTGAGGAGGAGACGAACGCCAGGCTGTTGCTGTCGGCGGCCCACTGCACGTCCACCCAGTCGCTCCCGCAGATCACATCGTCACACAGTGTCGAACGGTGTTGATCGGGCGGCACCTTCAGGCGAACGACGCGCTTGCGATCGACGTCGATCACCACGCGCTCGATCATCGAGATGACCCGGTCGCCGGGAAGCGGATACTTCCAGGCTTCGAGCTTGGGATGACCCACCCGCGTGTCCACCAGGTACATCTCGCCGACGCCGCGCTGATCCTGCTGAAATGTGGCGAGCTTGCGGGAGTCGGGTGACCATTTCACCACCGGTCGGTCGCTGAAGCGCCAGCCAGCGTTGTCGGTCGCATAGCCGTAGTCCTTGACGCCATCGGTGGTGAGCGCGGTCTCCTGGCCGGTGGTGACGTCGCGCACCCACAGGTTCCAGTCGCGGACGAACGCCGCGCGCTTGCGATCGGGCGACAGAACCTCGGGGCGCGGCGTGGGGCGCTCGGACGCCGTACACGCGGTGCCCTGGACATCACACGTGAACCGTCGCTGGCCGACGTTGAAGAGCACGTGCGTGCCATCGGTCGAGAGGTCGATCGACAGCATGGGCAGGCGCAACCGCTCGTAGGTACGGCCCGCGACAGCCGAGAGCGCGGCCGTGAGCTTGTCATGGTCGAAAGCCGGGGCCTTGGTCCGCTTGACGGGATCCACGAGCACGAACTCCGGGCCGTTCTCTCGCGTCGTCCGGTACCAGAACCGGCCGTCGGGCAACCAGTTGGGGCGCACGCCCGCGTTCAGCACCAGCGGATTCGCGTTGTACCCCAGGAGCATCTCGGCGCGGCTGTAGTCCTCCGCCGTCAGCTGCAGCGGCGCCGATGACTGCGCGAGAGCCGGTGTGGCGGCCAGCAGGGACGCGGCAGTGACGAGGGCTCGATGGGAACGCAGCATGAACGGACCGACCTCCCGCGAGACGATTTTACTTCCGGCGTACAGAGATCGGGCCGGTGAACGGGGTTCGCTCACCGGCCCTTCGAGTTTCTGCCCTGTGCTGTTTGCTTATTCCTAACTCGCCCTCGCCTGGCGGGCGGGCTTGGCCGCGGCGCGCGCAGGTGCCTTGGTGGCCGTCGCCTTCACGGGCATCGGCTTGGCGGCCACCGACTTTGCCACCATGGGCTTGGGCGGGACCGGCTTGGCCGTCACTGGCTTGGGTGGGGCGACTGGCTTGGGCACCACCCGAGCGGCGGCGCGCTCCTGCGCCTTGGCCTTCGTAGCGAAACACTTCTCGAGTGCCTCGTTCACGCGCTCCTCGATGCTCGCCGCCGTGAGGCGCATGACTTCGGAGATTTCAGACACGATAAGGGCCTTTGCCCGATCGAGCATGCGCTTCTCGCGGAACGACAGGCTCTTGGACTTGGCGAGGAAGGTCAGGCTCTTGAGGACGTCGGCCATGTCGTAGATCGAGCCGGTCCGCATTTTGTCGGAGTTGTCCTTGAAGCGGCCCTTCCAGTTCTGATGGTTGTCGATCTTTCCGTCCGACAACAGGTAGAAGAGCCGTTCCACCTCCTCGTCGGTGATCGCGCGCCGCAAGCCGACGTTGTCGACATTGGAGACGGGCACGAGCACCGTGGTCTCGTTGGAGATAATTCGAAGGTGGAAGAACCCGGTGGTGGTGCCGAGGATGGTCTTCTCTTCGACCTTTTCGACAACACCAAGACCGTGATTCGGGTAGATGACCTTGTCGCCGATCTGGAATGACACGTGGGCCTCGTTTCGACGCGTGGGAACTGTGGGAACGGCGTGCCCCAAAGCTCCTGCAAGTATAGTCCAGCCACCCCCGAAAATCAACGGAAATGCCCGAAAAACCAAGGGTTTCCGGGCGTCGCTACCTCGTCAGGATTAACTCCTGAATTCACCGACGGTTAGCGTGCGGAGCGGGATAAACTGGCACGCCATGACCCGTTGCGGGACGGCATTGCTCACCCTGACCCTGATAGCCACAGGCGCAGATCTGCAGGCCCAGACCTCGCCGGCCAGCACGGCGGTTTCTCAAAAGCGTCCGGATGCACCTCAGCTGGCCCCTTACGTGCCAACCCCGCAGGATGTGGTGGACCGCATGCTGGCATTTGCCGCTGTCGGCAAGGACGACCTGGTGGTCGATCTCGGGTGCGGCGATGGACGCATCCCCATCACCGCCGCCCGGACCTATGGCGCGCGGGGCATCGGCGTGGACATCGACCCCCAACGGATCGCGGAAGCCAACGCCAACGCCACCGCGGCCGGGGTCACTCACCTGGTGACCTTCAAGTTGCAGGACGCCATGACCACGGACGTCAGCCAGGCCACGGTCGTGACCCTCTACCTGCTTTCGTCCTCCAACCTGAAATTGCGGCCGATTCTCACCCGTCAGCTGAAGCCGGGCGCCCGCATCGTCGCCCACAATTTCGCGATGGGCGACTGGGAGGCGGAGAAGATCGAGACCTTCCAGGACAAGGAAGGTCGGTCACGGACGATCTATCGATGGACGGCGGACGGCCGGGTGCGACAGTAGTGCTTGGTTCTGGGGTTCTGAGGTTCGGGGTTCTGGGTTCGGATTCTTGTGGCTCCTGCCTCCTGCCTCCTTGCCTCTGATCCCTGATCCCTGATCCCTGATCCCTGATCCCTGATCCCTGATCCCTGATCCCTGATCCCTGATCCCTGATCCTTATGGAC
>DATLLC010000129.1:0-2569 GCA_035538015.1 Vicinamibacterales bacterium
ATCGACGGGCTTGACGATGTAGTCGCGTGCGCCCTGGCGCATGCCCCACACGCGGTCGGTTTCCTGGTTCTTGCTGGTGCACATGATCACGGGCACGTCGGTGAACCGGGCGTCGCGGGTGATGGCGCGCGTGAGCTGGAAGCCGTTCTGGCCGGGCATCACCACGTCCATCAGGATCAGGTCGGGCTTGTCCTCGGCGAGGCGGCGCATGGCGTCCTCGCCGTCCTCGGCGGTGCGCACGGAAAAACCGCGCTTCGTCAGCAGGTCGGACAGGAAGTGCAGTTCCGTCTTCGAGTCGTCAACCAACAGGATCTTCTTGATCGGCATATCGTTCTCCATCTGGCGGCGCGGGGTTGCCGCGCCTCGTGGGACAAGGCCTCGCGGCCCCGTTCCGTTCGCTTCGTCAGGCCTTCAGCCGGTACTGCTCGACGGCCTGAAGCAACTGGTCTTTGGTGAAAGGTTTGGTGAGGTAGGCCTCGGCGCCCACCATGCGCCCGCGCGCCTTGTCGAACAGGCCGTCCTTCGAGGACAGCATGATGACCGGCACGCCGGAGAAGGTGGGGTTGCGCTTGATGATCGCGCAGGTCTGGTACCCGTCCAGGCGCGGCATCAGGATGTCGCAGAAGATCAGGTCGGGGTGCAGGTCGTTGACCTTCGCGAGCGCGTCGAAGCCGTCCTCGGCGAGCAGCACGTCGTAGCCGCCCTGCTTCAGGAAGATGTCGGCGCTGCGCCGGATGGTGTTGCTGTCGTCGATGACCAGCACCTTGATGCCTGCTGCGGCTTCATTGCTCACCGGGAATCTCCTCTGTGCCTCGTTCGTGGCTGCCAACTGCTTTTCCGGGCCACCGGTGTGTTCGGGCGAGACGGTCCAGCTCAGATCGTCAGATCTGGACCATCTCGAAATCTTCCTTGCGGGCGCCGCACTCCGGGCAGGTCCAGTTCATGGGCACCTGGTCCCAGGGCGTGCCGGGCGCGATGTCGTGATCGGGGTCGCCCGTGGCTTCGTCGTAGATCCAGCCGCAGATCAGGCACATCCAGGTCCGCATCGGGGTCGCGTCTTTACTCACGTTATTCTTTACCAAGCTCACTACAATGAGGAAAGATTGTAGCCACGCAAAATGCCAAAAATGCGATGGTTTTTAGGTACATACGCCACATTCCTCACATTTGTCTAGAAGTTCCCGGCGATCCCGGTCACTCCCTTCGCTCCACCTGACGGAAGCCTTTCCATGACCGCTGACGCTCCCGTGTCCGACCCCAACGACGCCTCCCAGGAGGGCGTGGGCCCGGCCTGCGTGATGACCTTCAACGCCACCGATCCCAGCGGGGCCGGCGGCCTCGCGGGCGACATCGCCACCATCGCCGCCATGGGCGCCCATGCGCTGCCCGTGGTCACCGCCATCGTGCTGCGCGACACCGCCGAGGTGTTCGACCACAGCGTGATCGACGCCGACGTCGTCGTCGAGCAGGCCCGCAGCATCCTGGAGGATGTCACCATCTCCGCCTGGAAGGTGGGGTTCCTGGGATCCGCGGAGGGTGTCAGCGCCGTGGCCGAGGTGCTCTCCGACTACCCGGACGTGCCGCTCGTGGCCTACATGCCCAACCTGTCCTGGGTCGAGGAAGACGACCAGGCGGCCTACCTCGACGCCTACCGCGAACTGGTGCTGCCGCAGGCCGAGGTGCTCGTGGGCAGCCACCAGACCCTCACCGACTTCCTGCTGCCCGAGTGGAACAACGACCGCCCGGCCTCCCCGCGTGAACTCGCCGTGGCCGCGGCCGAACACGGCACGCGCTTCGTGCTCGTGAGCAGCGTGCCCCTGCCCGACCAGTTCCTCGACAACGTGCTGGCCTCGCCGCAGGGCGCCATCACCGGCGAGAAGTTCGAACGCTTCGAGGTGAGCTTCGTGGGCGCCGGCGACACGCTGTCGGCCTCGCTCGCCGCGCTGCTGGCCTCGGGCGCCGAGCTGCACGCCGCCGTCGGCGAGGCGCTCGCGTTCCTCGACCAGTCGCTCGACGCGGGCTTCCGCCCCGGCATGGGCAACGTCATCCCCGACCGCTTCTTCTGGGCCCTGCCCCCGGGCGAGGAGGAGGAAGGCGAAGGCGGGCCGGCGGCCGAATCGGCCGCCTCCGACGACGACAACCTGCCGAAGGACCCGCGGCATGTCCATTGAGTCCCGCGCGCCCCTGACCAACGACGCCCTCTTCGAACGTGCCCGCCAGGTGATCCCCGGCGGCGTGAACTCGCCCGTGCGCGCCTTCCGCGCCGTGGGCGGCACGCCGCGGTTCATCCAGCGCGCCGAGGGCGCCTACATGATCGACGCCGAGGGCAAGCGCTACATCGACTACATCGGCTCCTGGGGCCCGATGATCCTCGGCCACGGCCACCCGGCGGTGCTCGAGGCGGTGCAGCGCGCCGCGCGCGACGGCTTCTCGTTCGGCGCCCCCACCGAGCGCGAGATCGAACTCGCCGAGGAAATCCTCAAGCTCGTGCCCACGATGGACCAGGTGCGCCTGGTCAGCTCGGGCACCGAGGCCTGCATGAGCGCGCTGCGCCTGGCGCGCGGCGCCA
>DATLLC010000130.1:0-12698 GCA_035538015.1 Vicinamibacterales bacterium
CGTCACGCTCGGGGCCATCTTCGGCCCGCAGCACGGCTTCCGCTCCGACGTGCAGGACAACATGATCGAGACGGCGCACGCCGAGGACGCGGAGCGGCGTGTGCCGGTGTACTCGCTCTACAGCGACACCCGCGAACCGACGCCCGAGATGCTGGCCGGCCTCGACGTACTGGTCATCGATCTGCAGGACATCGGGGCGCGCATTTATACCTATGTCTACACGATGGCGAACTGCCTGCGTGCGGGCGCGCGGCTCGGCCTGCCGATCATCGTCTGCGACCGCCCCAACCCGATCGGCGGCGTGGCGGTGGAAGGACCGATGCTCGATCCCGCCTACGCCTCCTTCGTCGGCCAGTTCCCCATCCCGATGCGCCACGGCATGACCATCGGCGAGCTGGCGAGCCTCTTCAACGATCACTTCGGCATCGGGGCCAGGCTCGAGGTCATCACGCTCGAAGGCTGGTCCCGCGATCGCTACGGCGATGAAGCGGGCGCGCCATGGGTGATGCCGTCGCCCAACATCCCGACGCTGGAGACGGCGGTGGTCTATCCCGGGACCGTGCTCCTCGAAGGCACGATGGCCTCGGAGGGACGCGGCACGACCCGTCCGTTCGAACTGGTCGGCGCGCCGTGGGTCGGCGCCGAGCGGCTCGCCGTCGATCTCAACGGGCGGGCGTTGCCCGGGGTCCATTTCCGCGCCGCGGTCTTCGAGCCGACCTTCCAGAAGCATGCACGCACCACCTGCGGCGGCTGCCAGATCCACGTCACGGATCGACGGGCGTTCCGGCCGGTAATGACGGGCGTTGCTCTCATCGAGGCGATTCGAGCCCAGGATCCAGCCGCGTTCGCGTGGCGGCCGCCGCCCTACGAGTACGAGCACGACAAGCAGCCCATCGACATTCTCGCGGGTTCACCCGCCTTGCGCGAGGCCCTCGAATCCGGAGCACGCGCCGAGGAGATCGCGGCGACGTGGCCCGCGGCCGGCGCCCCGTTCGTTGCGGCCCGCGCCCGCTGCCTGCTCTACGACTGACATGCCGCCACCGAGCGAAGGCGCGCTCGTCATCGAGCGGGCGATTCAGATCCGCACCTCGCCAGGCCGCGTTCTGTCCGCGTTCTTCCAGCCGCGCGACCTGGCCGCGTGGTGGGGCGTGTCGAACGCGGTGACCGTGGCGCGGCCGCTCGCGCCCTACGCCGTCCAGTGGCCGCCCACGCACTACACCGACGAGGTGCTCGGACAGCTCGGTGGCACGCTGCATGGCACCGTCATGGACATCCGCGACGGGGCGTCGTTCTTCCTCGCGGACCTCTACTACACGCCGCCGGAGGGCGCGCCGATTGGCCCGATGGCGCTCGAGGTGGAGGCCCATCCGCTTGCGGATGGCCGGACCACCGAGATGAGCATCCGTCAAAGCGCGGACGGCAACGGGGCGCGGTGGCAGCGCTATTTCGGGGTGATGGCCGAAGGATGGGACCGTGCGCTCGATGCCTTGCGCGAGCACCTTGAATGGGCCGGCGTGCGTCCGCACCGAGGCAGCATCTGGGAACGACGATAACGAGCAGGTGCCCTTCGTGCCTACGCTCGTCTGACACGCAGGAAGTTCGCGGCGCCGCGATCGAGGTCGGGCGACGTGTTGACCACCACGACGGTCGAGCCCGCCGCGACGCGCCCGCTCTGCACCAGCCGGTCGACGGCTCGCGCGGCGACGGTGTCCACGTCGCCTCCGGTGTCGGTCACGAGTGCGTAGACGCCCCACCACTGCGCCACGCTCCTCGCGACCTCGTCTCGGTCGGTGGCCGCGTAGATCGGCGCCCGGGGTCGTCGCATGGACAGCAGGCGCGCCGTCCGGCCCTCGCGCGTAATCGCGATGATCGCGGTGGCCCCTGACTGGCCGGCCAGCGTCACCGCCGCGTCGCAGAGCGCGGCGACGTGATCGGACGATTCGACCGGGCCGCCGCCCGCCTCGTCGCTCTGCTCCGCTTCACGGATGATCGCCTCCAGCACCTGAACGGCGCGGACGGGGTACGCGCCGGCTGCGGTCTCGCCCGACAGCATGATGGCGTCGGCGCCCTGCATTACCGCCGTCGCCGCGTCGCTGACCTCGGCCCGGGTCGGGCGCGACTCGTGGCGCATCGACTCGAGCACCTGAGTGGCCAGGATGGTCGGGACCCCGCGCGTCCGCGCCCGCCGCATGATCTCGCGCTGCACGCGCGGTACCCGCTGCAGCGGAATCTCGAGGCCGAGGTCGCCACGCGCCACCATCACACCGTCGGCGGCGGCCAGGATCTCGTCGAGCCGTTCGAGCGCTTCGGGCCGCTCGATTTTGGCGATCAGCGGCACGGCCGGACGCCCTTCGCGGACCATCGCCGCGCGCGCCGCCTGGAGATCGGCGGCGCACTGCACGAAGCTCATCGCGACCAGGTCGACGCCGAGCGCCAGACCGAACGCGAGATCGCGCGCGTCCTTCTCGGTCAGGCCCGTCGGGGGGAGCGGCACGCCCGGCGCGTTGATGCCCTTCCGCTCGCCGAGCGGTCCGCCGTCAAGGACGGTCGTGGTGATTCGGGAACCCGAGACGCCCTCCACCCGGAGCTCGATGTAGCCATCGTCCAGCAGCAGGCGGTGCCCGGGCTCGAGCGCCGCGGCCAGCGGCGCGTAGGTCGTGAAGACCCGACCGGGTCCGCCGACGCCGTCGCCGATCTCTATCACCAGGGTGTCGCCTGGCTGCAGCTGCAACGGCGTGCCGCCTTCGAGCCGGCCGGTCCGGATCTTGGGTCCGGAGAGGTCCTGCAGTACGGCCACGCGCGCGCCGGCGCGCGCCGCCGCCTCGCGCACCCGCGCGAACCGCGCCGCGTGCTCGGCATCCGTGCCGTGCGAGAAGTTCAGGCGGAACACATCGGCACCGGCGGCGATCAGCGCGTCGATGATACCGGGCCCGTCCGAAGCGGGGCCGAGCGTAGCGATGATCTTCGTGTAGCGCACGTGAAACCTCGGTGTCGATGGCCGAAGGGTTAACCCCTCGGTTCACCTCGGTTGAGCACCCATCCGCTCAGACTCCCCGCCATTTGCGCCACAAACCGGCGGATCAGCGAGCTGACCGATACTCCACTGAAGTGAGCTGTGGGGTTAACCCCTCAGCTCACTTGAGTGGGCGTTCCAGCTGCTCGCTGATCAGATGGAAACCGGCCCGTACGACCGTGAGTCTGGGCAGATGGCATCGTCAACCCAAGTGAATTGTGGGGTTAGTCTACAATCGCCTGATGACAACGCTGGTGCACCCCGCCGTTGTCCAGTACGTCACCCGGTTGTCCCGCCTGCCTCACCCTCAGTTGGACGTCGTGGCCGGCGAAGGCCGGGCCGAGGGCCTGCCGATCGTGCTGCCGGACACCGGGGCGATGCTGCACGCGCTGGTACGGCTCACCGGCGCACGGCGCGTGCTGGAGATTGGGACGGCGATTGGCTACTCGACGCTGTGGATGGCGACGGCGCTGCCACAGGACGGGCAGCTGATCTCGCTGGAGCGGGACGCCGATCGGGCCGCCCGGGCACGCGCGCACGCGGCCGCGGCCGGCGTGGAGGCGCGCGTCCACGTGATGATCGGCGACGCGTCGCGCTTCCTGCACAAGGTGACCGGGCCCTTCGACGTGATTTTTCAGGACGGCGACAAACCGGGCTACCTGACACACCTCGATCGGCTGTGGGCGCTGCTCCGGCCCGGCGGTGTGCTGGCGTGCGACAACGTGTTGTGGAGCGGGACGGTGGTCCCGGGCATGACGCCCACCGAGGCCAGGCGCCAGGAAGACACCGAGGCGCTCGCCGCGTTCAACGAACAGCTGTCGCGCGACCCGCGATTCCATACGGTGTGGATTCCGGTCGGCGACGGGCTCTCGATTTCGACCAAGGCGTCAACCTCATGAGCGAGAGACTGCAGGAGTTCGGCACTGGTATGAGCGTCCCGACCTGGCTGGAGATGGCCAAGGCCGATGCCGAGCGGCGGGGCCTCGAGCCGCTGGTGTCGCTGCTCGACGGGTTGGGCGCGTCGATTGCGTCGCTTCGGGCGGCTGCGAATCAGCCCGATGCGGTCGACGCCGACCACCCGGAGCGCGAGTTCGCCGTGTTCCCGCACAGCGGAGACTCCTCGGAGGGCGAGTTGAGGGGACTCGCCCACATCGCCGCCCAGATCCGGGCCGGGCGGCTGACTTCGGAACGGCTGGTCGAAGACTGCCTTGCCCGCATCGCCGAGCTGCAGCCCACGCTGAATGCCTTCGTCACCGTCACCGCCGACGAAGCCCTGGCCGCTGCGCGGGCGGCGGATCGCAGGGCCGCGGGCGGTCGGCCCCTGGGGCCGCTGCACGGCGTGCCGATCTCGCTCAAGGATCTGATCGACCAGGCGGGCGTGCCCACGACGGCCTCGTCGCTGGTGCGCCGCGACCACCGGGCCGAGCGCGACGCTCCGGTGACGGCCCGGCTGCGGCAGGCAGGAGCGGTGTTCGTGGGCAAGACGAACCTGCACGAGTTCGCCTTCGGGACCACGAGCGACGATTCCGGGTTCGGGCCCGCGCGCCACCCGCTCGATCCGTCGCGGTCTCCCGGCGGCTCCAGCGGAGGCTCGGCCATCTCGGTCGCTACCGGCATGGCCCTCGCCTCGGTTGGCACCGACACGGGCGGCTCGATTCGCATCCCCGCAGCGGCGTGTGGCATCGTCGGACTGAAGCCGGAGTGGGGCGAGATTCCCGCGGCCGGCGTTGTTCCGCTCAGCCGGCAACTCGATCATGTCGGGCCGATGACGCGCTCGGTGGCCGATGCCTGGCTGCTCTACGACGTGATGCGCGGCGCCACCCACGAAGGCGTGCCGCGCGGCGCGTCGGTTCGCGGCGTCCGGATTGGCGTGCCACGCGGCTACCTGTTCGATCGCGCCCACGAGGACGTCGAGGCCTGCGTGCTCGAGGCCGTGGAGCGGCTGGGGGCCGCAGGCGCGCACGTGATGGACGTGGACATCCCCCACATCGCCGATACGGTCCACGTCTACCTCGCCCTCGTGCTCGCCGACGCCGCGGAGTATCACGCCGCCACCCTCGACGCACGTCCGCAGGATTACACGCCCAACGTGCGCTATCGGCTCGAGATGGGGCGCTACGTGATGGCGGAGGACTACGTGCGCGCCCGGCGGCTGCGCGATCGGCTGGTGCGGGCGGTGGATCACGCGCTGGCCGGCGTGGACGTGCTGGCCGCACCCGCGTTGGCGATCCCGGCGCCGCCGATCGGCGTCGCCACGGTGACGGTGAAGGGCGGCTCGGACGTGGTCCGCTCGGCCATGCTCCGCAACACACAACTCTTCAACCTGTCGCGTCATCCCGCGATCTCGGTGCCCTGCGGCGCCACCCGCGATGGGTGGCCGGTCGGTCTGCAGCTGATCGGCCATCGCCGCGGCACGGCGCGGCTGCTGCACGATGCGCTCGCCGCCGAGGCCGTGCTCGCCCGCGCATGATCGCAACGTTCTTCCACCGCTGGGAGCAGCGGCTGGCCGAAGTAAGTCGCCACGAACGCGTCGTTCGCCCCTTCGAGTGGGGGCTGGACTGGATGGCGCATCACTCGGGCCCCTTCACGAGTGGGAACGGTGCCGCACCGGCGGGGAGTGGCCTCGATCAGCCTGAGGCGCACATCCGGAACTGGGTGTCCGACGTGATGAGGGACACCGACACGTTCTTCATGCCCGCGCCGACCCGTGACTATACGTTCACACCCGCCGAACCCCTCGTGCAGACGGGGGGTGAGGCCGGCACGCTCAGGTTTCCAAGCGGACTGCTCACGCCGCACCAGCAAAACAACCTCGTCTACGCCCGCTACTTCCCCGCCAATCCGCTGCGAAAGCCGAGGGGCCGCACGCCGCCGCGGCGCGCCGTGGTCGTGCTCGCCCAGTGGAATTCCGGCCCGGAGGGTCACGTCGGGCTCTGCAAGATGCTCGCGAAGCTCGGAATCGCCTCGCTGCGGATCAGCCTGCCCTATCACGATCGTCGCATGCCGCCGGAGCTCTCCCGGGCGGACTACATCGTCTCGTCCAACGTCGTCCGCACCATCCAGGTGTGCCGGCAGGCGGTGATGGACGTGCGCCTCGCGCTCTGGTGGCTACGCGACCAGGGCTACGACCGGCTCGGACTGCTGGGTACGAGCCTTGGCTCCTGCCTGGCGATGCTGACCGGCGCGCACGAACCGCTGGTCCGCACGCAGGCACTCAACCACGTGTCGCCGCATTTCGGCGACGTGGTGTGGCGCGGCCTCTCGACCGAGCACGTGCGGCAGGGGCTGGAGGGTCACGTGGACCTGAACGGGCTGCGCGACCTGTGGCGCCCGATCAGCCCGTGGTCCTACCTGGATCGCGTTCACGAGAAGCGGACCCTGCTCGTCTACGCGAAGTACGACCTCACTTTCCCGGTGGACCTATCCCGGTTGCTCGTGGATGAGTGGAAGCGGCGCGTCCCGCAGACGCACATCGCCATGCTGCCATGCGGTCACTACACAACGGGCCAGGCCCCGTTCAAGTTCATCGACGGCTACTACCTGGGGAATTTTCTGGCGAGGAACCTATAGGGTTCTGGGGCTCTGGGGTTCTGGGGTTCTAGTTCACCAGATAGATTCTCCAGATACATCAAGAGATCCGAAGATCACCAGATCGATCACCACATCACCAGATCGAGAGATCACCAGAATCTCCGGCCCCCCGTCACAAATATCTCAACAGCCTCACCAGGGCGTCGTAGATCGATCCCGCCAGCGATCGGACGAGCGGTGTCACTTCGCCGGAATCCACGGACTCGGCGACGGTCACCGGATCGGTGAGCAGCAGCCACACGGCGGCCCCAGCCACGATCACCGCCAGCAGCCCGACAATGCCAACGAGACTGAAGCTGAAGCTGCCGAGGCCCGACGATCGCTGGCGCTGGACGTCCATCAGGGATCTCACCCCTCGGCATCACGGCCCGCCCGGCCCGCTGGCCCAGGTGTGGCCAATTCCCAGGCGAACTGGGGTTGGAGGCGGATCATACTCCCGCCCGTCCGTCATATGGACGAATGTGGCGGGACTTCGGTTCTACGGGGTCAGGACGATCTTCCCGAACGCCTTGCGCGACTCGAGCCGCCGATGGGCCTCGGCGGCGTCGGGGAGCGCATAGGTGCTGTCCACGACGGGCGCCAATTCACCGCGATAGAAGTGCTCGGCGGCACGGATGAGCTCGCCCTTCCGCCCCATGTACGACCCGAGCAGGGAGAGCTGCCGGCCGAACAGGAAGCGCAGGTCGATCCGCGCGTCGTGGCCGGTCGTGGCGCCGCAGGTGACCAGGCGGCCGCCGCGTGACAGGCACTTCACGCTGGCATCCCACGTCGCGGTGCCGGCGTGCTCGACGACGACGTCCACGCCTCGACCGTCGGTCACCCGCTTGACGAACGCCGGCACATCCTCAGTCGCGTGATTGACGGCCTCGAAGGCGCCGAGCGCGCGCGCACGTGACAGCTTCTCGACGCTGCCGGCGGTCGCAATCACGCGCCCGCCGTGCAGCCGGGCGATCTGCACGGCGGCCTGGCCCACGCCGCTCCCGGCGCCGATGACGAGCACCACGTCGCCGGACTGCAGCGCCGCGCGCGTGAGCAGCATGTGCCAGGCGGTGAGGAACGTCAGGGGGAAGGCCGCCGCTTCGACCAGCCCGATGGCGTCGGGCAGCGCGATAAGATTCTGCACTGGGACGCCGACCAGCTCCGCATAGCCGCCGTCGCCCCGGTACCCCAGGACGTCATAGCGAGGACACTCGTTGTCGCGGCCTTCGAGGCACCGCGGACAGCGGCCGCACGACAGCCCCGGCTGCACCATCACGCGTTGGCCGGGCGCGAACGTCCCCGCTGGCGCGTCGACGACCGTCCCCGCCACATCGGCACCAGAGATGTGCGGGAACGGGATCTTGACGCGCTCCATGCCGCGGCGCTGGAAGAGATCGAGGTGGTTGAGCCCCACTGCGCCGACGCGAACCAGCGCGTCGCCAGGCGCCAGCACGGGATCCGGGGCGTCTTCGTAGCAAAGCACCTCCGGCCCGCCGTGCGCGTGAAAGCGAACCGCCTTCATCTCAGCCGACTCCCACTTCGAACGTTGAAGGAGTAACGCCGAACTCTCAGATCGGCGGAGCGACGGTCTGCGCCGGACCCAGACCCAGAACGTCCAGCGTCTCGCCGACGCGATCGTGATCGCCGACGATCACCGCGGTCATCCGCTCGGGATCCAGGTAACGCTGGGCCGCGGCCGCCACTTCATCGAGCGTCACAGCCTCGAGCCGAGGCACGAACTCCTCGAAGTAAGAGTCCAGCAAATCGTGAAGGGCGAGCTGTGCCACCGAGCGGGCGATTTGTTGGACCGTCTCGAACCCGCGCGGGTAGCCGAGAGCCACCGACGACTTCGCCAGCGCCAGCTCGTCGGAGGTCACCGGCCGGCCGTTCCGGATGGCGCGCAGCTCGTTGAAGGCCTCGCCGAGTGCCGGCACGGTTACCTCCGTGCCCACGCTTGTCTGCAGCACGAACGGCCCGTCGCCACGGCGCAGATCGAAGCCCGTGCGAACGCCATAGGTATAGCCCTTGTCCTCACGCAGGTTCATGTTGAGCCGGCTCACGAACTGCCCGCCCAGCACCGTGTTGAGCAACACCAGCGCGTGATAGTCCGGCGTGCGGCGCGAAGTGGAGACATGCCCGAGCCGAAGCTCGGACTGGGCCGCGCCCGGCCGCGGGACGATGGCCAACCTCGCCGACGGCGCCCGGGGCGGGTCCAGCCGCCCACGATCGCGCGCGATCATCGGCAGACTGGGATCGGCCAGCCAGCCCTCGAATGCGGCAGTCGCCTTCTCGAGCAGGACGGCGGCGGGCTGGTTACCCGCGACCACCAGCGTGGCGCCGTCCGGCTGGAACATCGCCGCGTGGTACTGCCGCACGTCCGCGGGCGTCAGGCCGCCCAGGGACGCGGCGGTGCCGTGGCCTGGCTGCGCGTACGGATGCGACTGATAGAGCAGCTGCGCAAACGCACGATCGGCGAGCGCGGCCGGATGATCCCGCAGCTGACGCAGTCGCTCGAGGCGAAGCTGCCGAACGCGAAGGAAGTCGGGCTCGGCCAGGTTGGGCGTCGTGCAGATCTCATGGACCAGGGCCAGGCCGAGATCGAGGAAGCGATCGAGCGTCGCCAGGCTGATGACCGTCGCATCGTGGCTCACCTCGAGATCGAGGTCGCCACCCATGCGGGCGATGCGATCCGAGATCTCGAGCGCCGAGTGACCGCGGCTGCCCTCGTCCATCAGATCGGCGGTCAGCGAGGCGAGGCCGGCCTGATCGGGTGCGTCGGCCGAAGACCCGCCCGGCACGAGCAGCACGGTCGCGGCGACGGGAACCGACGTGTGCGAAATGACGCGCACCTGCAGGCCGTTGCCCAGCGTCGCGCGCGCGATCGTGGGGAACGCAAATGGCCGCGGTGCGCCCGGGACCGGCATCTTCGTGCGGTCGACGCGGCTCATGAGACCTGGACCTCGGTGGCGTCGGGCAGCGCCAATGCGCGCTGGCCACGGGGGACGACGCTCAGCACGACCCGGGGCTGGTCCACCAGCCAGCGCCCGACGGCGGCCGCCATGCCCGGGCCGGTCACCGATTGGTAGCGGGTGAGGTCGACGTCGAAGTATCCGGGATTGCCCTTGAAGACGTTATAGGCATTCAGTTGATCGGACTTGCCGCCGAAGCCCCCGACGGTCTGCAGTCGGTACACGAACTGCGCCTCCGTCTGGGCCTCGGCTCGGGCCAGTTCATCCACCGTAGGCCCCTCGGCGGCCAGCATGCGTACGGCGTCGGTCACCGCCTGCTCGAGCACTGGCAGCGCAATTCCGGCGGCGGCCGTGCATGCAATCTGGAACAGACCGGACAGCTCGCGCGAGTGCTGATAGGCGGAGACATCGGTCGCGATCCGCCGCTCGTAGACGAGCTGCCGATAGAGCCGCGACGTCTTGCCGTGTGCCAGGACGTCGGCGGCCAGATCGAGTTCCGCATCATCCGCCGCAAACATCGCGGGTGAGTGCCAGCCGAGATAGAGCCGCGGCAGCTCGACGCGATCCTCGAGCAGGAGTGAGCGGCTCTCGCTCGCCAGCGGCGAGGTCCAGACCGGGGGCGTCGCCGGCCCGCGCGGAATCTCGCCGAAATACTCCTCGGCCAGGGCCAGCGCCCGATCGGTGTCGACATCACCCGCGAGCGTCAGGGACGCGTTGCCGGGGTGATAGTAGGTCGTGAAGAAGGTCCGCACATCGTCCAGCGTGGCGGCCCGCAGGTCGTCCGGATCACCGATCGTGATCCAGTGATACGGATGGTCCGGAGGAAAGAGCGCCGCCGAGAGCGCCACCCCGGCCAGGCCGTACGGCCGATTCTCGTAGTTCTGGCGGCGCTCGTTCAGGACCACGTCCCGCTGGTTGACGAACTTCTCGTCGGTCAGCGCGGGCAGCAGATGTCCCATGCGATCCGATTCCATCCAGAGCGCAAGGTCCAGCGCCCCGGTCGGCACCACTTCCCAGTAGTTGGTGCGATCCGTGTTGGTGGAGCCATTGAGCAGCCCGCCGGCGCGCTGCAACGGCTCGAAGAAGCCGGAGTCGTGATGCGCCGAGCCCTCGAACATCAGGTGCTCGAACAGATGCGCAAAGCCGGTGCGGCCCGGTCGCTCGTTCTTCGATCCGACGTGATACCAGAGGTTCACCGCCACCATGGGCAGCTGATGATCCTCGTGGACGATGACGTCGAGCCCGTTGCCAAGCGTCGTCTTCGTGTAGGGTATCTGCACGTTCCTTTGATCCTATCCTACGAGGCCGACACCCCGGCGGGCGCCTGGGGCCAGCTCGTCGTCATCGCCCTGGCCGAGTTCCTCGGGATGACGCTGTGGTTCTCTGCGACCGCCGTCACACCGGCGCTCTCGCGCGAGCTGCAGATGAGCGCGACCGAGGCGTCCTGGTTGACGATGGCCGTGCAGGGCGGCTTCGTTGTCGGCACCTTGCTCGCCGCATTCGTCAACCTCGCGGACCTCGTCCAGGGCCGGGGCCTGGTGTGCGCCGGCGCCGTGAGCGGCGCCATCGCCAACGCCGCCGTCCTCGTGGCGCCCGGCGCGTGGCCGGCGATCGGTCTTCGCTTCCTCACCGGAGTCGCGCTCGCCGCGGTCTATCCCCCGGCGATGAAGATGGCCGCGAGCTGGTTCGTCTCGCGGCGCGGTCTGGCACTCGGTCTGCTGATCGGGGCGCTGACGCTCGGCAAGGCCGTCCCATACCTGATGACGACCGTGTTCGGCGATCGCTGGCAGCTGACGCTGCTCGCCGCGTCGGGCCTGTCGCTACTCGGCGGGCTGCTGGTCGTCCTGCTCGCACGGGATGGCCCCTTCCTCGCCCCGTCGCGCGCCTTCGATCCGCACGCCATCCGCCGCCTGCTGCGGATTCGCGGCGTCCGCCTCGCGATGGCGGGCTATCTCGGCCACATGTGGGAGCTCTACGCGATGTGGACGTGGGTGGGCGTGTTCGCGACCGCAAGCTTTGCCGCGGCGGGCCTCGGGCCTTCGGCCTCCATCGCCGGATCGGCGGCGGCGTTCCTGGCCATCGGCAGCGGCGCGGCGGGCTGCGCGCTGGCCGGTTATGTCGCGGACAGGATGGGGAAGGCCCGCGTCGCCGTCTGGGCGCTGGCGACGAGCGCGTCGTGCGCGGTGCTCACCGCGGCGGTGTTCGGCACGCGGCCGGTCTGGGTGTTCGCTCTCGTCATGCTCTGGGGCTTTACCGTCGTCGCCGACTCCGCGCAGTTCTCGGCGCTCGTGACCGAGTACGCGCCACCCGATCAGGTGGGGACCGCGCTCACGTTCCAGACCTCGATCGGTTTCCTGCTGACGATGGTGACGATCGACGCGCTGCCGCGGGTGGCGGGATCGTTTGGCTGGCAGTACGCGTCGCTGCTTCTCGTCCCTGGCCCCGTCGCCGGGACCCTGGCGATGAGAGCTCTGGTCGGCAAGCCTGGCCCCAGCCCGCTTTGAAATAGATCGTCGGCCCTACTGCACCGGCGTCAGCCGGATCTTCCCCTTGTGCTCCATCTCCGCACGGATCGCCCGCATCGACACTTGCGCGGCGGCCTGCGAGGCCACGTCGGCGAAGGCCTTGGCCGCGGCGGAGTCGGGCTCCGCGATCACCAGCGGGATGCCCACGTCGCTGCCGACGCGAATCGGCTCGTAGAGCGGCAGGCGGCCGAGGAACGGCACGCCCATCTGCTCGGCCATCAGCTCGCCGCCCCCGCGCCCGAAGATCGTGGACTCGTGGTGGCACGAGGGGCATTCGAAATAGCTCATGTTCTCGACAACGCCGAGCGCCGGGATGTTGAGCTTCTCGTACATCCGGATGGCGCGGCGACTGTCGGCGAGCGACACCTGCTGCGGCGTGGTGACGACGATCGAGCCCGCCACCGGGACGGTCTGGGCAAGCGAGAGCGCCACGTCGCCGGTGCCCGGAGGCATGTCGATGATCAAGTAGTCCAGGTCGCGCCAAGCCACGTCGTGGAAGAACTGCTTGATCGCGCTGTGGAGCATCGGCCCGCGCCAGATGACCGGCGCTTCGTCCTTGGTCATGAACCCGATCGACACCACCTGGAGGCCGTAGCGCTCGGCCGGGCGGATCTTCTGGCC
>DATLLC010000131.1:0-12258 GCA_035538015.1 Vicinamibacterales bacterium
GACCCCGCGCCGAGCATCATCACAGACCCGGACGGCAACCGCATCGAGGTTCGCGCCGCGGAGGCCTGATCCACCGCCGCGCTGCTACACCCATCGCATGGAGACGACGCGGGTCAGCACGGACGCGCGGCGCCTGATCGCGCACAGGATCAAGCAGGGCGAGAGCCTGAGTTGGATCGCGTTCGACTTCGGGATCACGGAGGAGGAAGCGCAACGGATCGCCGTCAGCTACTACTCTCACAACTAGAACTGCCCCGGCCGTGTGGCCGGGGCTGTTTCGTACGCGGGATCAGGCGGCGGGCACCTGGGCGGTCGCCAGCAACGCGAGCAGCTCCCGCTCCGTCTCGCTTGGCGAGGAGCTGACCTCGCCGGCGATGCCCACGACGCGCAGGCCGTGGTCGAGGGCGTGAAACGCGGCGGAGACCTCCTGCGGGTCGCGCCGGCCGATCCAGAAATGCGCTGCTGTCGAGGCATCCTCGAACGGCGAAGGCCGCACCCAGGCGACAGTGAACCGCTCGGGGAGCTGCGCCACGGTGCCGAGGCAGACCGCGGCGGTGACGTTCTGCACCTCGTGCGGCAGGGTGATCGTGAACCCGCCGTCGGCGAGGATCGTGGTCCAGGGCTCGACGCGGAACCGCGAGCCGATCAGGGTGACGGTGTAGGGCATGAGGACTCCTCGGGTCGGGTCTCCGTGGACATCTCGGTACGTGGCCTTGTGCTAGTTGGCGACGTCGAGCAAGGTCGCCTCGTAGAGGTCTCGGACCTCGGTGTCGGTGACCGATTCGCCTGCGCGGATCCGCTGCGCGAGGGTCTGGATCTCGGGCCACACCAGTTCCAGTTCGCGATCCCAGACCTCCTCCGGTGCGAACGTCATGCCCAGGTCGGCCATCGCTTGCCGAACGCTCTCCTGCGCCGGTTCGTGGTGCCAGGCACCCCACATCGCAGCGTCATCGGACTGGTGCAGCAGTACCCCGACTACGCAATCCGAGAATGTGCAGTCGTTGTCGTTGTGCGCGTCGAGAGGCCGATTCCCCCAGACGAACCGCGCTTCTGCCCAGGGACCCGCGTACGCCATGAACCCGGTGTCCCACGGGGCAGTCCGCAGGAGCGTGAGGCCGTGCCCAGGACGATCGACGTCGATGGTCACTCCGCGCAGACTCGAACCGCCGCGCATCACCGCAGCCATCGCGTGACCAGCCTCGTGATGGGCGGTCACGTCCAGTAAGTCGTGCTCCGCGGACGGCGGGGCCGAAGACAGCGCGAACCTGGTCGACGAGGTGAAGGTCATGATGAACATCCTTTGCTGCCCACAGCAAGCGTATTAACAACCATGGTAGCCGTGTCCACTTACACGACCTGGAGCGAATGACCTGTGACCTGCAAGGATTCCCTGAATCAGAGAAGTCGCACGCTGACTGCAGGCGGCCGACAGCCCAAACTTCGCCGCTCGTAGGCCACTCTCAGAAGTTCCCCACCGTGACCTGGAACAGGCCATCTCGCGTCTGGCCGACACTCCGGATGGCGGTCGCTCCCCATGCCGGAAGCAGATGGTGCCGGATCAACGCAACAGCCTGCGCCGCATCGGTGTTCGCTGTCGCCAGCGCTATCTCAACGTCACCGTCTGCCCGAGCTGTCGCCCGGATCAGCACCAGCGCCCCTGGCATACCAGCGGCCTGCGTCACCTGCGCGGTGATCGTCCGGGCCCGCGAGCAATCGCCGTCAGGATCAAGCACCGTGGCGGCCGCACTGCCCGCAATGGGCATCGGCGGAGCGGACGGCATCGGCGCCGGCGGAGCAGACTGCGGCATCACCGGATCAACTGCTGGAGAGGCTGTTCCACCCTTCGAACTCGCGCCGGCTCCCACGGCCATCCCCGCGGCGATCAGAAGCAGCACCGCGCCACCGAGCCCCATCTCGCGTGGCGCGTCTGCGAAGCGCGTCAATGCGACGCCGATCATCCCGAAGAACGCGAGAACGCCTGCCCACTCACGCATGCCAGACTCCCGGCGGGAACAGTCCGTGAAAGTGGACGATCGCTTTCGTCGCACTGACCACACTCACTGACGCTCCCGAGTCGTAGTATGTGCCGCAAACGATCTCATCGATCTTCCGCTGAATCGCACTCTGCAGCTCTCCCGGGTCCTCGACATCGACTTCCTCCACGCGATGTCGGGTCTCAGCGGCCGGGTTCTCACCGGCCGCCAACGCGCGCCGGAACTCCGCCATCGCAGCCTGGAACGCCTCCTGCCTCTTCTGCTTCTCATCCTGCTCGTTCATCCAGGCGATCCCACCGACGATCAGCACGCCGATGAGCACCAACGCAGCCAGAAACTCCATGTCGCGCCTTCTACCCCAGAGCTGGAGACCACCAGTACCAGCCGTCGCCACCGCGTTCGCAGGTGGCATCCCAGCCGTAACTGAAGGCGTTCTGTTCGCAGGTCCAAGAGCTCGAGAACGGCCCGACCCAGCCCTGATCGGCGCTAGCCACGCCAGCTGCGATCGTGGTCCCCACCGCCGCGATACCGGCTGCCGCAAGCGCCGAGACCGTCAGCTTCTTCGCCATCGCCATCTCAATCACCCGCATACCGTGCTCAAGCGAGTGAACGAGCCGTAATGGCCCGCGGCACGCGCATTCCAGATCGCGGCGTTCGTGGCCTGCTGCGGACCACCAGCAGTCCCGGAGTACACGTAGTACCGGTCGACCAGAATCCGACTCGTGCACGACGACGCGCCCGCCGCGCCGGCCCCTACCGCCAGCCCCAACACCACGAGTGCAGCTGTGCCGATCGCCGCCATCAGACGCCCCCGGCTTGAACTGCCAACCATGTCTACCCCTGTCGATCGGGTTCTCTGTTTTAGAGAATCTGCCGACAATCTAGCCTATTCGTCCCTATCTTGTGCATCCCTATAGTCTTCATCTCTGGTTCGAACAGGTCAGTGACGATGTAGTGGGTTCTGCCATGAGCCCAACACCAACGAAGCCGCCGCTCGACGCCGCACACGCCGAGTTCGGGGCACGACTCAGGGCCCGGCGACTCGAACTCGGCTGGAGCCAGGAGACGGCGGCACTTCAATGCGGTCTGCACTGGAGCGGTTACGCGCGCGTCGAACGAGGCCAGCAGTCCGTTCGTATCGCCACACTGCTTCATCTCGCCGATGGTCTACGTACAACGCCCGGGCAGCTATTGGATGATCTCCCTTTGCCCACACGCGAGTAGGCCTACCGCAGCAGCCACCGCGCGACCATCGTCGCGGGCGCGCCGCCAGGCGGAGTGGGACCGACAGGCTGCAGCGGAGCAGGCCGAGCGCGACCGGATCGCCGCTGTGGCAGCCGAGCGCGAGGAGTGGGAACGCCAGCAGCCCGCACCACCACGCCGGGTGTATGTGGAGACGGAGACCGTGCGGGTGACTGACCGAGGTGACCTGCAGCGCGCGATCAAGCAGTGCATCCGCGACAACGACGGCGGGATCTTCGGGGCGGGGCTGGTTCCTGACCCGCAGGTCACTGCGGACGGATTGGGAGCGAACATCAACTTCTTCCGCGAGGAGTAGTTGCTCTGCTGCGTGGTAGGCCATCTCAGTCCCGGGCGGAGGGCGCCCACGAAGTCATGGCCCACCACGCAGTGGGGGCATTCGCCGCGGCCGCACCTAGAGTTGGCGGGATACGGCCGCGTACGACTTCCGGTCGTAACTACGGTCGTTCGACAATCACGGTCAGTTCGCCAGCAAGCGGTGGGTCGTCAGCCAGCCGACGATCTTCGATGATCAGAGCCTTCACCCCCTGATCGCGCATCGCTTGAGCCCGGTGTTGTCCGTTCACGAAGTCGGCGGGCCGATCGTCGCTGAGTACGATCGGGTCCTCCCACAGCGAGGCCGCCGCCAGAGCTACATCGCTTCCGACGTTATCGGGAATCGGAGCTCCATTCTGGAGCGCGCCGACTGCGACCTCCACTGCTGCCGACCAGTTGACAGACTGGTATGCCCCCATTTCCCGGAACAGGCGCTGCGGCACAGGCATCTCAGGCAGAGGCACGAGGCGAAACACCCTTACGGCACGCACCGACGTGGGTTTAGGCGTCTGAGGTTCGGTCCCCGCGTCCCACTCTGCGCCGGCCTCGGTCAGCCTGCGCACCAGGTCCCGCGGAGCGGGCAAGGGGTGAGACAGTATCCCGTCTCGGTCAAACGAGACGGTAGTGATCTCCCATCCTGGGATCACCTGCAGAGGATCAAGCAGGTTGAACACGAGCGTTGGCGCGTCTGCGTCGGCTGCGAAAAACTCACGCCAGGCGCGTTCCCGAAATACCTCGGCACCATTGACGTAGCTCGGTCCGCGGTCGCCGGGCCTGATGGTAATCAGAGCCCAACCGCGATGGACCTGGTCGCGGAAGGTCTGAATCCGTGCTGTACCTCTCGCGTCCCTGCGGTCGTCGATACGGAACTTCCACACATGCCGGTCCACGTCACGATGCATGACGGCGTCGGTTTGTGTTCCGCCCTCGGGGGCAGCCTGCGGCTGTGCGAGCAACCGAACGGCAACATCCCAGGATACTGCCCCACCCGTTGCGTGGACCCAGGCCGCGACGTTGTGAGCATGGTGGACATCGTCAAGATCGCTGGCGAGGAATGCCTCCGCGATTGCTTTGGCTGCAGTGTAAGGGATCTTGTATCGATCCTGAATCTGTCGAGCAATACGCTTCGACTCGGGTGAGTGCGTCATGGCACAGTCACCACCTTTCCGCTGATGTGGACGGCCCGTTCCCGACCACTGGAAGGTGTGACAGCGACTGATCTCAGGGAGACCTTCACCCGCTACTCGTCCGATAGCGCGTCGCGAACGGGGCGTTCACGCTGATCCGGAAAGCGGGTGCGCCTTAGCCTGGCGCTGTCATGACGCTATCACGACAGGCCGGTGAGGGTGTCGTTCGTACGTGTCGGCTCTGTCCCTCCGTGCGGAGTTCGAATTCGTCTGGACGACGGCGACATCGATTGGCACAGCGCGCTTAGAGATGTGCGGGGTGAGGATGATGAATAAGGCGAGCGGCAACGCACCCCGGCCGACTTCGCCGAACGCTGCTACGGTCCCGTCTCGTGAAGAAGACGATATCTTTCGCCACCGCAATCGCCGCCGCCTCGCTCATTGCCAGCTGCGGATCGACCGAGAGCTCGAGTGCGCCCACCCCGTCGCCACAGTCGTCGGCTGCGTCCTCCGCGACGTCTTCAGTGCTGCCCAGCCCAGGAGCGGCGTCGTCCACGATGGCTACCACCACGGTCCGTCCCGCAGCCGCGGCTACCACAACATCCGTCCCGGTCGGCGGAAGCCCATCCGAGCACTACACCGAAGGCACCACGCCCGTGCCGGCGGGGACCGCCTGCGGGGCCGCGACCGGAACGCGGGTGATCACCATCGTGCAGGGCTCCATCTCCTGCCGTGAGGCGAGGCTGACGGTCGAGCAGTACCTGGCGATCCCGGTCGACGGGGAGCACGGCAACGCCAACGTCCGGCAATTCGGCGACGGGTGGACCTGCTCGACCCCGACCGCCGGCGCTCAGGCACAGAACGGCTGGCGATACAGCTGCAGCAACGACGCACGAGGGATCCAGCTGCACTCGTACTAGGTGGCTTTGCCGCAGCGGCGGATGCTCTCCGCCATCGGTGCGTGTCCGCGCAGACAGCTGAAGTCCGAGGACTACAGTGTCGCTGTGCGTGATTGTGATGTTCGTAGAGCGCTGCACGGGACGCTCCTTCGTGATCATGCCGAGGCGCAGGATGACACCCTCTTTGTCGATGAGTTGGGTTTGTGTGGCGAGGTCCGTGTTGATGTCGCGGTGATCAACGGGGCAATGACCGGCTTCGAGATCAAGAGTGAACGCGACACCCTCCGCCGGCTCCCTAAGCAGGTGGAGTTCTACTCCCGGGTCCTCGACTACGCCGAGATCGTGGTTGCGAAGAACCACCTTGCCGAGGCCCGCAGGATAGTGCCCAGCTGGTGGGGTGTTCGGGTGGCTCGCTTGGATGCGGACGGCGGTGTCCAGATCAAGCCTGTCCGTCGGGCGCGTCGGAATCGACATATCGACCCGCTGTCGTTAGCGCAGCTCCTGTGGCGGGAAGAGGCTCTCGCTGAGTTGGCGGCACGAGGCGCCGACCGTGGCGTTCGGAGCAAGCCTCGGTCAGCGGTCTGGGAACGGCTAGTCCAGACCGTCGACACTCATGAACTGCAGAGCATGGTGAGGTCGAGGCTCAAAGCAAGGACTACGTGGAGAGTTGCTTGACGGTCAACGTCAGATGCCGGACCAGAGCCCACCGTCGCCAGATCCCGGGGTTTCCAGGACCTGTTCGGCCGGCAACGACATCGTCGATCCATCGCTCAGCTTCGCACGAGAGAACCGACCGGTATTCGGAGTGGGCGGTCAACGCAACCAGCATGGGCCTGACCACGGCACCGCCTTTGCTCTTACCGCCGTTGCCCTTGTAGAGGCCACCTTTGCCGAGGACCCACTTGTCGACACAGGTATAACGCATCGTGGCGGCGATGTTCAGGATGCGCGGGTCAACATCGAGACTCGGATCAGGATGCGCGACCGCCCAGTCCGCGTAGTCCGGTACCGCGGTCGCACGCGACGCACACGCCGTCGCCAGGTTTACGTAGGCAGCGAAGTCATCGCGGGGGATCTCGTGGTTTGCGGCGCCCGCCGGCATATTCTTCGGCCATGCCGCACCGGCAAACGTGACGGAGCGGAACGTTCGACCTGAGGCGATGGCAGCGACCTCGCTTGTCGCGGCGAGCACTGCCAGATGGCCGAGCTCGTCACCGCAGTCAAGTATCAGGTCGACGTCGATGTCACTGACGCCGAGCGTCGCCAGGATCGCCGACAGCACGTGTGGCACGCCCGACGGCCAGTGCGCGCTGGTGAGTCGGACAGCGACTCCGTTGTTGGCCGCGGCCGCGGCGGCCGCCAGAGTTTGCGTAGAGCTATCAGCATCGACCAGAGGGATCACGGTCCGCTGCGACGGCGCCAGATCGTTCAGAACCGCTTCCATCGCGGACATGCCGTTGGCAAGTGGTCCCTCGTGCTCGACGAGGCTGACGTCCAGGTAGAGGGTGTCAACCGTATTCACCTGGTTGATCAACTCGGCGATCGCTGCCAAGTGCGCATCGAACGGCTTCTTGTAGTTGCCTGTGTCGAAGTCGAGATCTCGCGGCGTGACCACGAAGACCGGCGTGACCCCTGCGAGTGTCGCCGCATCCAGATCGTTCAACGCGTCTCGCTCAGCCCGCTTTGTAAACAGGAACGGACGGTATCGGGGCGTGCGGCCAGCAAGAGCGACCAGAGAAACATCGGACGCTGAACTGTCCTGTGCCGCGGGATTCATGGGCGCGCCGTCCTTCGTTCCGCCAGAAGGGGATCTTCTGGTTGATATGTATCACACCGGACAGACCGGACTACTGGATTCGCGCAGCGACGAACACGCCCTTCGACGCCGCACGCCAGCCCATCCATCGCCGACGATGAGTCGTCACCCGTGAGGCCCTCCGGCTTGGAGGGCTCAGTGGTCGGGACTCCAAACCGCCGAGGCGGGAAGCCATCGGCGTCGACAGCTGGATCGTGTGCCGCGTGAGCGCACCGGAACCAGAGCCATGATTCCGACGCGCAGCGATCGACTGGGGCCGGGCGCTCAAGGAGTGCTGGCCGAACGACTAGGAGTTGGCCGCGATGCACCTGCCGGTGCCGTGCTACATCGGCACCAGTTCAGACCTCTCTATGTAGGCCACATCAGGGTCTACCGTCACGGCACGGAATCCAGCGACTCCGACAGGTTGTTGACCATGCCCGAGGCGTACACCTCGCTCCGGAATAGCGGTCGCCCTCTTCAGACTGATGCAGGGGCATCGCGCCGATTCAGCGGTGTCACCGAACGCTTATCCAGCAGGCAGAAGACAGCACGTGAGGTAACCGCGGCAGGGATCCGGGCCGCGGAGCAGGCGGCCTCGTACCCGCCGGACGAGGCGTCGTTGCGGGCGGCACGCGAGATCCTCGAGCTCGGCGTCGGCGGACTCGAGCAGCGACAGGTGGAACAGACAGCGGGGCTGATCGAAGCTACGTGTGCTTCTTCACCGACGGCCACACCTCATGCAGAGGATCCCACCAGAGCACATAGAAGTCCGGTCCACCGTCCGGGAGGAAGCCGTAGAGGCGCCGCTGTCCGGAGATCCGTAACCGAGCGATCTCGGTTTGGTCGTCGTACTCGAGCTCGTTGAGCCGTTTGGTTGCTTCAGTGTTCGGGATCTTCTCGACCTCATACACCTTGCCTTCATCGCTCCCGGGTGCGAACACGGCTGAGCAGCTCATCTGCTCGAACGCACGCACACGCTTGAGCAGATCCGCATGGTGCTCGGCCGTTATCGCGGTCAGGCACCATGGCCCACCCACGTCGACGTGACCGAAACGGACGCGGAGAAGGTCGGGACTAGCCGTAACCGTGAACACCTTCGGCTTTGGAACGTACTTGGGGAGTGCTGGCGCCTGGAGGTGCTTCGGGAGGCCGGGCTTCTTCGCCACGTCAGCGTTGCGCGTCAACCGCAGCGTCGTGCTGCCGCTGGTAGAACTCAAGCATCGTGGCAGGCGAGATCTCGGCCTCGCTCCGTGCACCTGCAGGGACGCCTCGCCGAGCCTCGAGCCACGGTTCCTCGTTATGGGTGAGGTTACTGAGCTGAGTGGCGGTCAGGCCGCCGTACGAGTTCAGTACTGCGTCGATCGTGGCGGTCTCGCCATCGGTCAGGCGCGACTTCGCCGGGAAGCTGGTCGAATCGACCGTGAACTGCCCGCGATGCTGCGCGTACAGAGAGCGCACGACCGGGCCATTTGCCCACGCCTGGATGGAGTCGTCGAACAGCTTCTCACCGTCGAAGACAAGGCTCCACGCCTGCGAGTAGTAGCAGAGCTTCTGGAGCTTCATAGCCGACATCGATCCACCCGAGCGCTGCAGGATGTACCGAGCGACGTCATAGATGTGCGCCACGATCCCACCTCCCTGTGGATAGATCTGTGCACAACCTGTGCATCAGAAGGGCCCGCCTGTACACACTCAGGATACGACAGCGTCGTGCGGCGAGCGGCGATGGGAGGCTGGGTGTGGCGAGGTCGACTCGACGCTCCGGCATCCTGCCTCAGCGTCGGCGGTGGGCGCGGACCTCCGGTCGCGGCTCAGCGAGCACGGCCGAGCGTTGTCGCAGCACCAGCGACAGCAGCGCCCGCCGCCATCTCAACGTCGCCATCGAAGTCGTCGGCCCACGCGGCGGGGTCCAAGTCGAGGGCGCACAGCTCGGCGAGGGCCTCGATCTCTGGCCACCGCTGTCGGGCGAACTGCGGCGCGTCCAGCGCAAGCACGGTAGGGCGGCGGCCGAGCAGATGCGCCTCGGCGTGGTCGGCGGCGATCTGCTGATCGACGCCGTGGAGGTAAGCGAGATGAAGCGCAGCGGCGCGGTAGACGGCCACGCGTACTAGATCAGTCAGGTTCGTCATCATCTCTCATTCGGTCACGCGCGGACTCAGGGTCACGAATCTCCCCCTTTAGAGGGGGAGATTCGCGTGACCCCGTCACGCGAAGGGTCACGGAGCGTCACGTTTTCTAGGAAAGTGCAGGTCACAGGGTCACGCGGAAGGTCACGCGGGGTCACGGATAGAAACCCGCCGAAATCTATCGCGTGCCCCCTAGCGTGACCCTCTACGCGGGGGATACGCCCGGCGGTTCCACCACCGTGAGACCCGTTGCCGCGGCGTACGCGGTCGCTCCCCCGACGGTGACCGTGGTGACGAGACCCTGTTCGCGCAGCTTCTCGAGCTTGCGCCTGGCCTTCTCCTTCTGCGCCCGGCTCGGCTTCTCCTCCTCGAACAGCGCGGCCGCTGCCGCAGCCACCGTGACACCTCCGGGCTGACGCGCCATCTCCACCAGGTCGACCGCCTCGAAGAGCTCCATGGTGCCCGCCTTGTTATCGACGCTGAGGGTGTACGGCCCCACTTCGGTGTCCGGCTTCTTCACGTGGTTGAAGCGCACGATCGGATCGCCCGGCTCGCCTTCGAGGTGGATGATCGACCCCGCACCCGCGGTGATCCAGATGTTGCCGAAGACCTTCTCGACGCGAGCAGCGGCGACGTCAGTGGTCTTACGGTCGTGGTGCAGCGTCAAGAGCTGGATGCCCGCCGCGAGCAGGGTCTGCCGGGCGCGGTTCCAACCCGCGCCGGTCTCATCCGTCGACAGGCCGAGGGCGGCGTCCTTGAGCGAGTCGACGACCACCACCTCGGCTCCGGCCTTCTGGGCCATCTCGAGCAGCTTGTTCGGGAACTTCGCCAAGTCCTCCGGCGGCGGCCCCGTCCAGACCTCGAGGTGGCGCTTGATGGTGTCGCGGTCGAGGTGCTTCAGCTGTCTCGCGAGAGCGCGTGCGATCTGCTGCGGCCGATCCATCGCCAGGTACAGGACGCGGTCGACCTTCTTCACGGGGTAACCGAGCACTTCACCGCCCTCGATCATCGCCTGCACCAGGAGTCCTGCCATCGTCGACTTGCCGACGCCCTGCGGGCCGGCGACGATCAAGTCCTCGCCCTCCGCCCACAGGACATCGGCGCCCTGGCCCCAGACGGCCGGCGTCGTGTCCGGGATGTCGTGGATGAACGAGTCACCATGGACGAACCGCTCGCCAGACACCTCGGGCTCGCGCAGTCGCTCCCAGGCGCTGCGTTCGTTGCGCGAGCCGGGCGCGAGTTCCGCCAGCTTGATCCCGCGCCGCGTGAGGAGTCCACTCTTGGCCGCCTCAACTGCCTCGGCGCGGTTGGCGCGGGTCATGGACATCAGGGCGGGCAACGCGATCTGGTGCTCTTCGAGCGGCACCATTACGAGGTACGGGGCGAGCGTCGTGAGCAGCTCTGTCTCCTCCGTCCTCCGCGCGGCCCTGGCATCCGCGATGACCTGCTGCTCGGGTGACAGCGGCCCGGCCGGGGCCACTGGCGGAAGCGGGGCGCCCGCAGCGGCACCGGGCGCGGGCGGCACCGTGAACGGCGCCGGCGGAACCGACGCAGTGCTGGCGACGGCCGGCAGCGCCGCGACTTCGGCACGCAGCCGGTTCATCAGGGCCTCAGGATCATCGACGTCGAGCTTCGTGAACATGCGGTCGTAGACCGCGGCCGGCATGCGCGCCTCGAGCTCCTCGAAGAGCTCCTCGGCCTCGGTTTCAGCAGCCTCGAGCTCGGACTGGTCCCGATCGAACTCGTCGCGGACGGCGGGGACATCGATGTAGGCCGCGGCGTTCGCACGGCGGGCGGCGAGTTCCTCCGGCGTGCGGCCGAGAGCGATCGCGGCGGTGTAAGCGCTGTCCTCGGCCTCGAGCTCCAGGGCGTCGCAAAGGCCCTCTACCGAGATACCGCGCAACGCGGCGGCGAGTTCGGCCGCGTCGATGAGCCCGTTAGGAACGAGGTCGTACTCAGCGCAAAGATCCGGCGCGAAGGGCTGCGCCCGTCCAGCGACGCCTTGGGCGCACTCCGCGATGTGTAGCACGATGCCCGCAATCGTAGGGCACTCACAGTGCCCGCCAGATGCAGCGCTGACGGTGTGGTCGATGTGCTCGGGGATGTACGGCAGCCACGCCTCGCGCGTGGTCGGTGACAGCGGGTGCCACGGTTCGGCGGGGGCGCGTCGGTTCAGCTCCGCGATCACCCTGTCGGCCTCGGCGGCCTCCTCGCGGAGGGCATCGAGCTCCTCCGCGGAGCGGCTACCCGACGCCACGGCGCGGAGGTAGTCCAGGCGCGCCGTGGTCTGGAACGTCGGCGCGTCGATCGCGCCGTCATGGACGGCGGAGTTGGTGTGTGTCATTCTGGTGGTGCCTTCCTTGGAGGGGTGGCGAACATGAGCGGCGCAGGTGCTGGAACACCGGCGCCGTTCGCCGTTTACGGGGTGGAGGTGGATCAGACTGCGGCAGCGGCATTCTCGAGGAAAGCGTCGATCCAGCTGCGCCGGATCCGCCACTGCCTGCCGACGCGAGCGGCCTTGAGCTGGCCACTCCGGATGAGATCCATCAAGGTGGGCAGGCTGATCGCCAGGTAGGCGGCAGCCCCCTCGGTTCCGAGGACTTCGTCGTGCTCGGGGGCGTCATCGTCGGTGGCGATGGTCGTGGCCATGAGCGTTCCTTCCGCTTGTAGTGGTGTTGCTTCGATTGGCCTGGCTTGCGTTGCGGCAGACCATGTCAGATGAGGGGCGGATCCAACGAC
>DATLLC010000132.1:0-2008 GCA_035538015.1 Vicinamibacterales bacterium
GATCACGCGCAGCGGGAACCCGTGATCGCGATCGAGCGGCTTGCCGTTGAGCGCCCAGGCAAGAATCGGCTCGGGCTTCATCGCGTTTTCGACGGTGATGCTCCGGCCAAACTGCTGCTGCACTTTCAGCGTGGTCGTCCGGAAGACGACCTCCTCTGGACCCTTGTCGGCGCCGAAGAAGACGACTTCGCGGGCCGTGTCGCCCACGCCGACGCGCCGCAGCACGTCGCGCAGCCGCACGCCGGTGAACCGTCCGCACGATGAGAGGCCCTGCATGCCGCGCGGGCTGTTCCCGGAACACTCGTAGCCGTTGACCACGTCCACCGGCTTCATCGACTGCAGGTCGGCGAGCGAGAGCTCCACCGGCTTCGAGACGAGGCCGGTCAGCTTCAATCGATACGACGCCCCGTCAACCTGTGGCTTGTCGTAGTGCTGGATGAAGAAGAACTGATCGGTCGGCGTAATCAGGCCATCGATCTTGCGAAGGTCGATGGTCCGCCTCGCGCCATCCGCCGGACCGGTGGAGAAGTTGGCGGGGAAGTCGGTGAACGGCACATCCACCTCGCCCTGTGCCAGTGCCGGTAGCGCCCATTCCGGGACAAGCGCCAGCCCCGCAGCCGCGCTCAGTCCGAGTCTCAGGGTCTCGCGTCTCGTGATGTCGCTCATCTTCTTTACCTCTACGGCGTCAGCCGGAAGAGCCGCCATCATACCGCCTCACGACCCGTCGCTATAATCGGCCCCCAGATGTCGAGCCAGAGCCGCGCAGCGCACCGCTCTCCGACCGTCGCGCTGCTCGTCGGGCTGATGCTCAGCCTCGCCGTGGTCGTGGCGTATACGTGGTCGATCACCGGCCAGATCAACGGCTTGCGGCGGCTGCAGACGGACCTGACCGACCGGAACCGCCGCGAGTCCTTGCAGCTCCTGCGCATCCAGAACGACCTGAATCAGCTGGCGCTGTCGATGCGGGACGTCCTGGACCGGGGCGAGCCGTACCCGGTCGTGGCCTACTTCGCGCAGTTCGATCGCATCCGGACCGATCTGGCCGACGCCTTGAAGGAGCAGGAGGCAGTGGGCGTCGCCCCGCGCTCGCCTGAGCAGACAGAGTTCGTGGTGCAGTCAGTCCAGCAGTTCTGGGATGCAGCCGATCGCATGTTCGCCCTTGCGCGTGAGGGGCACGAACAGGAGGCACGCGATCAGATTCGTCTGACGCTGCAGCCGAGGCACGCGTCGCTCAGCACGGCCGTCGCGCGGCTGTTCGTCGAGAACAACCAGGCCGAAGCCGAAGTCGCCCGGCAGGTGCAGGAGATCTACGGAGAGGTCCAGGCCCGGGTGTACTGGTTCCTTGCCGCCGCGCTCCTGGCGATTACCATCACAAGCCTGTACTTCATCCGCTCGAACCGGCGCGTGTTCGCCGAGCTCGAGCTCGTCTCCGAGGAGCGGCGCACCGTGGCGCAGACGCTGATCGCCACCCGCGAGGCGACACTGCGAGAGATCTCACGGGAGCTTCACGACGAGTTCGGCCAGGTCTTGACGGCGATGGGGACGATGCTGGGCCGTGTCAGCAAGCGGGTGCCGGAGGATTCGCCCCTGCGTTCCGATCTGCGCGAGATCGGCGAGGTCGCGCAGACCGCGCTGGACAACGTGCGCGGACTGTCCCAGTCGCTGCATCCGGGGATTCTCGAGGAGCTCGGCCTCGAGAGCACGATCGAGTGGTACCTCTCGACCTTCGAACGGCAGTCGGGCGTCGAGGTGGCGTACGAGCGAACCGGTGACCCCGTGCGCCTCGACGATCAGGCCGCTATTCACGTCTACCGCGTGCTTCAGGAGTCGCTGGCCAATGTCGCCCGGCACTCGGGCTCCCAGCACGCCACGGTGAGGCTGCGATCGAGCGGACAGCTGCTGGAGCTGGAGGTCGAGGATCACGGGCGCGGGTTTCCGCCCGGTGAGTCGCGCCGCGGCCTCGGGCTGGTCGCCATGCGCGAACGTGCGGCGCTCGTGGGAGGAACGC
>DATLLC010000133.1:0-5065 GCA_035538015.1 Vicinamibacterales bacterium
GAACCGCGCCCCGAGAGGCGCTCCGAAGCCACCCGTCTGGCGGCGGCACGGGCTACACGTCGGCGGACCTCACGCGAGCGTCGAATTGACTGCGAGACAATCGCACGGCTCTCAGCGCAAATCGCGGAAGAACGCCCGGACGTCGTCGACCAGCAGCTGCGGCTGCTCCATCGCCGCGAAATGTCCGCCGCGCGGCATCTCGGTCCAGCGCGTGATGTTGAACCTGGGCTCGAGCCAGCGGCGGGGCGACCAGATGATCTCCCTGGGGAAATCGGCACAGGCCGTCGGTGTTTCCACCCGCCTGGGTGGCGCGGGCGCCAACGGATGACGACTCTCGTAATAGATGCGGGCCGAGGACGCCGCCGTCTGCGTCACCCAGTAGAGCGTGATGTTCGTCAGGAGCTCGTCTTTCGTGAATATCGTGTCCGGGTTCCCGTCGCAGTCGCACCACGTGCGGAACTTCTCCACGATCCACGCGGCCAAGCCCACCGGCGAGTCGTTCAACGCAATGCCAATCGTTTGCGGCTTGGTGCCCTGAATCTGCTGGTAACCGGTCTCCTCGGCCTGGAAGGCCTGTCGTGCCTTGAGCCGTTCGAGTTCCGCCGGCGTCAACCCCTCATTGGGGTCCCCGCCTGTTGGCGCGCCGCCAAAGCACATGTTCAGGTGCAGCCCGGCGACGTGCGCGGGATCGACCAGGGCCACCTGCGTGCTGATAATCGAGCCCCAATCGCCGCCCTGGGCGCCGTAGCGGCCGTAGCCCAGCCGGGCCATCAGCTTCGACTCGAGCGCCGCAATCCGAGCCGGGTCCCACCCGGGCTCCCGCGGCTTGTCCGAGAAGCCGAAGCCTGGAATCGAGGGCATCACGACGTCGAACGCATCCCCGGCCCGTCCACCGTGCGCCGGCGGATCGGTGAGCGGTCCGATGATCTTCGTGAACTCCGCGATCGACCCCGGCCAGCCATGCGTGACGAGCAACGGGAAGGCGTTCGGGTGCTTCGAGCGCCGGTGCACGAAGTGAATGGTGAGGCCGTCGATGGAGGTGGTGAACTGCTCCATCGCATTCAGGCGCCGCTCCTGGGCCCGCCAGTCGAAGCGGTCGCGCCAATACTCCACCAGCTCCCGCAGGTACTTGACGTCGGTACCGAGACTCCAGCCGTCGCCTTGCAGCGGAAGGGGAAGCCGCGGGTTCCTCAGCCGCGCCTTCAGATCGGCCAGCACCGCGTCGGGGACATTGATGGTGAAGGGCCGGATCGCCGTATCCTCCTGCTCCACCGCCTCAGGGCCGATCATCGCGAGCACCCCGAACACCAACAACGCTCCCAGGACGTGTCTCGTCATACTCGCCTCGTCAACATGGCTGATATCAAACCGGCGACCTCATCACATCGACCGGTCGGGAGGACCCTGGGTCTGCGCCGGACGATCATGACGCACGGTGTTCCGTCATCACCAGCACGCACGTCCACCCCTCCAGTTCGAGGTAGACCTCCCGCTCCGTGATTGACAGCGAGAGGGTCGACCGCCGCTCGAGGCGCGCGGCGGTCGCCTCGATCAGGCCGCGGTCGAACGCGAAGACCGGGATGTCCTTCACGTTGTGAATGCGCTCACCCGACCACTTCGCCAGGAGCTGCCCGGGGTCGCGGTGCGTGTAGACGGCGACGCGGCCGGCCATCTTGCTGCCCCGGTGCACGCGTGCCGCGTCGGGCATGCCGACCTCGATCCATGCCGTCAGCCGGCCGGTGAGATCGCGCACGACCACCGCGGGCTCGTCGCCGGACGCGACCCCGCCGGTCAGCGCGATGCCCTCGGTGTACTCGAGGCAGTACGCGAGCACACGCGTCAGCATGTATTCGGCGGTCTCCGACGGCTCCCGCGCCACTCGGAGCGTGAGCGACTCGTAGACACCGCGGTCCACGTCAGCGAGCTCGACGTCGAGGTTGTAGACGGTGGCTGTCAGCGCCATGTGGGTCGCTCATCCGAGGAGTTCACGTGGCTCAGAGCGTGTCGTCGCGCGTCTCGCGGCTCAGCCACAGTCCCACCAGCGAAAACAACGTCGCCAGACACAGGTAGTAGCCGACGAACCGCAAGCCGACGTTGGACGCGAGCCAGGTGGCCGCATACGGCGCCAGCGACGCCCCGAAGATCCCCGCCAGATTGTAAGTGAGCGAGCTGCCGGTGTAGCGAACGGCCGTTGGGAACAACTCCGCCAGCACCGTCCCCAGCGGCCCGTAGGCCAGCCCCATGAACGACATGCCCAGCGCCATGCCCGCAGTGGCGCCGGCCGTCCCGGCCTCGAACAACGGCGCGAACAGCAGACCGAAGGCGAACGTCCCGACGTTCACTGCCATCAGCATGCGACGCCGGCCCGAGGCGGCGAGGATTGCCGACCATGGCGTCGCCAGGCCGAAGAACAGCACGCCGAAGAGCTGGATGAGCAGGAACTGCTCGCGGGTGTACCCGAGCCGGGCCGTTCCCCACGACAGAGAGAACACCGTCATCAGATAGAAGTTCACGAACACCGACAGCGAGATGAGGGTGCCGATCACGAGCGGGCCGCGGTGCGACCGAAGCACGTGGAGCATCGGTACCCGCACGCGCTCGTGCCGCTCTACGGCCCTCTGGAACACCGGCGTCTCGCGAATCGACAGGCGCACGTAGAGTCCGAGGAGTACGAGCACGGCGCTCGCCAGGAAGGGGACCCTCCAGCCCCACTCGAGGAACTGTCGATCGTCGAGCGCTCGCGAGAGGATCAGGAAGGTCGCGCCCGAACCGAAGAAGCCAACCGGCGCGCCGAGCTGGGGGAACATGCCATACCACGCGCGTTTGCCGGCCGGCGCGCTCTCGGTGGCCAGCAGCACCGCGCCGCCCCATTCGCCGCCGAGCCCCAGGCCCTGACCGAAGCGGCACAGTGCAAGCAGCGCCGGGGCCGCTACCCCAATAGCCTCGTACGAGGGCAGCAACCCGATCGCCACTGTCGAGACGCCCATCGTCAGGAGCGCCGCGACCAGCGTCGCCTTGCGGCCGACACGGTCTCCGAAATGTCCGAAGAGCGCCGATCCCACCGGCCGGGCGAGGAAGGCGATGCCGAAGGTCGCCAGTGACGCCAGCGTGGCGGTTGCGGGATCCGACGAGGGGAAGAACAGCGCCGGGAAAACGAGGACGGCGGCCGTGGCGTAGATGTAGAAGTCAAAAAACTCGATCGCCGTGCCGATCAGGCTGGCGAACAGGATCTGGCGGGGCGTGTTCACCGCGACAGGACGGGGAGCGGCCGTGGGGCTGCTCACGGGTGCGTCTAAGCGCACGGGTCGAGCCGACAGCTTACTGGAATCGAGGCGGCGATCAGCCCCAACTCCCATCCAGATGCGCTGGTCTCCATCGGATCAGCGAGTGGTTGGCATCACCACTGAAGCGAGCCGAGGGTCAAGACGCCGGCGTGGCGGTGCTCGCCAGGAACGGCTCCACCTCCGCCAGGACCGGATCGATCCGCGCGAAGCTGTCCGAGTAGCTCAGACCGCTCAGCGCCTTGAACGTCACCTTGGTGCCGGTCAGCTTGCCCTCGAACTGCTTGACGTTCTCCATGCCGCTGGCGTCGGCCGCGCCGATCAGCCACAGCGTTGACGCCTTGATGTCGGAGGGTTGGACGGGCGGATAGTCGGCCAACGCGCCGAGCGCGACCGCCGATACCGCGACCCCATGTTCCCACGCGTCGCGATCGCCGATCGACAGCTTCTTGACGTCGAACGTACCGGCCTTCTGCTGGTCGAGCAGGGGCTGCCACTTCGCGCGCATCGCCAGAACCGCTTCCTTCACTGGGCCGGAGATCGTCGGTCCCATGTCGGCGCCCACCAGCACGGCCGAGATCACCCGGTCGGAGCGCACCGCGAGATAGCGGCCGATGCTCGCCCCGTGTCCGAAGCCCCACAGGTGAAAGCGCTTGGCCCCGGCGGCATCGGCGACGGCCAGGATGTCGGCCAGCACCGGATCGAGGGCGTACCCGGCGGCGGTGTCGGGCCGGCCGCTGTCACCGCTGCCGCGGAAATCCATTCGGATGACGGTGAACTTCTTGATGAGCCGATCGACGTAGCCGCGCTCTGCCCACGACTGTCGTGTCTGTCCGCCACCGTGCAGGAGCACCAGCGCCGGTCCGGAGCCGCTCACCTCGTAGGCGATCTTCGTGCCGTCGGCGGCCGTGATCGTCGGAACCTTCGCGGCGGGCGCGCTCGCACCACCGGCCGGCGCCGCCGCCGTCGTGCCCGCGGGTGCGGGGGCCGCAGGTTTCTGGGCCGTCGTAGCGGGCGGGCGCGCGGGCTCCTGACCAGCCGGGGTGGTCGTCGAAGTGGAGGCGCACGCGATGCCGGTGACCGCGACCATGGCAAGAGCCACGACCGCGCGGCCGCGCGTCATCGCCCTGGCGTTCACGGTGATCATGGATGCGATTCTACATCCGCATGCGTTGGCGGGGCCCCTGACGGGGCGCGGCGCCACTGATGACGGTCAATCGCGGGTGCGATGGATGGGGTATGTCGACCGTTTGATCGCCTCATCGAGGACGTTCCAGGTGAGCAGCCCATCGCTGGAACGGGGTTCGAGCAGATGGAAAGCCAGCCGTGCCAGGCGCTGGTTCATGGGCACGCGATAGGACCCGACGGGCACTTCGCGCTCGAGCGCCACGTACTGGCCGGTCACCGTCCGCTCCTGATGGTTCTCGGACACCTGGGCCGTGGTCTCGGTTGCGGCAATCCGGAACTCTTTGAGGGCCAGCGTGGCTGTCCGTTCCATGCGCTCCAGAACGATCCCGTGCGCACGGAGGCGCTCGATCGCGAGCTTCTCTTCGGCCGGCAGGAAGTAGGCCGTGGGCACGCGCTCGGTCTCGATCGTTTCGAATGCGGCTTCTTCCCACATCGGCTCGGACCGGCGCACGTCCAGGCGCCTGTGCATCACGCGGAGATGGGGTTCACCAGCAGCACCATCGCGTCCAGCCAGCTGGCGTGCTGCCCGCGGGCGAGGTCGCGCACCACGGCCAGCGCCGCCTCCTTGCCCTCCACCTCGCCGGCGTGGATGTTGG
>DATLLC010000134.1:0-9364 GCA_035538015.1 Vicinamibacterales bacterium
TTTGCCGACGAGATCATCGTCGTCGACAGTCAGAGCACCGATGACACCGTGAGCAGGGCGCGCCGGTTCACCGACAAGGTGATCGTCCGGCCGTGGGCGGGCTATGTCGCGCAGAAGAACTTCGCGGCCGAGCAGGCCGCCAATGACTGGGTCTTCTCGCTCGACGCGGACGAACGGGTGTCGACACCGCTTGCCGACGAGATTCGTGCCTGGGCGCGACGCGACGGCGCGGACGTACCGAGGGTGGCAGGGTTTCGCGTTCCGAGGGTCACCTTCCACCTCGGGCACTGGTTGCGCTCGACCGACTGGTATCCCGACTACCAGCTGCGCCTCTACGACCGGCGGCGCGCACGCTGGTCGGGTCGCCTCGTCCACGAGTCGGTGCGGGCGGACGGCCCGGTCGAGCGCCTGCAGGGCGAGCTCCTACACTACGCGTACCGCGATCTCTCCCACCATGTGTTGACGATGGATCGCTACTCCACGCTGGCGGCGCGGCAGATGTACGAAGACGGCCGTTGCGCGGGCTGGTGGGACCTGGCGCTGCATCCCCCGGCGGCGTTCTTCCGCAACTACTTCCTGCGCGGCGGCTTCCGTGATGGCGTGCCCGGCCTCATCGTCTCGGCGATGAACGCTCGCTACGTCGGCCTCAAGCTCGCCAAGCTCTGGGAACTGTGTTCAGCCTCCACATCGACACGGCCCGCATCTGGCGAGGCGGACAGCAACAGACCCTCCTGACCGTCCTTGGACTGCGCGAGCGCGGGCACCGGACGGTGCTCGTCGCGCATCCGCAGGGGGAGCTGTACGCGCGCGCGGCAGAGGGCGTGGACCTGGTCGGCCTCGCCCCGCGCAACGAGATCGACCTGGCCGCTGCGTGGAAGCTCTCGCGGGTGCTGCGGCAGTACGCCCCCGACGTGGTGCACGCGCATGATCCGCACGCCGTCGCGATGGCGGGCACCGCACTCTCCTTCGGTGCCCTGTCACCGGCGCCTCCGCTGGTGGCCTCGCGCCGCGTCGATTTTCATCTGAGCAGCAACTCGTTCTCACGCTGGAAGTACCGGCAGGTGACGCGGTTCATTGCCGCGTCCGGCGCCATTCGCAACATCCTCGTGGACGACGGGGTTCCAGCCAGCCAGGTGACCGTCGTCCACGACGGGATCGACGTCGGCCGGGTCCAGCGGCTGCCCTCACTCGACCTGCACGTGGAGTACTGGCTCCCCCACGGCGTACCGGTCATCGTCAACGTCGGGGCACTCGTCGGTCACAAAGGCCAGAAGCACCTGCTCGACGCGATGCCGCTGGTGATGCGCGAGATGGCGGACGTGCACCTCGTGATCCTCGGGGAGGGCGAGCTGCGGGTTCCGCTCGAGAAGCAGGTCAAGGAGCTGCACCTGGAACGAGCCGTGCGGATGCCGGGCTTCCGCGAGGATGTGCTCTTGCTGATGAAATCGGCCGACCTCTTCGTGATGAGCTCGGTCACAGAGGGCCTCGGATCGGCGGTCCTCGACGCGATGGCGATGGGTCTGGCCGTGGTCGCGACGCGCGCGGGCGGCATTCCCGAAGCCGTGGTGCACCGCGAGACCGGGCTGCTGGTGCCGCCGGGCGAGCCGGCACCGCTCGCGCAGGCGATTGTGCGGCTGCTGAAGGACCCGGCGGTGCGCAGTCAATACGGCCACGCCGCCCAGGCCCGCGTGGCGGAACAGTTCGGGGTAGACAAGCTCGTCGAAGGCACGTTGGCGGTCTATCGGGGGTCCTGAGGTCTTGAGGTCCTGAGGTCTTGAGGTCCTGAGGTCTTGAGGTCCTGAGGTCTTGAGGTCTTGAGGCCTTGAGGTGAGGTCTTGGGGTCTCACTTTTTCGCGAGGACACTCCTCGTCGTCTCTAGCGTGAAGGTGAGCGACTCGCGCGGGATGCTGGTGACGAATGGGCCCACCGCCCACCCGAGGCCGAACGGGATGGCCCGCGTCAGGGAAATGGATTCACATTGGAGGTAGACGCCGCCATCTCGCTCGAGGAATCGCCAGTAGCTGTTGATTCGCCAGAGGTAGCCGCTGTCGTTTCCGACTGGCAGCTCCTGCTCGGACGGCGTCCCGGGGTGCTCGACTTCCTGCACACGCGTGCTGACAACCCGGCTGTACGTGCGGCGCGAATCGATTCGAGTGAAGCGCGCCGTGTGCTCGCTGTTCACGGTGACAGCGATCACCTTCTTCATGAAAAAACGCAGGAAGATCTGGTACGTGTCACCGCTCTGCTCGAGCAATCGGGATCGCTCGATCGCCGGCCGGTAGATGGCGGCGTGCCGGTCGTAGTCTCTGAGCAGGTCCACCGCGGCCGCCGCCGTTCCGCCCGGCACGAATACCACCCCTAACCAATGATGGATGAGCCCGTCCGGCGCTTCGATGGGCTCGCCTTTCTCGAGGGTGCGCAGGCGTTCGATGACCAGCCGGCCGGCCGCAAGCTCCGCCAGCCGCGCACGGGTCGTCTCGCCCAACGTATCCACGTAGAGGAAGCGCCGCTCGTCCGCCACTTCGCCCGCGACGCGGGCTTCCGTGGCGCGGACGTAGCGCTCGAAGGCCGCCACGGTCGCCGGCTTCAGCTCGGCGGTCGAGGCGTGGACGCCGAGTATCACCGTGAGCCCCATCGCCAGGCCGACGCGTCGGCAGGCCGGTGCGGCCTTCAATCGGCGCCGTCCAGTCGTCGATACATGACGTAGGCATCGACCAGGCCACGCCTCGGATGGCGAAACGCCTCGGGAAGCGTGCCGACGATCGCAAAGCCGCACCGCTGCCACAACGCGACAGCCCGAGTATTGGTGGAGACGACGAAGTTGAACTGCATGGCACGAAAACCGAGGCGGCTTGCCTCCGCGAGTGAGTGACGGCAGAGCGCCTCGCCGACGCCCCGTCCCGAGGCGGCGCGGTCGACCATGTAACCGCAGTTCGCCACATGGCTGCCTTGTCCAGGCTGATTGACCTTCATCACGTAGGTCCCCACCACGGCGCCGTCCATTTCGGCGACGAAGGTCCATCCCCCACAGGGGAACCACAACGACAGCGCCTCGTCTCGGGTGGTCTCCGCGGGATAGGCATAGGTATCGGCAGCGGCCACGACGTCGTGGAAGATCCGCCAGATGGCCTCATGATCCGTAACGTCCGCGGGTCGAATCGTCAGAACCATCCGGCCTTTCTGAAGCGGTAGATGAGATAGAGATCGATGATCACCATGGACCCGAGAGCAGTGGGATACCCCCACCGCCACCCCAGCTCCGGCATGTTGGCGAAGTTCATGCCATAGACGCCCGCGATCATCGTGGGCACGGCGACGAGCGCCGCGTAGGACGCGAGGCGCTTGGTGACCTCGTTCTCGTTGATGGTGATGAGCGACAGGTTCACCGACATCACGGTCGTCGCCATTTCCCGCAGGTTCTCGATCGACTGCTTCAAGCGGATCAAGTGATCGTAGACGTCTCGAAAGTAATCGTGCAGCCCGGAACAGATGGGGGGCACCCGGCCGCCGTGGAGCTTGCCGGTCACCTCGAGCAACGGGCCAGTGGCCCGGTCGAGCAGCACCAGCTTGCGGCGTAGGCCATAGAGCGCCTCGATCTGCGCGCGCGTGTTGTGGCCGCTGAAGATTCGCTCCTCGATGTTCTCCGCCTCCTCGGCGAGGTCCTCGAGCACCGGGAAGTAGCGATCCACGACCGCGTCCATCAGCGCGTAGAGCACGTAGGCGGGGCCGTGACGAAGCAGCTCCGGTTCCAGTTCACAGCGGCGCCGCACGTCGGCGAACCCGAGCGTGGTATTGCGCCGGACCGTCACGATGTAGCCAGGGCCGACGAAGATGGCCACCTCGCCTTGCGTGAGCTCGTCGCCACTCCGCTCGACGACGTGCAGGACGAGGAACAAAGAGGAGCCGTACTCTTCGAGCTTCGGCCGCTGGTGGCCGTGACGAGCGTCCTCGACGGCGAGCTCGTGCAAGCTGAACTTCTCCTCGACCTGCTGGAGCTCCGCCTCATCGGGGTCTTTCAGCGCGACCCAGACGAACGAGCCCGGGCCCTTCAGGTAGCCCCTGATGTCCGCCAGCGGAAGGTCCGCGACCTTCTCGCCGTTCTCGTAGGCAACGCAGTTGACTAGCATGGGGTCCGGCGCTCAGCGGGGGGATACGCGAAGGCTATTCTTCGGGACGATGCGGTTCAGTTGAAACCCGTCCTCTCCCAGCACGGTAATGTTCGTGGACGTCCTCTCGTCCAGCGGATCGGCCTGTTCTATGATCACGGTCATCGCCCGTTCGTCGGGACCGATCCGGCCGCGGCCGGTCACCGCCGCCCAACCCCGCGTCACCTGCAGCGCCCCGAGTTCGGTCATCTCGAACGTGGTCTTCGAGGTCCGGTCCATCAGTCTGAGGCGGCCCCGCGGCACGCGCTGTGCCGGACTCTGCGCGACGCTCACGTTGACGTCGACCTCCGAGGCCTGGGCGCGGCCCGACACTTTGCGCGCGATCGTGACGCTCGTCGGCCGGCTGGGCTCGTGGGGACCGCGCAGCAGGACCGCACCTGCCTTCTCTCCAGTCACCGCACCGTCCTTGAGCGCCAGCTTGCCATTGACGAGGACATGCCGCATGCCGACTGGCCTCGCGGTGGGCGCGTCGAAAGTCGCGCGATCGACGATGCTGTTCGGGTCGAAGATGGCGACGTCGGCCACCATGCCGGGCGCGAGGAGCCCGCGGTTGACGAGACCGATCGTGGCCGCGGGCAGACCCGTCATCTTGCGGATCCCATCTTCCCAGGTGAGCACCTGCTGTTCCCGCACGTAACGACCAAGCACCCGCGGGAAACTGCCGTAGTAGCGCGGATGCGTGGCGTCGCCAGCAACCGCTCCACAATCGCACGCCACCGACGCATTCGGATGCTTGAGGATCGCGACCAGATCGCTCTCGGCGCCAAAGCGGAGGATCGCGCCGCCATCGGCCTGATCGAGCAGGCGCAGCAACGCCTCGCCCGGCGAGGTCACGCCGAACTCCTTCATGGCGTCCAGCAGCTCCTTCTTGTGACCCGTGGCGTAGACGCCTTGCGGCCCGCCGAAGCGCGCCGCCATGGCCTCCTCGGCGTCCTTGATGATCCGCGCCCGCTCTTCGGGGTTGGCAAAGCGCTTCAGCATCGCCTCGCGCCCGCCATCGAGCGCCCATCCGGGAATGATCAACGCGGCCAGGCCGCTCTGCCCCGCCAGATACGGGTAGACGTCGGCCGCGACGTAGGTGCCCTTCGCCGTCGCCTCGTCCATCATCTGCAGCAACGCTGGCGCGGTGCCCTGCTCGCGCCCCTGCGCTTTCATGTGCGTGACCACCGGCACGAGTCCTGATCGGCCGCCAATCCCAATGGTCTCGGCGACGCCGACACGCGAGCTGTACCCCGACTCCGGAGTGAGCCGATCGTGGTTCGGGAAGTTCGTTCGCCATGGCCTGGCCACGTCGATCACGCGTCCCACCTCCTCGGCGGTGGCATAGTAGCCGGGCTTGTAGTCCAGTCCCGCCGAGACCCCGTAGGCGCCTTGTTCCAGGCCACGCCGGATCATCTCGCGCATCTTCTCAACGTCGTCGGGCGCCGGCCGTTTATCGGCCGGGCCCATGACCGATGCCCAGACGGCGTTGAATCCGATGTTGGCGCCCACGTTCACGGCGAGGCCGGCCACCCGCAGGCGGTGCAGCTGCGCGTCCAGATCGGTGCCGCCACTACCGTCCGCGTTCAGCACCTCGGTCGTGACCCCCTGCACGAGCATGTTCTCCGCGCGCGGCAGCCCTTCCGGCGTCGCGTGCGAGTGGATGTTGACGAAACCCGGCGTGACGTAGAGGCCGGTGGCGTCGATCTCCGTCGCGGCCTTCTGACCGGCCAGGCTGCCGACACGCGCAATGTACCCGCGGACGATCCCGACGTCGGCGGCGTAGCGGGCGAGCCCCGTGCCGTCGACGACAGTCCCGCCGCGGATGATCACGTCGTAACCTGACGTGGGTGTAGTCTGGGCATACGTCACGGCGGCGGCCGAGATCGCCGCGACGATGACGTGGCGAGCAGTACGATGAGGCATGGATGAGCAGGCTCCCGAGCGAGGATACACCGCGATCTAACCCCTCAGTTGACTCGAGTGGAGTATCCATCGGTTGGGCAATCCGATGGAAAGGGCCGATTCGAGCGGGAGTTCGAGCTGATGGCACGCGCCACACCAGTGAATTGCGGGGTTAACCGCGTGCGTAACGTTCGTCACCAGTCGGACCTGGGCTGGTGGGAGATGTCGTGGGCCGACCCTCATCCGATGCTGTCGAGCTACGTGCGCGCCTATTGTGGATGGGAAGAGGAGCCGACATCGCCGCTTTGGCGCATCGAGCCGCCGGGATCGGACGTGCCGATCATCTTCCTCTTCGCCGCACCCGTACTCGCGCCCCATCGAGCAGACCTCGACGACGTCAAGCCCTTCGGCAGCTTCGTGGCCGGGCTGTGGGACCATCACGCGGTCGTCGGGTCGCGCGGGCGGATGGCCGGCCTGCAGGTGAACTTCTCCCCGATCGGTGCGCGCCTGCTGCTCGACCAACCGCTCGAGGCCTTTGCCAACCGCATGATCGAGCTCGATGAGGTGTGGGGCATCGACGCACGCCGGCTCACGGCTCGGCTGGAGGAGGCGTCAGGATGGGAGCGACGCTTCTCGATCATGGACGCGGAGATCGCAGCGAGAATCGCCCGGGCCCAGCCGCTGCACGACATGCTCCGCTGGACGATGAGCCGGCTGCTGGCCACGAGCGGCCAGGTCCGCGTGAACACGCTGGTGAAGGAAACCGGCTGGAGCCGGCGCCACCTGATCGCGCGCGTGCGCCACGAATTCGGCCTGACGCCGAAGACGCTGGGCCGCGTCCTGCGCCTCGGGAATGCGGTCGATGTGCTCAAGCACGACGCCAGGGCCCGACTCGCCGAGGTGGCGGCTGACTGCGGGTACTACGACCAGGCCCACTTCACGCGCGACTTCCGTGAGTTCACCGGGATGACGCCGAGCGCATTCCTGAAGGGTCAGCTGCCAGCCGGGGCCGGGGTCTCGACGGACAGGTAACTTCCATCCAAGACGAGCCCGCGGGCCGGTTGATACGCTCCGGCCATGACAACTCACATCCATCCCGTCGCCCGCTACGCGGATGCGCGAGCGGCCATCTCGTTCTTCGAGCGCGCGTTCGGATTCACGACGCGCGCCGTACACGACGGACCGGACGGCTCCGTCGCGCACGCCGAGCTTTCCTTCGGCACCGGGACAATCGGCCTCAGTTCGGCTGGCGCAGTGGATCCGGCGAACGTCTGGACGACGGTTCGGGAGGGCGTCTACGTAGCGCTTGCCGACCCGGACCAACACCACACCCGTGCGCGGGCGGCCGGGGCACAGATCGAGCGTCCGTTGCAGGACACCGACTATGGCTCGCGCGAGTACACCGCCCGCGATCTGGACGGGCGGCTCTGGAGCTTCGGGACCTACGCGATGTCCGACGCCGAGGGCGTGCCTGTCTTCGTGCCGGAGCTCCGGTCCAGCAGCGGCGAAAAGACGCTGACCTTCCTTGCCGAGGCGTTTGGCTTCGAGCGCGGCCTCGAGGTGCGCGATCCGAAGGGTCACCTCGTGCACGCCGAGCTGTGGCTCGGCTCGAATCCGCTGATGATCGGCGGCGACCACGAGGAGTGGCGGGGACGCTCACAGTGCACGCAGGTCTACGTGGCCGATCCCGACGCGCATGCCAGCCGCGCCCGGGCCGCCGGTGCTGACATCCTTGCACCGGTCGCGGACACGCCCTACGGCGCCCGTGGCTATCTCGCGCAGGACCCGGAGCAGTTCCTCTGGAGCTTCAGCACTTATCGGCCCAAGCGGCGATGAACGCTGGTGTCACGCCGATTCATTACGGTCGAGGCTGTAGAACAATGTGTCGAGCCCGTGATGATCGTCGCGGCGATCGAAGCGCATCCCGAGCGCCGTCAGCGTGCGCGCGGATCGCTCGTTGGGCGCATCGGTCGCCGCGATGATTCGTGGGATCCCGAGAGTGTCGAAGCCGTACACCACCACCGCTCGCGCGGCCTCGAGGGCGAGCCCCTGCCGCCAGAAGGCCGGCTGGAGGCCGAAGAGCAGCTCGGGAGCCTCTCCGATCCCCTCCGAGCGCAGCCCGCAGAATCCCGCGAGTTTCGGCTCGTCGCCGCGTGTATACAGGGACCAGAGGCCGTAGTGGCGCGCGGCGAAGTCGTTCGCGCTGGCGCTGGTGACCGATGCTGCGGTCGTCACCGGAATGACCGCGTCGTCCCACAGGAAGCGCCGCACAGCGGGATCTGTCCACAACTGGTGCAGCATCGCCGTGTCCCGCGGCAGGACGGGCCGCAGCGACAGCCGCGAAGTCTGCAGCGCGAGCGGATGCGGACCCAGCCGCCGGTCCAGGTCCGGCAGCGCCCGTTCCGCCGGTAGGGCGAGCGCAATGTCCACGCCGCCGGATGCGGGCGTGCTGTCGGGATTGATCTCCGCCGTCAGCGCACCGCCGCGGCGGGCGTGATCGACGAGGCCCGCGGCCGGATACACCACCGAGGAGGTCCCGACCGTGAAGAACACGTCGCAGTCGGTGGCCGCGAGGCTCGCGTCCATGACTTCGGCGTCCAGTGTCTCGCCGAACCAGACAACGCCCGGCCGCAGAGGGCCGCCACAGTGAGGGCAGGGTGGCGGCAAGACGGGGAACGGCGTCGTGTGGTCGCGCCAGCGGTGAGGCGAGGCTGCGCAGTTCCTCCAGCAGCCGACGTCCCAGATCGAGCCGTGCAGCCGCAGGACGCGGGCGGTACCCGCGCGCTCGTGGAGGCCGTCCACGTTCTGCGTGATGAGGGCGAACTGAGGGAACCGCAGGCTCCAGTCGGCCAACACATGGTGTGCGGCATTCGGCTCGCAGGCGCCGATGAGCTGTCGCCGCCAGTCGTACCACTCCCAGACGAGCCTCGGATTCCGCGCGAACGCGTCGGGCGTGGCCAGCTCTTCGACGCGGAAGTGCTTCCAGAGGCCATCGGCCCCCCTGAACGTGGGGACGCCACTCGCCGCGGAGACGCCGGCGCCGGTCATCACGGTCACCCGGCGCGCACCAGTCAGCGCGTCGACGAGAGACTGAAACAACTACGGCCTCGGCAGCAGCGCCTTGCGAACCTTGGCTACGACCGTGAAGTTGGGGTCCACCACGTTCGCCACTTCGTACTCGAGTGCCTGGCCCATGAACGCCTGCGCCCCGCGCTCCGAAAAGCCGTAGTCGGCCATCAACCACCGCTGCATCTCGGTGGTGGCGTGCTGCAGCGCCTGCAGCAGCGGGCGGGCGCTGCCGAGGACCATCAGGT
>DATLLC010000135.1:0-10864 GCA_035538015.1 Vicinamibacterales bacterium
GGGCGCCGCCGGTCGTGGGCAGCTCCGTCGTGTCGATGTTGTCCTTGAGCACGACGGGTACGCCGTGAAACGGGCTCCGCAGGCGGCCGGCCGCGCGGTCGGCGTCGCGTGCGCGTGCGTCGGCGATGGCTCGCGGGTTGATGGCCAGCACCGCTCGGAAGGTCGGGCCGTTCCGATCGTAGAGTGTCAGGCGGATCAGGTAGTCGCGGACGATGTCCTCGCTGGTGACGAGGCCGCGAGTCATCGCGTCCTGCAGATCGGTGACCGTCTTCTCGAATACGGAGAACGACGCAGGCGGCGGCAGCGGCGCGAGGTTCCAGTTGGCGATCTGCGCTCGCTGGCGCGGCGTCAGGCCGCGGAGGTCGGGCTGAGCCACGAGTCGGCGCGCGACCTCCGTGACTCGCGCGATCTCGCTGCCCGGCGCCGGCACCCTGCGGTCCGCGCCGGCATACACCGGGTCGGACCACGTCGAGAGCAAGGCGTCGCGCGTGGCAACCGGATAGCCGCCCCGCGGGTCGTAGACCTCGCTCAGGCCCTTCACGACGAACGTCATGAGCGCGGCCGTCTGGCCGGGCGCGAGAGTCAGCGTGAAGACGTAGCCGATGTGTGCCGGGTCGTAGCCGGGATACGCGTCCGCGAAGGGATCGCCGTACATGTCCCCGGTACCTGTCAGCACGCCCGGCCTGGTGCCGAGGACGTGCGCCGACGGGCCATGGCCCGATGGGCCCTGCATCGGATCCGCCACGTTGCGTGCGTTCTGCATCACCGTGACGAACTGATCCTGCGGGTCGATGCGGCGATCGCCACTCGAGGTGGTGGCGACGGTGACGCGGCCGCCGTCCTCGAACGCACCGGTTGCCCCACCCCACGCCACCCGAACCGTGCGCGGCTCGTCGCTGCTGTTGAAGAACGTGTCCACGTATCGCAGGTAGTCCGTGTCCCTGGGCGCGTAGATCGCGCGGGTAACGACCACGCCATCGTGCAGGGCGGGCGTGAGGCTATCCAGGCGCTCGCCGCCATCGTGTGCCAGCCCGAACCCTTTCAGGTACTGGTTGCGCAACACGGGCGGCCCGCCTGCGCGAGCCGATTGCAGCTTCAGGTAGCCGAAGCCGTTGAACGGATTGGCCCGGCCCCCGGTCGCGATGCCGCCGCTATCTTGCGCCCAGGGCGAGGTGTCCTGGATGTCCCAGAACTGTCCGTCTTCCGACGGAAGCGGCGTAACGGCCTGAGAGGCCACAGTGAATGCCAGGGCCAGGAGCAGAGCCAGAAGGGTGGGGCGGTGCATAGCTGTACGGTGTCCATTGATGATTGATGATTGATGATCGGGCGATTTATTGACGATCCGGTGAGTTGGGCATTGAGGCATTCGAATTGACGATTCAATTGAATGTCGCAATAGGCCAATCGCCAATCGCCCGATGAATCGCCGGATCATCAATCATCAATCATCAATGGAAACTACCTCACAGTCGTGCGCTCTACCGGCTCCAGCCGATAGATAGGCGTTGGCTTGGCGTCGCTGTCTTCGATGGCGAGATAGATATACCCGTCCAGGCCTTGGCGGACGTCGCGGATCCGTCCCATGCCCGGCACCAGCGTCTCCTTGCCGGTCACGCTCGTGCCGTGCAAGGTGAGTCGATCGAGACGCTCGCCCACCATCCCGCCGACGAAGAGGCTGCCCTTCCATTGTGGGAAGCGGTCGCCGGTGTAGATCATCGCGCCGGAAATGCCAATCGAGGGCACCCAGATGTGCGCGGGCTGCTCCATCCCCTCTCGCATGGTGCCGGCATGAATGGCCTTGCCGGTGGTGTAATTCACGCCATACCCGATGACCGGCCAGCCATAGTTCTTGCCGGGCAGAATCCGGTTCAGCTCGTCGCCGCCCTGCGGGCCGTGCTCGTCGGCCCAGACATCTCCGGTGGACGGGTGGATGGCGATGCCCTGCACATTGCGGTGCCCGTAGCTCCAGATCTCCGGCTTCGCACCTGGCGTCTTCACGAACGGGTTGTCTGCCGGTACCCGCCCATCGTCGTGAAGGCGGATCAGCTTGCCGTGGTGGTTGCTGAGGTCCTGTGCGGGATGCTTCTCGAGGTCGCCTTCCGGCGGCACCTGGCGATCTCCGAGCGTGAGGAAGAGGAATCCGTTCCCGTCGAAGGCGATCTTGCCGCCGTAGTGGCCGCGGCCTCGTGAGACCGACTCGAAGAGCGGCTCGACATTGGTCAACCGATCGTTCTCGAAACGGCCGCGGACCAGCGCGGTGGTGGACTGCTTGTCGGCCTGTGCCTTCGAGAACGTGAGATACAGCATCCGGTTCTCGGCGAAGTTCGGATGCAATGCCACCTCGAGGAGGCCAGCCTGACTGTTCCCGGTGAAGACCTGCGGCACGCCCTCGACGGGCTGCGGCAGAAGCTTCCCGTTCCGCAAGATGCGAAGCCGGCCTGGCCGCTCGGTGATGAGCATATCGCCGCCCGGCAGGAACGCCATCGACCACGGCTGGACCATGCCCTCGACAACGGTGACCAGACGGTAGTCGTGAAGCGCGGATCGCATCACGGATTGGCCGGACAGGCCGGAGGTGGTCGCGAGCAGGAACACCGCCGGAAGAGCCAGGAGTCGCAGAGACAGGGGATGCACTGAGGTTCTCCGTTCGTTCGGGACGGCCAGCCAGCGCGGCACGTCGTCAGTATGATAGTCCCACCGAACGCTGGACGTGGAAGGTCGTCCGCATGCTCGGCCCTTGGATGGGAGGATCCCTCTGCCCCTGGATAGGAGGATAATTGTCAGGTGGCTTCGTGGCGTGCGTGCGGAACGAGGGGGGAAAGGTATCGTATGGTGAAACGCGCTTCGCCGCTCCGCACTGCATTTGGCCGGCTTTCCGGAACGATTGTCGCAAGCTTGCTCGTGGCCAATTGCTCCGGCACTGAGGCACAAGATGTGAGCGGGCCGACAGGGCAGTCACCTGTCGTCGACAAGGCCCGCTGGCAGACCTACACGGACTCCGCGTACGGTTTTTCGGTCCAGTATCCGGAAGAGTATGTGATCCTCGCGGAAGCGGCCCTGCCGACGCCGACACGTCCGCCAGCCGTTCAGCGCGTGCGCTTCCAAGAGAAGCGAATCGCGGCCAGCCAGTTCGCCGAGCTCGAGCCGGCGAGGTTCTCGATCGACGTCTTCGAGCACAGACCCGCGGTTGCCCTTCGCGATTGGCTGCGGTCAGGCGAGGTTATGCCCGCTGGTGCCAGTGTCACTCCGGTGCAGATCGAAGGTGCGCAGGAGGCGCTGCGGGTCGCGCTACGCCAGCAGTTGGCCCCGAACGAGTTCGTTTACGTGTCGACGGCTCGATACGTGTACCGGTTGACGCCGCTTGGCCAGCATGGCGAGCAGATGCTCGCCTCGTTTCGACTGCTCGGCTAGCGCGAGCGGCGCTCCCGCGGGTACGCACGCCATACTCTCCGCCATCCGGGAGCGCAGCCAGTCGCTGGAACTCCGCACGTGACTCCGCGTCGAAGTACACACCTTCGGCGATGAGCGCCTGCTCCGTCACCCTGCTCGGTCCCGCCGACGGCGCGCTGGACGTCGCGGCGCTGCCGGTGCCGGGGCTCGCCTCGGTCGGCGCGACCACGGAGCCATCGTCCGAGACCGGCGTGTGTGGGGACTAACTGAACGCCGGCGTCGCGGTTGCGAGAAACGCGATCGCCCCGAACACGGAACCCAACCTGCTGTAGACGTGTTTCATGATCTACTGCCTTCTGGTTATGCAGCCATACCGAGGCGACCGCATCTTGCCGACTAGCAGTGACGCCGTCGCCGATTTGCGCTGGTTTAGTGTGCGACGGGCTGCGATCGTTGCAGAGTTCCAGTCCGAGATCGCAGAAAGACCATCGCCCGCGCACCACGGGCTGAGCTTGTACGGTAGAGGTCGCGACGGACACGACACCCCTGATGGATGAGATAGCTTGGGGAGAAGCAGCTCAGGCGCATAGAGCAACAGCCTGCAGATCTAGCACGCGCACGATGAGGCCGAAGGTCAAGTTGCGGCAAAAAATTCTTAACGGAAGCGATCAGGCCGTCTCACCAGACGCGAGCGGAGCTATGATGCCGGTCCTCCCCATCCGCCGTTTGATGTATCGAGCGGTCAGCTCCCCAGGATGTGTGGGAATTCCAGGGGTGTCGCATGCGATGGCCGGCTCGTGCCGTCTCTTTCGGAAGCTTTCGTTTCGATCCCTCGGAGCACCGCTTATGGCGAGGCTCCGAGGAGATTGTGCTCAGACCCAAGGCGACCGCGCTCCTCGAGCACCTGCTGCGCCATTCGGGCGAGCTTGTCACGAAGCAGCAGCTGCTCGACGCGGTCTGGCCGGACACGAGCGTCAGCGATGCCGTGCTCAGGGTCTGCATTTCCGAGATCCGGCGCGCGCTCGGTGACGGCGCCACCGGAACCCGGTTGATCGAAACGCGCCACGGGCGCGGCTATCGCCTGAACGCGCCGATCGTCGAGCGCGAGTCGCCCGCGAGCGGCGGCCGCCTCGCGCGGCCGCTGATCGCGCGGGAGAAGAACATGGCCGCGCTCGACGAGCACCTCGAACGGGCGATCGCGGGCGAGCGTCAAACCGTTTTCGTGACTGGCGAGCCCGGGGCCGGCAAGACGGCCCTGGTCGAAGCGTTCGCCGATCATGCCCTGGCGCGCCAGGGCGTGTGGGCGGCCCGCGGGCACGCCGTGCGGTACCAGGGGCCGGGCGAGCCCTTCGAGCCGGTGCTCGAAGCCCTCAATCACCTGAGCCGGCAGGTCGGGCAGGAGGCGCTCGCGGCGCTGCTCAGAACCCACGCACCGACGTGGCTGCCGCATTTGTCGTGGGCATCAGAAGCCCCGGCGCTGGCCGAGTCGCCGGCGGCCTCCGAGACCTCGCGGGGGCGCATGCTCCGCGAGATGACCGAGGCGCTCGCCGTGCTCACCTCCAGGCGCCCGCTGCTGCTGGTTCTCGAGGACCTGCACTGGGCCGATTGCTCGACCCTCGATCTGGTGGCTTTTCTGGCCCGCCCGCTGGAGCCCGCGCGCTTGCTGATCGTCGGCACCGCACAACCGTTCGTCTCGCTGCCGTTCGATCATCCGCTGAAAGCGATCAAGCAGGAGCTCGCGATTCATCGCCGCAGCGTCGAGCTCGCCTTGACACCACTCGAAGCGGCAGATGTCGCGTCGTACCTCGAGGCGAGGTGCCCGAATGGCCGCTGGCCCGCCGGACTGACCGATCGGATCCACCGGTGTACCGAGGGGAACCCGCTCTACGTTGCCAGCCTCATCGACGACCTCGTGCGGCGCAACGTCTTCGTCGTCGCCGGCGGCGCCGGCTGGCAGATGGCCGGCTCGATCGAGGAGGTCGATGCGCAGGTCCCGGATCTCGTGCGCGAGCTCATGTCGATGAGCCTCGAACACCTGGAGGCGCTGGATCGCCGGATTCTGGAGGCGGGAAGTGTTGCCGGACGGGAGTTCTCCGCTGCTGTCGTGGCCGCCGCGCTCGATGAGGATGCGCTCGCCATCGAAGAGCGGTGCGAGCAACTGGCGCGCCGCCAGCAGTACATCCAGTCCGCGGGCACCAGCCGTCGTGGCGATGGGCGCGTCACCGCCCGCTTCCGCTTCATCCACGCCTTTGCCCAGCAGGTGTTGTCGCAGCAGATCGTGCCGCGGATGCGGATGCGCTTCCGGCTGCGGGTGCGTCAGTACAACACCGCACCGCTCGAGCCACGCATTCGCGTCGCGGCCCGGTCCGTCGCGGCGACCGTGCCGCGCGAGCAGCGAGCGGATCAGAAGCCTCGCTGACAGCCCGCGAGTGCGCCGGCGAGCGCCTCATTCACGCCCCAACCTGGCAGGCGATCCGGTCGGTGGCGGCAATCGACCCGGTTCGAGGCGCGCCGCGTTTGCTGTGGAAAAACACCGGACCCGATGACGATGTCGGACGCTGTGCGTTTCCGCCCGCCGCCAGCGCCTCGGCTGTCGGCTACCACTCACTTCAGTTGACACGCTACTGTAGGTGATCTACGGTAATCGGACGCGCATGGACGCAGACAAGACCGACCTCGTGAAGGGCACTCTGGACATGCTGATCCTCCAGGCGCTCGAGAAGGAGGCGATGCACGGGTGGGGCATCGCCGAGCGGATCGAGACCCTGTCGAAGGAGGTGTTCACGCTCCAGACGGGAACGGTATATCCGGCGCTTCATCGCCTGCAGAAACGCGGCTGGATCGTTGCGGAATGGCGGTTGAGCGACAACAACCGCCAGGCCCGCTACTATCGGCTCACGCCCGAGGGCGGACGCCGCCTCGAGGCCGAACGAAAGTCGTGGAAGCGCGTCAGCCTGGCCGTGAATCGGGTACTGGACGCCTTGTCCTGACTGTCACCTGGGCCTGCCCATGTCCTTGATCCACGCCATCGGTCATCGCCTCCGCATGTGGCTGCGGTTTTCGCAGGTGGAGCACGAGTTGGACGCCGAGCTTCTCGACCACTTCGAGCGCGAGGTGGAACGCCAGCGGGCCGGGGGCGCGCCGGAGGCGGACGCACGGCGCCTCGCGGCACTGCGGGTCGGCAACGTTGAGTCGCTGAAGGAACAGGCGCGCGACGAGCGCGGTGGCCGCCTTGCGGCGGACCTGGTCGGCGACCTCCGCGTCGGTTGGCGCGGGCTGCGCCGATCGCCGGGCTTCGCCGCCGCCGTCGTGCTGTCCCTCGCGCTCGGCGTGGCTGGCGTCACGTCCATCTTCAGCATCGTCAACGCGGTCATCATCCGGCCCCTGCCGTATCCGGATCGGGAGCGCCTGCACCTGGTGCGTGTGGCCTGGAACGCGTTCACGGCGCCGCTCTCATCCGCCGACTTCCTCCACCTTCGGGATCAAAGCCGCGGGGTGGCCGACGTCGGGGCGTACTGGCTGAACACGGAGGGGTTCACGCTCCTGGGCGGCCCGGAGCCCGAGGTCGTCGTCGGCGCGAACGTGACGGTCGAGACCCCGCGCGTGCTGGGCGTGACGCCCGTGCTCGGTCGGTGGTTCTCGGATGCGGCCGATGCGCGAGAGGTGCTGATCAGCAGCGCGATCTGGCGCGATCGGTTCGGAGGCCGCGCCGACGTGCTCGGCCAGCAGGTCATGCTCGACGGTGTCAGCCAGGCCGTCGTGGGCGTGATGCCGCCCGGCTTCAACCTGCCCGGTCAGGACAACGCTCACTTGTGGGTGCTCGCACACCTGCGCCCGCCCGAACGCCGCGGGCCGTTCTTCTTGAGCGTCGTCGTCCGGCTGACCGCTGGCGTCGGACCCGAGCCGGCGGGGTTGCGGCTGACCTCGGCCATTACGCCGTCCCTCCTCGACCGGTTCGGCGCCGAACCAGGGTGGCGCTACGAGCTCACGCCGCTGAAGGACGTCGCCATCGGCGACGTCCGCGCGACCCTGCTGCTGTTGCTGGCCGCCGTCGCGCTGGTCCTCTTGATCTCGTGTGCGAACGTCGCGACCCTGCTGCTCGCGCGCGGAGCCACCCGGCTGCGCGAGCTCGCGATGCGCGCCGCGCTCGGCGCGCGGCGTGAGCGGCTGATGCGGCAACTGCTCGCCGAGTCCGCGCTGGCCGGAGTGGCTGGCGCCGCGATTGGCCTCGCGGCAGCGACAGTGGTCGTGCGCGTGATGATCGCGCAGACGCCGGGCGTGCTGCCACGCGTGCAGGAGATTCGCGTGGACGCAGTCGCCGCGCTGGTCGCAGCCGCCGCCGGGCTGGCCTCGGCGCTCGTGGCGGGTGCCTTGCCGGCGGTGGCCCTCACCGGTCGGCGCCTGCAGGAGACGATCAGGGATGGAGGCCGCGGAGCGATCGGCGGGCCCCGCGAGGGCCGCGCGCGGCGCGCCATCGTGGCCGCCGAGATCGCCCTCACGCTCGCCGTGCTGGTCGCGACGACCTTGCTGACGAAGACGATGGTCCGTCTGGAAGCCGAGGACCCCGGGTTCCGGAGCGACGGGGTGCTCGCCTTTCGGCTGGTGCTGCCCCCGGAACCCTATGCCGATACCGGCCGACTCGAAACGTTCCTGGATCGTCTCGACGAGCGGCTCCGGGCCATTCCCGGCGTGATGGCGGTGGCCATCGCCGAGTCTTTGCCGCCGGATCAGCTGCAGCAGTCGAACAATTACACGCTCGACGGCGACGAGCCCGGGCGTCCCGGCCGCGGTGCACAGGGCTCCGGAGTGGCGCAGTGGAACGTCGTCGGTCCGGAGTACTTCCGCGCGCTTGGCATTCCGCTGGAGCAGGGACGTGCCTTCGGCGCCGAAGACCGCGTCGAGGCGCCTCGGGTGGCGGTCGTCAGCGAGTCGTTCGCGCGCCACCACTTCGGGAAGGGCGACGCCATCGGCCGCCGCTTCAAGGGTGGCGATTGGGACGCGGCGGCGCCCTGGACGACCATCGTCGGCGTCGTCGGCGACGTTCCCTACGTGCAGGGGATTTGGGGCGGCCGGCGCCCGACGATCTACGTGGCGCACCAACAGGACGCGGGTTCGCGCTGGCAGTTCGTCGTGGTGCGCGCGGCTGAAGGGGCGGAACTCGCGCCGGCGATCACCCGGACCGTCCAGCAGCTCGATCCTCGCGTGCCACTACGAGACGTGCGGACGATGGACGAGCGGCGACGTGCGTCGGCGGCCGTGCCGCGGTTCAGGATGATGCTGTTCGCGCTGCTGGCCGCCGTCGCCGTCGCCCTCGCCGTGACCGGCATCTACGGCGTGCTCGCGTACCACGTGAGCCAGCGCCGGCGCGAGACGGCCATCCGGCGCGCGCTGGGCGCCCCGGCCCTCACCATTCTGGGCGCGGTCGTGAGATCCGGCCTGACATTGACCGCCGCGGGATCGGCCGCCGGCCTGCTGCTTGGCTGGATGCTCGTCCAGGGCCTCGCGGGCTTCCTGTACGGCGTCGAGGTCCACGACGCCTGGGCGTTCGTCGGCGGTACCGGGATCCTGGTTGCCTCGGCGCTCGCGGCGAGCGTGGTGCCAGCGGTTCGCGCACTGGCCGCCGACCCGTTGAGCGCACTCCGCGAGGATTGAATGCGGCGCCGTGCCGCATCGGTCTGACACGTCCGGTTTGCCACGCTAGCGGGATGCGCCTCGCCCGGTGGTTCGTGGTGCTGGCCGCCCTCCCGGCTCCGGAGTGCACCGGCGACCAGGCGCAGGCGATCGCGCACGAGGTTGAAGAGGGCCGTGTCCTCAAGACCCCAGGACCTCAAGACCTCGAGGATCAGGGATCAGGGATCAGGAGAGGGCGTACCCGTCGCGGGCGAAGGGCGTGCGTCGCAGGCGCTGTCCCGTCGCGGCGGCGATGGCATTGGCCACCGCGGGAGCGATCACGGGCACCGCGATTTCGCCGAAGCCAGTCGGCCGCATCGTCGAGGAGACGATGTGAACCTCGATGGCCGCTGGCGCCTCGCGAAGGCGTATCAGCCGGTAGCGGTCGAAGTTGCCTTCCACGGCGCGGCCTCGATCGATCGTGATCGCGCCGTAGAACGCGTGGCCCAGTCCGTCGATGATGCCGCCCTGCGCCTGCGCTTCCACGCCCGAGCGGTTCACGACGATGCCGCAATCGAGCGCGCAGGTCACCTTGTGAATGTGTACGGTGCGGCGCGTACCGGCCGGGGCCGAGGCCTGGGTCTCCACGGACAGTTCGACCACCTGGGCGCAATACGAACCGAAGGTGTAGTGGGCCGCGACGCCGCGGAGATGCCCCTCGGCCGGCCGCTGGCCGAAGCCGCCGCGATCGACGGCGAGCCGCAGTACCGCCGCCATCCGGTCCGGGTTGTACGGAGAGGGCTCGTTGCCGGGGATGCGCAGATCCTGCGCCGAGCCGAACAGCTCGAGCCGCAGGTCCACCGGACTACGGCCCGTGGTCTGCGCGATCTCGTCGAGCATCGTTTCCACGGCAAAGCCGTTGGCCACGTGCGCGGGAGCCCGCCACGCGCCGGTCGCGACGCCCGACTTCGGCTCCGAAAACTGCAGTCGCACGTGTGGAATGTGCCAGGGCACCAGGTCGAGGTCGAAATCGGGCTGCAGGTCCTCCGATACGCCGCACACCGATCCATACGTCTCGGTGCTCCAGGCGGGTGTGGTGCCGCGGCGGTAGGCGTTCCGCGACAGGTTCACCAGATGACAATCCCAGGCGACGACCCGGCCGCTGGCGTCGACGCCCGCACGGAGTCGCCGCGCGCCCGCGGGGCGGTAGTAGTCGTGGCGCATGTCGTCTTCGCGCGTGCCGACGACTTGCACCGGCGCCTTGACCGCCTTGGACACGACAGCGGCTTCAGCGGCGTAGTCGGACATGAGCCGGCGGCCGAAGCCGCCGCCCAGGCGCGTTGCCTGCACGTGGATTCGTTCAACCGGCAGTCCGGTCACGGCCGCGACGACGCTGGCACCCGAGGTCTGCATCTGCAGCGGACCCGTGATGTAGCAGCTCCCGTCGCGCACGTCCGCGGTGCAGTTCACCGGCTCCATCGTCGCATGCGCGAGCAGCGGGAACTCGTAGTAGGCCTCCAGCACCCGCGCGGCGCCGCCGAGCGCCGCCTGGACATCACCCACTTCCCGCACCGTCGTACCGGCGCCGGCCGCCAGCTCCACGAACTGACGCGAGAGTGTCGCGGAGCTCTCGTCGCGATAGGGACCCTCGTCCCAGTCGATGCGAAGGGCATCGCGGCCCTTGAACGCGGCCCACGTGGAGTCGGCGACCACGGCCACCCCAGGCTGGAGGAACGTGGGATTCGCATCTCCGTCGATCCGGACCACGTCGCGTACGCCGGCGACCTGCCTGGCGGCGCTGTCGTCCACGCGCGCGGGCCTCCCGCCAAACACCGGGCACTTGGCGATCGCCGCATATCGCATG
>DATLLC010000136.1:0-6635 GCA_035538015.1 Vicinamibacterales bacterium
CCTCATGGCCCGCACCCCTGGCGACGCCAACGAGTTGCTCGTGCGGATGCGGCGCGAGCTGCTGGCGATGGAACCGGGTCTGGTCTTCGTCGGCAACGGAACGATGGCCAACAACCTGACGATGAGCCTGTTGCCAGCGCGGGTCGGGGCGTGGATGGTCACCGGCTTCGGTGCGTTGGGCACCTTGCTTGCGGCCATCGGGCTCTACGGCGTGATCGCGTTTTCGGTGTCGCGACGTACCAGCGAGATTGGCGTGCGCATGGCAATCGGAGCCAGGCCCGCCAGCGTCCTCGCCATGGTGCTCCGTCAGGGCTTCGCGCTGGCGGCCGTAGGCCTGGCGATCGGCGGCGTGCTGGCGGCGGGCCTGGCCGTGACGCTGAGCGGGCTGCTCTACGGAATCACACCGGCCGATCCGCTGGCGTGGTCGCTCGCGGTCGTGACGCTCCTGCTGGCCGCGGCCGTGGCCAACCTGGTCCCGGCCCTCCGCGCGATGCGCGTGGAGCCCATGGCGGCCCTGCGAACGGAGTAGGAGTAGGCCTTCAGGGCCTCCAACGCGGACCTACCGCAGGCCTTCCAAAAGCCTGTGAAGGCTTACAGTAGGGTGTGCTCGCGCGCGTTCTGACATCGGATTACCAGGCGCTTCTCGCCGAGGAGCGCGACTGTCTCACCCGTCTCCAGCGGGCGCTCGCGAGGCTCGACTGCGGGGCCGCCGATCAGGATGCCCTGGCCCAGTCGATCCGGCGCCTCGATGAGCTCTTCCTCATCGTCGTCGTCGGCGAGTTCAATTCCGGCAAGAGCAGCTTCATCAACGCGCTCGTCGGCCGCAAGGTGCTCGACGAAGGCGCCACGCCGACGACACGCCGCGTACAGCTGCTCACCTACGGTCCTGAGCTCGCGCATGTGGCCTCCGAGGCCACCGTGGACATCGTCCAGGCACCGGTCGAGGCGCTGCGCGAGATTCACATCGTCGATACGCCCGGTACCAACGCGATCTTTCGCGAGCACGAGGCGATCACGACCGACTTCGTGCCGCGCGCCGACTTCGTGCTGTTCGTGACGTCCGCGGACCGGCCCTTCACGGAGACCGAACGCGCCTTCATGGAGGCGATTCGGGAGTGGGGCAAGAAGATCCTCATCGTCATCAACAAGGCCGACATCCTCGAGACGCCCGAGGACCTGGCGTCGGTGGAGCAGTTCGTGCGCCGGGGCGCCGCCTCGCTGCTCGGCGCCGAGCCGGAGGTCTTCGCCGTCTCGGCGCGCGCCGCGTTGCGCGCCAAGACGGCGGGGGAGTTGTCCCCGGCCGCCGCGTCGTTCCACACCCTCGAGCAGTATCTCGCCACGGCGCTCGACCAGCAGGAACGGCTGCGCCTGAAGCTGCTCAATCCCCTTGGGGTCGGCTTCCGCATTGTCGAACGCGTGCTGGCCGAGCAGGCCGGGGAACGGCGCCTGCTCGACGAGGACCTTCAGGCCGTCGACGACATCGAGCGGCAGCAGGCGACGTATCGCGACGACATGTCCCGGGAGTTCCGGCACCGCCTGTCGTCGGTCGACAACGTCCTCCACGCATTCGAGCGGCGTGGTGTCTCCTTCTTCGACGACACTTTGCGTGTCGGGCGAGTGCTGGACCTCCTCAACAAGAGCCGGCTGAAGGGCGAGTTCACGCGCGACGTGATTCAGGACATGCCCCGGCAGATCGAGCATGAAGTGCACGACATCATCGACTGGATGGTCGCCAGCGACCTGCGGCAATGGCGGGGCGTGATGGGGCGCATCGAGGCGCGTCGCCTGGCGCGGTCGGATCGCCTCGTCGGCAACGTGGATAGCCGCTTCGAGTACGACCGTGCGCGGCTGCTCGAGACGGTCGGCCGCGCGGCGGAGCGAACCATCCAGGAGTACGACCACATGCGTGAAGCCGACGCGATGGCCGAGTCGGTGCAGACGGCCGTGGCGGGCGCGGCACTCGCCGAGGTGGGCGCCATCGGCCTGGGCGCGGCGGTGACTGCGCTCGCCACCACCACGTTCGCGGACGTTACGGGCATCCTGGCCGCCAGCGCCCTCGCCGTGGTGGGACTCTTCGTCATCCCCGTGCGGCGTCGTCAGGCGAAGGCGGCGATGCGCGAACGCGTCGAAGCGATGCGGCGGCAGCTGATGGGGTCGCTCACGGGTCAGTTCGAGCGCGAAATCGAGCGCAGCGCCGCCCGCGTGCGCGACGCGGTCGCGCCGTACAGCCGCTTCGTCCGAACCGAGCAGGAGCGCCTGGCTGCCACGAACGCGGAGTTGACCGCGATCCGCGGTCGACTGGCCGGGCTCCAGCAACGCGTCGGGACGGCCGCCTCGTCGTAAACGTTATACTTACAAGATTCTTCTGGAGGCACCTGTGAGCCGCATTTACATCCGGTCGGTCCTGTCGGCCGCGCTCGTCGCCGTCCTCGGCGCTGGTCTGGCGGCCCAGCAGATGGCTCCCACGCCGCCGCGGGGCAGCCAGGGCGAAGGGCCGTTCGACCGCATGGTCATCCGCGGCATCACCGTCATCGACGGCACCGGCGCGCAGCCCCGCGGACCGATCGACCTCGTCGTCGAGCAGAACCGCATCACCGAGGTCACCACCGTCGGCTTCCCGCAGGTGCCCATCAACCAGCAGCGGCGGCCGGCCAAGGGCACCAAGGAGATCGACGGCGCCGGCCTCTACCTGATGCCGGGCTTCGTCGATGCGCACGTGCACTGCGGCGGCGGCCAGGCCAATCTCCCGGACTACGTCTACAAACTGTGGCTGATGCATGGCGTCACGACCGTGCGCGGCGTGCCGTGCGGTTCGATGGACTGGGACCTGGCGCAGCGCGAGGCGTCGGCCAAGAACCAGATCGTGGCGCCACGCATCTTCGCGTACCACCGTCCGTTCAGCGGCGAGGGCTGGGATCGCAGCCGGCCGCAAACGCCCGAGGCCGCGCGGGAGTGGGTGCGGTGGGCCGCCAAGAAGGGTATCGACGGCCTCAAGCTCGGCGCGCACGACCCCGAGATCATGGCGGCGCTGCTCGACGAAGCCAAGAAGTTCAGCCTGGGATCGACCGCGCATCTCGATCAGATGGGCGTGGTGCGGATGACGGCCCGCGATGCCTCACGGCTGGGGCTCGGCACGGTGACGCACTACTACGGTCTCTTCGAGAGCCTGCTCAAGGACTCGAGCATCCAGGCGTATCCGGTCAACCAGAACTACAACGACGAGCAGCATCGCTTCGGCCAGGTCGCGCGCCTGTGGGACAAGATTCACCCGCGCGGCAGCGATCCCTGGAATGCGCTGATCAAGGAGTGGGTGGATCGGAAGTTCATCATCGATCCGACGATGACGATCTACTCGGCGGGCCGCGACGTGATGCGGATGCGTAACGCCGACTGGCACGAAAAGTACACCATTCCGTCGCTGTGGGAGTTCTTCCAGCCGAATCGCAACGCACACGGCGCGTACTGGTTCAACTGGACGACCGAGGACGAGATTGCCTGGAAGAAGTTCTACCAGGTGTGGATGAGCTTCATCAACGACTACAAGAACGCGGGCGGCCGCGTTACCACCGGATCGGACTCCGGCTTCATCTACCAGACCTACGGCTTCGGCTACATCCTCGAGTTCGAGATGCTGCAGGAGGCGGGCTTCCACCCGCTGGAAGTGATCCGCTCGGCCACGCTGTACGGCGCCGAAGCGATGCACGAGCCGAAGGGGAAGCCGATCGAATTCGGGATCATCCGCTCCGGTTTGCTCGCCGACATGGTGATTACGGACCAGAACCCGGTGGAGAACTTCAAGACGCTCTACGCCACCGGGGCGGTGAAGCTGAACGACCAGACCGCGCGCGTCGAGCGCGTGGGCGGTATCAAGTACACTATCAAGGACGGGATCGTCTACGACGCCAAGAAGCTCGCGGCGGACGTGGCGGCGATGGTCGAGGCCGCGAAGAAGAAGCCGGCCACGACCACCGCGAACCCGCGCCAGTAGTCAATCGTCTCCCTATCGGTAACCCAAGTCTCCGGGCGGCCACCGTGGCCGCCCTTGTTGTGCCCCTGCTCGACACATCCTGCGCCTACTCCTGAAAGCTCTCACCGTCCTTGTTGTCCTGGTCCTCGTCGTTGCCGGCGGCGGCCTGGCCTATCTGTTTGCCAGCTATCCGAACGTGCCGCCGGCCGGAACGCTTGCCCTGCCGACCTCACCCGAGGCGATCGAGCGCGGCAAGTACTTGGCCGAGCATGTGGCGGTCTGTGTCGACTGTCATTCCGAGCGGGACTTCACCAGGTTCGCCGGCCCGATCAAGGCAGGCACGATGGGCAAGGGCGGCGAGAGGTTCGACGGCCCGACGGCGGGCATCCCGGGCGTCCTGTACGCATCGAACATCACGCCCGCCGGGATCGGCGATTACTCCGACGGTGAGCTGATGCGCGCGGTCACCACCGGCGTGGCCCGCGATGGGCGTGCGATGTTTCCGCTGATGCCGTATCCCAATTACGGTCGTATCGCTCGAGAGGACGTCGAATCGATCCTCGGGTACGTCCGGACGCTGGCACCGATCGAGCATCGCATCCCGGAGCGTTCGCTCGATCCGCCCCTCAACCTGATCGTTCGCACGATTCCGCGCCCGGCGGCGTTCACGACGCGGCCCTCGCCCGACGACCGGGTCAAGTACGGCGAGTATCTGGTGACGATGGCCTCCTGCGCTGAGTGCCACTCGCCGCGAGATGGCGGCGGGCAGCTCGTTCCGGGGATGGACTTCGCCGGCGGCAACCAGTTCGCGCACCCCGAGCTCGGCTACCGCGTACGGAGCGCCAACATCACGTCAGACGCGGATACCGGCATCGGTCAGTGGAGCGAGGAGCAGTTCATCAACACATTCAAGGGCTTCGAGGCAGTGAACGATCGCGTGCTCACCGACGAGGAGCAGCGCCAGAACACCGCGATGCCGTGGAAGGCGTACTCCGGCATGACGCGAGACGACCTCGGCGCCATTTACCGCTACCTCCGCTCGGTGAAGCCCGTCATCAACCGCGTTGACAAGTGGCCCGACGTGCGAGTCGCCTCGCGGTAGCCGTTCAGGGGGAGTGTTCGTCCGAGAACGCTCCCTGCACGTTCATCTCACAGCACGGGTCATACCCAGGCCCGTCTTTCGGCTCTCCCGGCCCTCCTGTACCATGTCCCTGTGTCCCGCCCCTACGATCTGGCCATCGTCAACGGCACACTGGTCGGCGCGGGCCGTCAGTTCAAGGCCACCATCGCCGTAAGGGACGGCACTATCGCCGGCTTCTACAGCACGGGGGACTCGCTCGCGGCCGCGCGCGTGATCGACGCGAAAGGCCTGCACGTGCTGCCGGGCGTCATCGATCCCCACGTGCACACGCGGTATCCCGGCGTCGATGTGCGTGAGACGTTCGAGTCGGGCACGGCGGCCGCGGCGGCCGGAGGCATCACGACCCTGTTCGAGATGCCCATCTCGAAGGTGCCGACCAACTCCGCCGCACACCTGCGAAAGCGAGTGGAGTTGATGGCGCCGCAGGCTCACATCGATTACGCGCTCTACGGCGGTGCCGGCCGCGACAACGTCGACACCATCGTCGAACAGGCCGAGGCCGGGGCCATTGCGTTCAAGACGTTCCTCCAGCCTCCTCCCGCTGGCCGCGAGGACGAATTCCTCGGCTTGTGGTGCCGTCACGACGAGGTGCGTTCGGTCATGGATGCGGTGCGGCTCACCGGATTGCGCCACTGCTTCCACTGTGAAGAGCCCGGCATGTACGAGCCGCTGCGCGCCCGGCTCGAGAGCCTGGGCCAGACCCGCGGCCGCGCGCACGCCGACAGCCGTCCGGCCGCCTGTGAGGAGGCCTCGGTGGCGGTCGTGCTCGGTCGCGCCGCCGAACGCCCGCTGCCGGTCGGCATCGTTCACTGCTCGAGCGTGCGATCGGCGAACCTCGCCTTCGACGCGCGCCGGCGCGGCCTCAATGTGACGGTTGAGGTTTGCACGCCATATCTGTTCTTCACCGCCGACGCCCTGGACAAGCTCGGGCCGTACGCGAAGTGCAACCCGCCGCTGCGGTCGGCTGAGACGCGCGACGAGCTGTGGCACGGCATCGGGTCGGGATTGATCGAGTACCTCGGCACCGATCACTCCCCGTTCACGAAGGAGGACAAGGAGCGGTTCGGAGACGACATCTTCAAGGCGCCGCCGGGCATCGCCGGGCTCGATCTCTTCGTGCCCCTGATGCTGACCGGCGTTCACGAGCGCAAGATCACGCTGCCGCAGCTCGTCGCCGTGTGCGCCGAGAATCCGGCATACGTGTTCCGGCTCCCCAGGAAGGGCCGCATGGTGACTGGGACTGATGCCGACTTCACGATCGTGGACCTGAAGAAGCGGTGGCGCTTCGACGCGAGCACAGCACGGACGCGATCGAAGGCGAACATGGCGTTGTGGGACGGGTTCGCACTGACGGGCGCGGTCCACGCGACGATTGTGCGCGGTGTCCCCGTGTACCAGGAAGGCGACATCGTCGGCCCGCCCGGACACGGGCTGTTTCAGCGGCCCGAACTGGCGGCTGATGGCGGGCGGCCCATCGAAGGCGCGCTCTGGGGGGCGGGACCGCTCTAGTCGGGTGCGGGCGGGTGC
>DATLLC010000137.1:0-5511 GCA_035538015.1 Vicinamibacterales bacterium
TCGTCGAGCACGGCGAGCACCTCGCCGACCTTGACGTCAGCGCCTTCCTGATGCGCAATCGACTGGAGCACGCCGGCCCGATCGGCGCTCACCTCGAGGTCGATCTTCTCGGTCTCCAGTTCGACCAGCGCGTCGCCGGCCGCGACGCGATCGCCCGCCTTCTTCAGCCACTTGGCCACTCGGGCTTCGACCACGGACTCGCCCAGCTCCGGAACCACGATGTTGGTCATCTCAACGACTCACAATGGACTTCGCACCTGTCGCACCCGCCCGCACCTGTCCGCACCCGCCCGCACCCGCCCGCACCTGTCCTAGACCTGCCTCGACAACACGCGGTCCGTGTCCTTCGAATCGGCCTTCTCTTCGAAGACCTCGTCGACGATGGCACGCTGGTTGGCGGCGTGCCAGGCGGAAGACCCTTCCGACGGGCTGGAGTTGCGGACACGGCCGATGTAGCGAAGCGGCCAGCGCCCGTCGATGACCTGTTCGAGCAGCGGCCGCACGAACTCCCAGGCGCCCATGTTCTCTGGCTCCTCCTGCACCCAGCAGACTTCGCGCAGGGCCGGATGGCGATCGAGCACCACCCGAATCTGATCCGCCGGGAAGGGGTAGAGCTGCTCGACACGAGTGAGGGCGACCGACTGGTTGTCCTTGCGGGCCTCGGCGCTCGCAAGGTCCACGTAGATCTTTCCGCTGCACAGCACGAGCCGGCGGATCCGGGCCGGTTGCGCGACGGCCGGATCGTCGATCACGAGCTGGAAGCGGCCCTCGGCCAACTCGGTGGGCGACGAGGCCGTGGCGGCGTGCCGCAACAGGCTCTTCGGCGTCATCACGATCAAGGGCAGCGGATCGGTCGTCAGCAGCTCCGCCTGTCGGCGGAGCAGGTGGAAGAACTGCGCCGCCGTCGTGCAGTTGGCGATGCGCATGTTCGTGTCGGCCGCGGCGTTGAGGAAGCGCTCGAGGCGGGCGCTCGAATGATCCGGCCCCTGTCCTTCGTAGCCGTGCGGCAGCAGCAGGACCAGCGACGGGGCCAACCCCCATTTCGCGCGCCCCGAGGTGAGGAACTCGTCGAGGATCACCTGGGCGCCGTTGATGAAGTCGCCGTACTGCGCTTCCCACAACACGAGCCGATTCGGCTCCTGGATGTTGTAGCCGAACTCGAAGCCGACCGTGGCGTTCTCGGTGAGCGGGCTGTTGTGGATCTCGAAGGCCGCAGTCGCGCTCGGGATGGACTGCAGGGGAACGAACTTTTCGCCCGTGACCGCGTCGTGGTACACGGCATGGCGGTGCGAGAACGTACCGCGCTCCACGTCCTCGCCGGTGAGCCGGATGGCGATGCCGTCCGCCAGGATCGACGCATAGGCCAGCTCCTCAGCCGCGGCCCAGTCCACCGTGCGTTCACCGGGACGGTCGAGCATCGCTTTCCGCCGATCGCGGCCGCGCTCCAGCTTGCGGTGCACCGCGAAGCCTTCCGGTACGCGCATCAGTTCGGCGTTGAGCTGCCGCAAGGTCTCCAGCGGCACCGCCGTGACCGCCCGCCGCGCCGCTCCGCTGGGTGGAATCTCGGGCAGCGGGGCCACGAAATCCTGTTCGGGCTTGAGCTCCGCGTAGGCACGTTCCATGACGCCGAAGTGGTGACGCACCATCGCTTCGGCGTCAGCTGCGGACACCTGATTGGTGGCGGCCAGCGCCCTCGCGTACTTCTCGCGCACGGTCGGGTGTCCGGCAACGATCTGGTAGACCTGCGGCTGTGTGAACGCGGGCTCGTCACCCTCGTTGTGCCCGTAGCGGCGGTAGCCCACCAGGTCGATGATGAAATCCAGCGAGAAGCGCTGGCGGTAGGCCCACGACAGCCGCGCCGCCTCGATGCACGCGACCGCATCGTCGGCATTGACGTGCGTGATTGGGATCTTGAAGCCGCGGGCGAGGCCGCTGGCGTAGCTGGTGCTGAAGGACTCGTGCGGCTCGGCGGTGAACCCCAACTGGTTGTTGGCGATGATGTGAATCATCCCGCCGACGTCGTAGCCGGCGAGACGCGAGAGGTTCAGCGTCTCGGCCACGACCCCCTGACCCGGGAACGCGGAGTCGCCGTGAATCAGGATGGCGAGCACCTGCTCCTTGCGGAATCGCGGTGCGCCGGGCTGGCCGACGTCGGTCGCCGCGGCGCGAGCCATGCCGTTGAGGACCGGGTCCACTGCTTCGAGGTGGCTCGGGTTGGGCGGCATCGACACCACGAGTGTCGCGGGCAGGTCGTCGCGACGCTCGACGCGCGCGCCCGCGTGGTACTTCACGTCGCCCATCCACCCGAGGTCGATGCGCCACGAGCGGGAGAACAACGGATCCTTGAACTCCGCCAGGATCTGGGCGTACGGCTTCTGCAGGATGTGGGCGAGCACGTTGAGCCGGCCGCGGTGGGCCATCGCGATCATCACGTGCTTGACCCCGCCGGCCGCGGCGTCACTGATGATCTCGTCGAGGATCGGGATCATCATGTCCAGCCCCTCGATCGAGAAGCGCGTCTTGCCGGGGAACGTCCGGTGGAGGAAGCGCTCGAAGCTCTCGACCTGCGTAATCCGGTTCAGGAGCTCGCGGCTGCCGATCGGATCCTGCGGCGGGCGGAACCGCGACGACTCGACCGCCCGGCGGAGCCACTCCCGCTCATCGGGTACGAACACCTGGTTGTAGTCGTGACCGGTCGTGCTGCAGTAGATCGTCCGCAGCTTCTCGATCGCCTCGTAGGCATGGGCCGCGCCCGCGGCCGCCGGTCCGCCGACGATGTCGGCGGGCAGCTGGCGAAGCGCGTCCGCGTTGAAGCCGTGGGCTGCCGGATCGAGTGACGGGTCTCCGACCGGTTCGTGGAAGCCCAGAGGATCGAGGCGCGCGGCCAGGTGGCCGAATCGGCGGATGGACTCGGCGAGCTGGAAGGCCGCCAGCGCGGCACGCGCGTCAACGCCGACAGGGCCGGCCTTCCCCGTTGACTCCAAGGCCGGCTCGGCGGGCGGCGGCCAGGCGGCAAACACCCGCCGCGCGGCCTCGTCCACAGATTCCGGGTCCCGCTGGTATCGTTCGTAGAGCTCCAGAACGTAGCCGGCGTTGGCCCCGGTAAACTGGTCCCAGGGGTTCATAACCTTCCTATCTTAACGAAGGCATCCGGCCCATTCACGAATCGATCGGATACTATCCATCACGCATATGCATCCCAGACCAACGTACGACGATGCCAACCTCATCCTGCGGCTTTACGACATGCGACGCGAAGCGCGCATGCGGCAGGCGCGGGCGTGGTTCACCTCGAAATGCAAAGGCGTGCAGAGCTTTGACGATCTGATGAAGCTGGCGCCGGCGGGCAGCGACGAGAACGCGTCGTACCGGCAGGTTGTGACCTACTGGGACCTCGTCTCGTCGTTCATCGTGAGCGGCATCCTGCACAAGGAGCTCTTCTTCCAGAGCGGACGCGAGCTGCTGCTGGTCTGGGAGCGGGTGCGCGACCTGGTGCCATCGATGCGCGAGACGTACAAAGATCCGAATTACCTGAAGAACCTGGAGACCGTCGGCACCGAGTTCGCCGCCTACATGAAGGGCCAGAGCGCGCCGGCGTACGAGGCGTTCCTCAAGCGCATCAAGTAGGTGGTGCGACGCGCCGGCGCGTCGAACGCGGTCAGCGTGACAGCCGCACGCCGAGCTGCACGTGCGCGTTCGGCGTGCCTCGTCCTTCCCGCCAGCCGAGGTCGAGGCCGAAGCTGAACACCGTCGCATTCAGGAAGACTCCCGCGCCGTAGCCCCACTCGAAGCGCTGGTCGCCCATCGCCTGGCCCGCGTCGTACACGGCGCCGGTATCCGCGAAGAGCTTCACCCCGAAGCGCGCGAACTGCTGGAGCGGCGAGGTGAGTGGCATCAGGACCTCCGCCGAGGCCGCGGCGAGGTTGTCGCCGACTGCGCTTCCGACGTCCCAGCCCCGCAACGAGGGAATGCCCCCGAGCAGCGCCTTCTCGAACGGCGGCAGCGGATCGGCCGCGGTGACTGACTGGGCGCGAACCGCCAGCACGATCTGCCGGAAGAGACCCACGTAGCCACGTCCGTCAAAGGTCAACCGCGTCGCCGAGAGGCCCCGGTTGTCGTCGACGGGGGCGCCGAGCGCGCTCGTGTCGAAGCCAACTCGCTCGACACCGAACAGCCCATAGACGGCGTTTCGAGGCAGCGCCGGATCGCGGCGGGTGTCGAGCACGATGTCCGCGCCGATGGTGCTCAGCGGCTCATCGAGCTCGCCGAAGCCGACCTGGGAGAACCGTCCACCCGCACCGGCGCGCAGCCACGAGCGCGGCGCAGTCTCCACGCGGCCCCACACCGTCTGGCGGAGGTCGCCGACCTCGTAGAACGGGTTCTCGCGCCGGAACACGCCGCCGCCGCCGACCACGCGCGCCACGGGTCCGTCGAAAGTGCGCTCGAGCTCGAGTTGGGCCTGGCGCTCGCCTCCCCACGTCAGCGGCACCGAGATCCGGCTGCGCGGCCCGAGGCGATCCATGAAGCTCAGGCGCGCGCCGTAGGTGAAACCGTATCCTTCCTGATACTGGAGCACCGGCAGCCACATACTGCTCGCGCTGAACCGCTTCCACGGGCCGGGCGTGAGGTCGTCCTCCGAGATGCCCTCGTGCTCATCCACCACGATCACCACGAGCACGCGCGTGGGATCGTCGATGGAGAGATAGCGCCTGCGGACGTCCACGCCCGCAAACCGTCCGCTCCGGTCCAGGCGATCGCGGATCTCCACGAACAGCGCCTCGGTGGCTGGTTGCCCCGTGACCGGACCGACCAGCGCCAGCACGTCCTCGGTTGGCGTCGTGTGATTGCCGTGGACGACGACGGATTCGACGATCTCAACCGGCTGTCCGGCATGCGCTGGGGCCACCGCAAGCGCCAGGAGGACGAGCGGGGCGAGCAGGATCATCGCACCTTGTAGGTGACGTCGGCCTGCCGGTAGTCGTGATACTGCACGAGGTAGCGCGCATCGAACGCGCCGGCGGCCAGCGTCATGCGGAAGCGCATCTCGATGTCCTTCGGCAGCCAGACTCCCGGAAACGGTTGTCCCATCCGCATGGTCGCCTTCATGTCGTCGACGCGGGCGACGGAACGGCCGGGCAGGAAGTCCATGTCGATGTCATCGAAGGTGTATTGCAGGATCTGATGACGATCGCGATCGACCCACAGCGTGATCATCGAGATCTTGTTCATCTTGTCCTCGATGTCCGCGTCCCGGTCGCGGGCCCGGCGGTTCGGGCGCGTCCGCCCTTCCGTGAAGAGCGCCGTCGGGTAGTACTCGATCTTCAAGACCGGCCGGCCGTCCAGGTTCTCTCGGCCGACGAGGGCGTAGTGATTCGGTTCGAACTTGAAGCGGAGGAAGTAGGCGTAGGAGACGAACGCGGGCTCGATCGAGCTGGCCGAGATGGCGGCGTCGTTCGGCGGCTGCGCGGGTGCGGCCGCGCCGGGCTGCTCGACCGGTGTGCCGGATGGCGT
>DATLLC010000138.1:0-4014 GCA_035538015.1 Vicinamibacterales bacterium
TCGCGCCGCGGGCGGCATTCACCTGGACCGCCAGCCGCAAGACGACGGTGCGCGGTGGCTACGGCATCTTCTACGACTGGTACGACGCCAACCTCTACGAGCAGACGCTTCGCGTCGACGGCCAGCGCCAGTACGACATCATCGTCGAGGATCCGGGCTTCCCCGTCATCTCCGGTGGCGGCACGCGGCTGCCCTCGAGCGTCATCCGTGCCGCGTCGCTGGATCAGCCAGTCATCCAGCAGGCATCCCTCGGACTCGAGCGGCCGCTCACGACCTGGGCCGGCCTCCGCATGGATTACATGTGGACGCGTGGTTCCAACACGCTGCGGTCCGTCAACGTCAACGCCCCGGCGGATGGGGTGCGGCCCGATCCGGCATCGGGCAACATCACCGAGATTCAGTCCACGGGGCGCCGCGCGAGCGATCGCCTCACGGTCGGCGTCAACGCGCGGCACGAGCGCCTGCGCATCTTCTCGAACGTGATGTATCAGCTCCAGAGCACGCGCAACTACGCCGACTCGGCGACCAGCCTGCCGTCCGACAGCACGAACCCGGACGCGGACTGGGGCCCGTCGGCCCAGGACATCCGTCACCGGCTGTTCCTGATGTTCAACGCGCCAATCTGGAAGGGCATCCGCGCCGGCTTCAACATGCAGGTCGCCTCGGCCGCGCCGTACAACATCACCACCGGGCGGGACGACAACCTCGACACGGTGTTCAACGACCGCCCGCCTGGCACCGAGCGGAACAGCGCACGTGGGGCCAATGCAGTGAACGCGACTCTGCGCGTGAACAAGGCGTTCGGATTCGGCGGCCCGACAAGAGGGCCTGGCGGCGGCATGCCGATGCCGCCCCCTCCGGGCGCCGGTGGTGGGGCGGCCGCGGGCGGCGCGATGAGCCAGCGCGGCCCGGGTGGACCGGGCGGCGGCGACGGTCCCCAAATGTTCATCATGGAAGGCGCCAACTCCCGATACCGGCTCGATTTCTACGCGCAGGTCACCAACCTCTTCAACTACGTGAACTACAACACGTTCATCGGGAACCAGCTTTCACCCTTCTTTGCCTCGGCGACCAGCGCGGCGCCAGCGCGCCGCATGGAGTTGGGGTTCTCGCTCGGATTCTAGCCAGGCTGGCTCTGGGCTTTAGGCTCTGGGGTCTGGGCTCTGGGCTCGAGGTTCTAGGCTCTAGACTCCAGGTTCCAGGTTCCACGCCCCACGCTCCAGACGCTAGACTCTAGGCTAGGTGCTGACCCTAGAGCTAGAGCTAGAGCCTAAAGCCTAGAGCCTGGAGCCTAGACTGAAGCCTAGTAGAGCCTTCCGAATGCTTTCCGTTCTCGTCATCGGCGCCGGCGTTGTCGGTTCCACGATTGCCTGGGAGCTGGCGGTGGCCGGTATGAGGGTGCGGCTCATCGACGCGCGCACGCCCGGCGATGGCGCCACCCGGGCGTCGGCCGGTGTCCTCGCGCCGTATATCGAAGGCCACCCGGCCTCACCCCTGCGGGATCTTGGGCGGGAGAGCCTCGACAAGTACGACGAGTTCATCGCGCGGCTGAGACGCGACGGCCGCCGCGAGGTCGTCTACGAGCGCTCAGGGACAATCGAAGTGGCGCTCACCACCGAGCAGGCCGAGCGGCTGGCCGCGGCGTCCGCGTCACTCTGGCGCGACGGTGTCGAGGCGCGGTGGGTCCCGGCCGCAGTCGTTCCGGACCTCGAGCCGCACGTATCGCCGGCCGCGTCAGGCGGCTTGTTCATTCCCCAGCACGGCTATGTCGGCGTGTCGTCTCTCACATCGGCGGCGGTGGCGGCCGCCCAGGATCGGGGCAGCGAGCTGGTCGTCGAGAGCGCTGCGCTCGAGGTGCGGTCCGTAGCCGGTGGCGGCGTTTCAGTCCGCACCTCGACGAGTATCTGGGAAGCAGACTTGGCGGTGATGGCCGCCGGCAGCTGGTCGTCCCGCGTCCGTGTCGACGGCGCCGATCCGGTTCCGATCAGGCCGATCCGCGGCCAGCTGCTGCAATTGAGGGCGAAGCCGGGGTTGTTGCATCGGCCGATCTGGGGCGAGGCCGGGTATCTGGTGCCGTGGCCTGATGGCAGCGTGCTGGTCGGGGCCACGGTCGAGGATGTGGGCTTCGACGAATCGTCCACGCAGGAGGCCAGACATGGCCTCCTCGAGATGGCGGTGGCGCTGGTGCCCGCGTTGAAGACCGCGGACCTCGCCGACGCGCGAGCCGGCCTGAGGCCGAAGAGCCCGGACGACCTGCCCCTGATCGGACGGTCCCGGGCCGTACCAGGGCTGATATACGCCACCGGGCACTACCGCAACGGCGTGCTCCTCGCGCCGCTCACGGCCGAACTCGTACGTCGCCTGGTTCTGGACCCCGCGGCGACGACGCGGCCGGTCCTGGAGCCCTCGAGGTGCGGACACCTCTGAGGGATTGGCCGAACCGGAGGTATCATCCCCCGTGAGCGAGCGGCACCTTCCATGGCTCTCCTGACCGACCCTGAAATCGATCGGCACCTCGCCAGCCTGTCCGGCTGGGCGCGCGCGGATCGCGCGATCCGTAAGCAGTTCACGTTCCAGGACTTCCCCGAGGCGGTGTTGTTCGTGAGCGCGCTGGTGCCGGCCGCGGAAGCGGCAGACCACCATCCGGACATCGAGATCCATTACAAGCGCGTGACGCTCACCTACTCGACGCACTCCGAGGGCGGCCTCACCGACAAGGACATCGACGGGGCCCGCGCCGCGGACGACGTGGCAGAGCAGGTACCGCACCTCAGGGAGTTTGGAGATGGGTAGAAGTTGGATCGATCCAGCGAATCTGTTGATCTCTTGAGCTGGTGATGTGGTGATCGATCTGACTGATGTGGTGATCTGTCGATCGATCTGGGGATCTATCTCGATCTGCCAAGCCCCAAGTCCCAAGACCCCCACCCGTGAAGCTCAAAAAGCTGTACAGCTCGCGTGAGGTGGCGGCGATCACCGGCCTCACGGCCCGCCAGCTGCAGTGGTGGGATCGCCGAGGCATCTTCACGCCGACCATCCCCACGCAGCGTACCGAGCGTGGGGGCTTCACCGAGCGGCGCTACACGCCCATCGAGCTGCTGGAGCTGATGGTGCTGGCGGACCTTCGGCGCCGCGGCTTCACGCTGGCGCGCCTCCGCGAGCTCATGCGAGTGCTCGCGGCGCGCTTCACGGTCCGTCTGTACGAAGCCATCGAGGGTGGCGGTCCGGTCACGCTCTACATCGACGGCATGAAGATTTACGCGCGCACCAAGAACGGCGCCCTCTTCAACGTGTTCGAGCATCCCGAGCAGCCGCTGCTGATGGTCGGTCAGGACCTCAAACTGCGCGAGCTCACCGTGCGGGAATCCGGGCGGAAGAAGAAGCAGAAACGAAGCTAGGGCCCGTAACCGCTGAATCGGTAATCTGATGATCTCTTGATCGGGTGACGTTGTGATGGATCTGGCGATCGGATGGTCTGGCGATCGGATGATCATCTGACGAATCTAACTGGGCCAGATAGATCGAGAGATAGATCGGCTCGATCACCGGATCACCCCGATCGATCACGAGATCATCACCTCGAGACATCAACAGATATCGTTATCTGAGATATCTTTCTGTGCGTGAACCGTGAACCGTGCGCTCACTTGACCACCGCCACATCCACCCGCGAGGGGTAGCGGGCGGATCGGTGGATCCGGTGCGTCGCCTTGACGAAGTCCTGATCCCGGGCCTCGAAGATGCTCTTGGTGAAGGTCTGCGGGTTTCGATCGATCAGCGGAAACCACGTGCTCTGCACCTGCACCATGATCCGGTGCCCTTGCCGGAACGCGTAGTTCTGGGTGTGCAGGCTGAAGCTGTACTCCTGCACCTGGCCGGCGGGAATTGGCGTCGGCTTCTCGATGCCGTTGCGATAGCGGCCCCGGAACACTTCGTTGGCGACCATCAGCTGATAGCCGGCGAGCGTCCAGTCCTGTGGATGGGCCTCCGGATAGACGTCGATCAGCTTGACGA
>DATLLC010000139.1:0-6726 GCA_035538015.1 Vicinamibacterales bacterium
CCCTTGATCGATGACGGCGACGGCCTGGCCCGGCTTCACCTTGTCCCCGGCCTTGACGCGAATCTCCTTCACCACGCCGGCCAACGTGGACGGCACTTCGACGGTGGCCTTGTCGGTTTCGAGCTCCAGGACCGGTTGATCGACCTTGATCGAATCACCCAGCTTCACCAGCACCTTCAGGACATCGCCCTGCGCGACGCCGTCACCAAGATTCGGGAGGACGAAATCTGCCAACGAGACTCTCCTAACTGATGGCCGGGTTCGGCTTCTCGGGGTTGATGCCGAGATCCTTGATGGCCTTGGCCACCACGCCGGGTTCGATCTGCTTCTCCTGCTGGAGCGCGTGGAGCGTGGAGAGCACGATGAAGCGCGCGTCCACCTCGAAGAAGTCACGCAAGGCCGCTCGCGAATCGCTTCTGCCGAAGCCGTCGGTCCCGAGGGCATGAAGCTTCTTCGGCAACCACTGGTCGATGGCGTCCGGCAACACCTTCAGGTAGTCGGACGCGGCCACGAACACGCCTGGCGCCTCCGTGGTCGCCTGCGTCACGTACGGCACCTTTGGCTTGTCACCGGGGTGCAGCCGGTTCCATCGCTCGCAGGCATGGCCCTCGCGATACAGGTTCACGTAGCTCGTCACGCTCCACACGTCGGCGCCGACGTTGTACTGCTCCTCGAGGATCTGCTGTGCCTTGATCGCCTCGGTGAGGATCGTCCCGCTCCCGAACAGCTGGGCCCGCAGCTTCGCTTTGGGTTTGCTGGTCGGCTTGCAGACGTACATCCCCTTGAGAATGCCGCCCTTCGAGCCCTCGGGCATCGGCGGGTGCTCGTACTGCTCGTTCATCACGGTCAAGTAGTAGAAGACGTCTTCGCGATCCGCATACATCCGCTTGATGCCGTCCTCGATGATCACGGCCAGCTCGTAGGCGAATGCCGGATCGTAGGACTGGCAGGTCGGCACCGGCAGGGCCAGCACGTGGCTATGACCGTCCTCGTGCTGGAGGCCTTCGCCATTGAGCGTGGTGCGGCCCGAGGTGCCGCCCATGACGAAGCCTTTCATCCGCATGTCGGCGCCGGCCCAGATCAGGTCGCCGATCCGCTGGAAGCCGAACATCGAATAGAAGATGAAGAACGGAATCATGTTGATCCCGTGCGTCGCGTAGGCCGTGCCGGTGGCGATGAACGACGAGACCGAGCCGGCCTCGTTGATACCCTCCTCCAGGATCTGTCCGTCGGACGCTTCCTTGTAGTACAGCAGCGTGTCGCGGTCGACGGGCTCGTACTTCTGGCCCTCGTGCGCGTAGATGCCGATCTGACGGAACAGCGCCTCCATCCCGAAGGTGCGCGCCTCGTCGGGCACGATCGGCACGATCAGCTTGCCGATGTGCTCGTCGCGCAACAGCTTCGAGAGCAGGCGCACGAACACCATCGTGGTCGACGCCTTGCGGCTCTCGGTACCCTTGTGGAACTCCTCGAAGGTGTCGCCGAACTCGACGCGGAGCGGCGTCGAGCGATCCTGTCGCCTCGGCACCGGTCCGCTCAGCGCCTGGCGACGCTCCACCATGTACTTGATCTCGGCCGAGTGCTCCGCCGGCCGATAGAACGGCGCCTTCGCTACCTCCTCGTCGGAGATCGGAATGCCGAAGCGGGTGCGGAACGTGCGCACCTCGTCGTCGTTCAGCTTCTTCTGCTGGTGGGTGATGTTCTTGCCTTCGCCCGACTCGCCGATGCCGTACCCCTTGATCGTCCGGGCCAGCACCACGGTGGGCATGCCCTTGGTCTCGGTGGCGCGCTTGAACGCGTTGTACACCTTGACCGGATCATGGCCACCGAGCGTGAGCTTCTTGAGCTGCTCGTCGGACAGGTGCTTGACCATCTCGAGCAGCCGCGGATCCGTCCCCCAGAAGTGCTTCCGCACGTAGGCGCCGGACTCGACGGCGTACTTCTGGTACTCGCCGTCCACGACTTCGCCCATGCGGTTGACGAGCAGGCCCTCCGGATCCTTCTCGAGCAGGTCGTCCCACTCGCCGCCCCAGATCACCTTCAGCACGTTCCAGCCGGCGCCGCGGAAAACGGACTCGAGCTCCTGGATGATCTGGCCGTTGCCGCGCACCGGCCCGTCGAGCCGCTGCAGGTTACAGTTGATCACGAAGATCAGGTTGTCCAGCTTCTCGCGGGAGGCCAGGGTGATGGCCCCGAGCGACTCGGGCTCGTCGGTCTCGCCGTCACCGAGAAATGCCCAGACCTTGGCATCGGACTTGGGCTTGAGGCCGCGATCCTCGATGTAGCGATTGAAGCGAGCCTGGTAGATGGCCATGATGGGACCGAGTCCCATCGACACCGTCGGGAACTCCCAGAAGTCCGGCATCAGCCACGGATGCGGGTAGGACGAGAGGCCGCCACCTGGCTTCAGCTCGCGGCGGAAGTTCTCGAGCTGCTCCTGGCTGATGCGCCCCTCGAGGAACGCCCGCGCATAGATGCCGGGTGAGCCGTGCCCCTGGAAGTAGACGATGTCCCCTTCATTCCCGTTGTCGCGGCCGCGGAAGAAGTGGTTGAAGCCGACTTCGTAGAGCGTGGCCGACGAGGCGAAGGTCGAGATGTGGCCGCCGATTCCGTCGTCGAGGCGGTTGGCCCGGACGACCATCGCCATCGCATTCCACCGTACGAGGCTCTTGATCCGCCGCTCGATCTCGCGGCTGCCCGGATACGGCAGTTCCTCTTCCGGATGGATGGTGTTGATGTAAGGGGTGTTGGCGGTGAAGGGGAGCTTGGCGCCGTTCTTCTGGGCGTGGATACCGAGGTCTCGAAGCAGACGGCCGACCCGGGCCGATCCGCCGTGACGGAGGACGTCGTCGAGCGAATCGAGCCACTCGCGCGTCTCCAGTGCCTCCAACTGGGCTGCATCTGTCGGAGCAGTATTTCTCATGGCCGTGTATGACCTTCCTTCTCGTCTTCAGGCAATCGTACCATTGTAGTGTGAAGACGAAGAAAAGCCCACGCCTTCGCCGTCCTTCCTCCCTCTCGGCCGCACGCGCTGGCATCATCAGTTGCGAACGGTGCCCACGCCTCCGGAGTTACTGCCGTACGGTCGCGGCGGAGAAACGCGCGGCCTATCGGGACTGGGAATATTGGGGGAAGCCGGTACCGGGCTTCGGGGATCCCGAGGCCCGCATCCTCATCCTCGGCCTCGCGCCGGCGGCTCATGGCGCCAATCGCACCGGACGCGTGTTCACCGGTGATGGGGTGGGTGGATCGGGCGACTTCCTGATGGCGGCCCTGTACCGCGCCGGCCTTGCCAACCGCGCAACCTCGGACCATGCGGCCGATGGCCTGGCGCTGCGCGAGGTGTACGTCGCCGCCGCCGTGCGTTGCGCGCCGCCGGACAACAAGCCGACTCCAGACGAGGTGACGACCTGCCTCGATCATCTGGAATCGGAGCTGGCCCACCTCCCTCGCCTCGACACCGTCGTGGCGCTGGGGAAGATTGCGTGGGACGCGTGGCTGCAGCTCCTCGGCCGGCACCGGCCCCTGCCGCGACCGCGTCCGGTGTTCGGCCATGGAGCCGCGATCCCCTGGCCCGGCGTGGCGCCGTCAGCCGACCGAACGACCCTGCCCGTCGCGCCGCACACGTTGATCGGCTGCTACCATCCGTCGCGTCAGAACACGAACACCGGGGTCGTGACGGCGGCGATGTACGACGACATCTTCCAGCGCGCCGTCCACGGTCAGGCGCCGACGATCAACCGAAGCTTGGCGTGATCGAGGTTGCCGCCCGATATCACGCACACCACCCTCTGGCCCGCCAGCGACCCCGCCAGCTTCGAGGCCGCGGCGAGCGAGGCCGACCCGGCGCCTTCGGTCAGGTTGTGCGTGGCGCGCATGGCGAGGCGCACGCCTTCAGCCAGTTCCTCTTCGGTGAGCAGCACGAAGTCGTCGAGGTGCTGCTTCAGGATGCCGAAGGTGAGGTCGAAGGTGACGCGTGTGGCAATGCCTTCCGCAAACGTGTTGGCCGATGCGCCCACCACGCGCTCGGAGCCGCGCCACGAACGCTCGATTGCATCGGCGTTCCTTGCCCCCACTCCGATGATGCGCGCCGCCGACCCGATGGCGTTCCGTACCGTGATCAGGCCGCAGGCGCCACTGCCGCCACCGATCGGCACGAGCACGACGTCGGCGTCGGGCAGCGTCTCGAAGACCTCGAGGGCGTAGGTGCCGACTCCGGCGATCAGCAGCGGCTCGTTGGCGGAGTGCACGTAGCGCGCGCCGGTCTCGCGGGCCCACTGTTCGCAGCGGCCGCGGGCCTCGTCGAAATCGGCGCCGCCCTCGTCGACCACAGCGCCGAAGGCCCGCATCGCGGCGTTCTTCTCGGGATTGTTGCCGGCCGGGACGAACACCGTGCACGCGACGCCATTCAGGCGCGAGGCCAGCGCAATCGACTGGCCATGATTGCCGGTGCTCGCCGTCACGATGCCCCGTGCGCGTTCCTCGGGATCGAGCGTGCTTACCAGGTTGATCCCACCCCGCACCTTGAACGCCCCCGTCGGGTTGTGATTCTCGTGCTTAACCCAGATGTCGAGACCCGTCGCCTCGTCGAGCAGTGGGTGCTTCATGAGCGGCGTGGGGGGCAGGTACGGACGAAGGCGGGCTCGAGCGGCGTAGATGTCCTGCAGGGTGGGCGGAAGCAAGGGTGCGGGGTGCTGGGTGCCAGGTGCCATGTGCGGTGCAGGGTGCGGAGTGCTGGGTGCCATGTGCGGTCCGCGGTAGTGGTTCACAGTAAGTGCTTCCGGGCTCCGGTGGCGAAGGCGGCGGTGTTCCGGTGGGCAGCCACCCACTGGTCGCGGGCTGGGACCGTCACATCGGGCCGGTCCGAGATGAGCCCGTCCACGCCCCAGGTCAGGAGCCGCTCGGCGTCCGCCTCGGTGTCCACGACCCACACCTGTACGACCTGCCCTTCGTAATGGGCCTGACGGACGAAGGTGGGCGACACCACGCGCAGCCGGCCCGCTCGCTCCGGTACCTGGAACGCCACGTACGGGCGGGCGGACACGAAGGGCCAGCGCACCCAGGACCGATGCAAAGTCCAGCGTGCTTCGGGCTGTGAGGCGCTGGTCCGGATCGCGGGCGCGATCTGCCTGGCGGCTTCGACTGCTTCCTGCTGAAACGACCCCAAACAGACGCGGCCCTCGGCGCCCATGCGGCGGACGACGGCTACGACGGCACGCGCCAGCGCAGCCGTGCCATATTTCATCTCGATGATGATTCGGGCGTTCGGACACCGTGCGAGCACCGCTTCCAGCGTCGGCACGCCGTGGCCGCGGCCGCGGAAGGGGAAGCCGTCTGCGGCGCCGAATGCGGCGCCTGCATCGATGCCGGCCAGCTCAGCTGCAGTCAGAGCCGCCACCGGGCCGCGTCCGTCCGTCGTTCGCTCCAGCGTTCGATCGTGGATGACGACGGGAACCCCGTCGCGCGCGAGGTGGACATCCAGCTCCAATCCGTCGGCGCCGTGCGAGAGCCCGAGCTCGAAGGCAATCAGCGTATTCTCGGGAGCCAGTTTGGCGCCGCCGCGATGGGCGAACACCAGCGGATGGGTCGCCTCGAACGCCGATCGGGGCGAACCAACGCGGGGAGGCACGGAGTCATAATAGCCATATGTCGTCGCCGCCCCGTATCGAAACCCTCGGACAACTCAAGGCCGCCATCAGCCGCGGCGAGTATCGCCGGCGATCGGTCAAGGACGAGGTCCGCGAGAACCTCGCCGACCGCCTGCGCCAGAAAGCAGCGCTGTTCCCCGGCATCATCGGCTACGACGACACCGTCGTCCCGCAGCTGACAAACGCCATCCTGTCGCGGCACCATTTCATCCTGCTCGGGCTGCGCGGCCAGGCGAAGACCCGAATCCTCAGGGCGCTGACGGCGCTGCTCGACGAGTGGCTGCCCGTCATCCCGGGCAGCGAGATCAACGACGACCCGATCGCCCCGCTCTCCGCGTTCGGGCGCCAGTCGGTCGCGGAGGAGGGCGATACGTTGCCCATCGCGTGGCTGCCGCGCGAGGTCCGGTACATCGAGAAACTGGCGACGCCAGACGTCACCATTGCCGACATGATTGGCGACATCGATCCGATCAAGGCGGCACGGACCGGCCTGCAGCTAGGCAACGAGCTGGCCATGCACTTCGGGCTGCTTCCGCGCGCCAATCGCGGCATCTTCGCCATCAACGAGCTCCCGGACCTCGCCGGCAAGATTCAAGTGGGCCTGTTCAACATCCTCCAGGAAGGGGACGTGCAGATCAAAGGCTACCCGGTGCGACTGCCACTCGACGTAATGGCGGTCTTCTCGGCCAACCCTGAGGATTACACCGCCCGCGGCAAGATCATCACCCCGCTCAAGGACCGCATCGGCGCCGAGATTCGCACCCACTACCTGTCGAGCCGCTCGGATGCGATGGCGGTCACCGCCCAGGAATCGTGGACCGAGCGGGGCGGCGATGTGCAGATTCCCAACTTCGTTCGCGAGGCGGTCGAAGAGCTCGCCTTCCAGGCCCGGCAAGACCGCCGCGTGGACAAGCGCTCCGGCGTAAGCCAGCGGATGCCCATCAGCGTGCTCGAAAGCGTGGTCTCGAATGCTGAACGGCGCGCGCTGGCCGCGGGCGAGACGACGATCGTGCCCCGAATCCTCGACATCTACGCCGCACTTCCGTCGATGACGGGCAAGCTCGAACTGGAGTACGAG
>DATLLC010000140.1:0-15372 GCA_035538015.1 Vicinamibacterales bacterium
GCGTCGCTGGCCGCTCCGCCGGCGACATTGGCACCGGCCGCAATGGCATACGGCAGCGCCGACAGCACCAGGCCGCCTTCGCTCACCCCGCGGCCGTTCACCAGGAACGTGTGAAACCAGGTCTGGAAGAACGTGTAGACGTAGATGTAGCAGAACGCCACGCCGAGCACCGCCCGTAACGTCTGAGATTGCAGCGCCGTCCGCCACGGGAAGCCGTGCACGGGCGCCGGTTGGACCGCGGAGAGTTCCCTGAGCTCGGCCTGGCTGATGCCGCGCATCTCGGCCGGCGCATCGCGAAACCAGACATACCAGGCGGCGGCCCAGGCCGCGCCCGCCGCGCCGAACACGTAGAACGACATGCGCCAGCCGTAGCGCATCTGGATGGGCACGACCAGCAGCGGCGCAATCGCCCCTCCGATCTGGCTGGCCATCAGCAGGACGCCCGAGATGCTCGCGCGCTGGCTGGGCGGGAACCACCGCGAGACCACGATGGACGCGTTGGGGAACGCGCCCGCTTCTCCGGCGCCGAAGCAGAATCGGGTCAGCAGCAGCACGTAGAAGTTCGACACCGCGCCGGTGAGCGACGTGAAGGCCGACCACCACAACACGATGCGCGTCAGCACGCGGCGTGGCCCGATCCGGTCCCCCAACGTGCCGGTGGGAATCTCGAACAGGCAGTAGGAGAGCGTGAACATCGCCGTCACCCAGCCCCAGCCGACGGGGTCGATGCCCAGCTCCTGCTGCATGCGGGGGCCGGCGACCGAGATGCAGACGCGGTCGATGTAGGTGATGGCGAAGAGGAGAACGAGGAGTCCGAGAACGCGGTGGCGGAATCGCACGTGGCCGCGATTCTGTCATAGATGAGCCGGAACGGGAGGGGCTGCTACTCGTTGGCAGGAACGTCAGCGGGTGCTGCGGCTCGCCCCTCCGGTAACGCCGATCCACTCGAGGACGGTCAGCACCGGCTGGTGATCGGAGGCGAGCGGCGCATCGAGATAGCGCGATTCGAGGGTCCGCCAGGCGGCCGCCGGCGTGACCATCACGTAATCGATCCGGCGGCGAGGCCGGCCCGAGGGATCAGGAGGCGGCTCCGCCATCGTGTCGGTCCACCGTCTTGCGAGAATCTGCATGGTCAGGGTGTCGGGCCGGGTGTTCAAGTCGCCGGCAAGGATGCCGGGGGTGTCGGCCCCCCACCCGGTGGCGAGGACGCTGGCCTGCGCAACCTGGTCCATCAGGTCGCGCCCCTGATCGAGGTGGGTGGTGGTGAACTGGACGCGGGACCTCCGTTCGGTCGTCTCGACGTCTACGGTGAGGGCCGTACGCGGTTCGCGTTCCGGCGATCCGGGCAGCCGACGATTCGTCACGCGCCCGGTCGGCGTGCGCGACAGCACCGCAACGCCGTACGCCCCGCCCTGGTAATCCATCGTCTTGCCGAAGACGCCGTACATCCCCGTGAGGCGACTCAGCTTGGTGAGTTGATCCACGCCGTTGGCGCGCTTCGTCCCCCGGTCCACTTCCTGCAGCGCGATCAGATCGGGCGCCTCGCTAGTCATGATGCCGGCCAGCCGCGGCAAATCGAAGCGTCCGTCCAGACCTTCACCGTGGTGGATGTTGTAGGTCAATACTCTCAGGATGGCCGGCGAGGCCCGGGTGCGGTCGCGGGGCTGCACGTCGGCCGGCGACGCCAGGATGCCCGTACAGGCGATGAGCAAACAGACCCACGCGCGGTTCATCGACGACAGGTTAGCACCAGTCGGTCGCGCCAGCCTGTGGCCGAAATCGCGGTCACCGCACGATGACGACGGTGTCAAAAGTCGGCGGACCCACACCAACCGCGTTGACGGCGCGTAGTCGCACGTAATACGTGCCAGGCGGCACGCCGCCGACGGTGAACGTCGTTTCGGGGCTTCCGGTATTGAAGGCCACGATATCCGACAGCCCGATCCCGGTCCCGGCTTCGAGGAGGTAGCTGGTGGGTGTGCCGATGAACGGTGCGGCCCACCTGAAGGTCACGACATTTCCCGACACCGTGCGGGTCCATCCAAGCGGTGCGCCGGGCGGCGACGGCCCGCCGCCAAGCTTCACCAGGACCTCTCTCGTGGGCGGACCCAGGTTGGCCCCGAGGCGCGCGCGAACCCGCAGGAAGTAGAACCCATCAGGCACCGGCTCGTAGGAGAACGATCTCAAGCTCACCGGCCGCACTGCGATATTCGACATGCCCGTGGCGCTCCCGACCTCCACCACGTAATCCGTCGGGCGCTCACCGGCGACCGGGTCGATCCACGTCGCATTCAGCCGCCGCCCGCTCATCCAGGCGATGAGCGACTGGGGCGAGTCGGGACTGCCGGCGCCATTGCCGTTGACGACCAGGGCGTATTCATTCGAGGGCGGGCCGACGCCAAAGGCGTTGGTCGCGCGGACCCGTATGAAATAGCGCCCCGGCGGCACTCCGGGGACCTCGAGGAACGGCACCGCCGTTGTTGCGATCGTGACCGCGGTCGTTCCTGGCGTGAAGCCCGCCTCCAGGATGTGACCGCTGGGCACGGACCCAAGCCGATTCGGCCTCCACGAGACCCGGACTCGGAATCCGCTGGTGATCGCCGCAACGTCGAACGGCGCCCGGGGCGGCAGCGCCGGCGGCATCAGGCTGAAGTTGACGCCGGTATAGGGCGTGGGCGGCTCGACCACGATCGGTGTACCGGTGGCCACGAAGTCGTTACTACAGTCGGGTTCTGGGCAGGGAATGTTCTCGAAGACCTGCGCCCTGAGGTGCTCGAACCCGACGCTCATCGCCCAGTAGGTCCCCGCTGAAAGGTTGGGCACCGTGTAGAAACCCGCCGCATCCGGCCGCTTCTGCGCGACGTTCACGATCTGTCCTGCGGCTCGGGTGTAGATGTTGACGTAAGCGTCGACCGGCGGGGATCCGGTCCTGCCGTCCGTCACCAGGCCCATGATGCTGCCCGCCGGGTCCAGCGCGAAGTTCTGCCCAAGTGTGACCGCGTACTGCGCCACCGGCACGGTCAGGTGGCTCGCGACCAGCGGGTCGCAGCGCCCCGGGCACGGAACGTCGGGATAGACCTCATCGACCAGGGCCGACGTGTTTTCCGTCGACAAGCTGTACACGCCTGGCGGCAAGGCAGGAATCGAAAAGGAGCCGGATGCATCCGTCGAACCGGACGCGAATGCGCGCGGGAAGCCATCGACCAGAGCGGATGCGGTGACAGACACTCCTTGCTGCGGGAGCAGGGTGGCGGCGTTGGTCACGATCCCCGCTATCGACCCGCCACGCGCCAGCTGGATGTCCTGCCCCGTCGTCGGTATTCCGGTCGCGACGGCGACCGGGACGCCGTTCATCGGAAGCCGGAGGCCACAGCCCTGTCCGCAGGGGCTTCCTCCATAGAACTGACCGAGCAGGCCATCCGTGGTCGGGGGATATATCTGGATGTAGTACAACCCGCCTGCAAGTCCGGCGAGGGTGTAATGGCCCGTGGCGTCGGTCGTGGTCCCACGGCCGCTCCCGAGCTGGTCACCGAGGAGGGAGTAGGCGAAGACGGTGGCGTTTGCCACCGGCGTGGCGCTGCCAGGCGAGAGCACGCCAGTGATCCTGCCACTGATGCTACCGCCCGGCCGAAGGGCGAAGTCGCGCCCACCGACGTCGGCGCCTGCCATGACACCAATAGGCGCACCGCTGTCAGCGTTGGAACCGGAACACTGACCCGGGCACCATACGTCGCCGAAGAACTGGTCCACGTACCCCTGCGACTGGGACGAAATCGCGTAGTAATTACCTGGGGGCAGGTTGCCAATCGTATAGGCACCTGTCGCGTCGGTCATGGCCTGACCGTAGCCTGTCAACTGGCCCTGGAATGCCCCGAGGAGATCGATCTGGACGGACGCCAGTCCCGCGCCCGTGACGGCGTCGCGGACGACGCCCCGGATGCGGCCGGGAGGCTGGAGCCGGAAGCTGCGCTCGATCACCTGGCCGGAGGCAACCGCCGTCGGTGTGCCGTAGGCGATCGCCTGAGCCTCACCGCAATAGTTCCGCGGGCACGTCATGCCCTCGTAGACCTGATTGATCAGAGGTCCCAAACCGGAGGTGTACCCATAGTAGGTGCCTGCTGGCAGCGTGATGGAGTACGCGCCCTGGGCGTTGGGGGTTCCCGTCACGCACGTTGGCGCGCTGGCCGTGCCGCGGCAGAACACGACCATGAACCCGGAGGCCGGCTGGGACGTACTCGCGTTCGTGACCGTGCCAAGGATGGTTCCGGTCTGAGCGAGGGCGGGCGCCGCATGGGCCATCACGATGAGGGCTACAACGCATCCTGCGGCAGTGGAACGCGACATGGCACCTCCGGCGGCGGGTTGTGTGAGACCGGCCACGGTTGTAGGCGAGGCTTGCGCCCCTGTCAAGCGCGGCCGTGGTGCACGATACATCGGACCCGGTCTCGCTCCAACCGCGCGCAGGCAGCGCAGCGTCTCGCTCAGCGGAGCCCCGCGAGCCCCGTCACGATTTCCCAGTTGAGCCTCACGAACCGGTGCAGCTCGGTTTCGAGCAGGCGCTCCTGATCGCTGTGCATCCCGAATCCCTTCGTCTGATCCTCGATATCGACCGCCGAGCCGATGCCGACGCACTGCACGCCCTTCGCGCGCAGCGGCCACATGTCGGTGGCGTAGGTGCTCATTGAGGGGAGAGTGGGCACTCCGTATACCGAATTGACGGCAGCCTCCACTGTCTTGAAAAGCTCGGCGTCGGCGCGCGTTGCCGGGATCGCCGGGCGTTGGCCGGAACCGCCCGCGAACTGGACGTCCACATTGGGATCATCGATCGCTCTCCTGATCTGCTCGAGCAGGGCCCGGGCATCTTCCCCAGGCACCATGCGCACGTCGAGCCGGGCCTTGGCCTCGGACGGGATCACGTTCGAGCGATAGCCGCCGGTGAAGATGTTTGGTGACACGGAGGTGCGCACCATCGAAGCATGGCGCGGCTCGTGCTCGAAGAGCCAGTCCGCGGCCGCGCTCGCCACCTTCGGATCCGGCGAGATCACGTCGCGGTAGTACTTCGCCTGCTCGGGCGATGCCAGCATGGCCAGGCGGCGGAAGTAGGTGCCAGTCGTCTCGTCGACCCGGACGTCGGGCTGCCACGTCGTGAACCGGCCGACGGCGCTCCCGAGATGCGCGATCGGGTTCGACTTGAGCGGTACGGATCCGTGGCCCGAGACCCCGCGGGCCGTCAGCTCGACGCCCCTCACCACCTTCTCGGTGACCTGCACGGTGGCATAGCGCACCTCCCCGCGCTCGCGAATCGTGTCGCCGCCCTCGGCGATGCAGTACTCGGCATCGATCTCGGGGTAGTGCTCGGCCATCATGTAGCCGATGCCGAGGTTCGAGGCGCCCTCTTCACCCGACTCGGCGAGCAGGATGACGTCGCGATCGAGCGGCACGTTGTGCCGCTTCAGCAGGATCATGGTCTCGAGTGTGGCAGTCAGGTTGTCCTTGTCGTCGATGGCGCCGCGACCGTAGACATAGCCTCCGTCGCGCGTGGCACCGAACGGCGGAAAGCGCCACTTCTCGGCGTCCACCGTCACGGTGTCGATGTGACCCAGCAACAGGAGCGGACGCTTGCGTCCGGAGCCTTTGAGCCGCGCCACCACGTTGGGGCGCTCGGGATCCTTGGAGTGAATCTGGGCCGGGATGCCGTTCTCGCCCAGCACCTCCTTGATGTAGGCGGCGGCCGCCTTCTCGGTGGCGCTGGTATCGAACCGGATGAGCGCCTGATAGTGGCGCATCGATTCGTCCTCGACCGCCTTCCAGTCTGGCGGTGGCGCCGCGCCCTGGGCGGCGAGCGCAGCGGTGGAGACCATGGCGAGCGCGGCCAGGAGCAGCGAATGTCTGGTGATCACGATCGATGCGGATTATAACCATCGGATGAACAGGCGACGCTTTCTCACCGGGACCGCGGCGGGCGCGGTGGGATGGGTTCAGGTCGCGCGCCTCGCTGCCCAGGCTCCGCCGGCCCCGGCCGACGCGGTACCGCGCGGCCAGAGCCCGCTCGGCATCTCGGACGATGGGCGCGACGGCGTGCTCTTCGTTCCCGCCAGCTATCGCGACACGGTGCCGGCTCCCCTGCTGGTCATGCTGCACGGCTACGGCGGATGGGCCGACGAGATGAAGAGCACCTTCTCGCTGGCCGAGGAGTTCGGCGTCGTGGTCATCGCACCGGAATCGCGGGACGTGACCTGGGGCCGCGAGTCGCCGGGGTTCGACGAGGACGTCCGCTACATCGGCGCGGCGTACCGGAAAGTCACGAAGCTGGTCAACATCGACCCCACGCGGGTGGGGCTGGGCGGCCGGTCCGACGGCGCCGGCTACGCGCTGACGATGGGCCTTGCCTACGGGGACATCTTCAACCATCTCATCGTTATCGCCGGCGGCCGCATGAACCCGATCCGCCGCAAGGGGAAGCCGAAGATCTTCATCGCCCACGGGACCGACGATCAGGTGATGCCGATCGAGCTGAGCGGTCGCCCGTTCGCCGCGCGGTTGAAACAGGAGGGGTACGAGGTCACTTATCGCGAGTACGAGGGCGGGCACCTGACGCCGCCCGCGCTGGTCCGGGAGGCGTTCGTGTGGCTGGTCGGCCGCGAGCCGAAGTCCGGCCTGCCCAAGTAGCCCGGCCAGTCGCCAGGGGCGCGGGGCCATCTGTAGAATGGCCTGATGAGCGCCGCCGAGACACTACCCTTTCAAGCCGAAACAAAACAGCTCCTCGACATCGTCATCCACTCGCTCTACTCGAACAAGGAGATCTTTCTCCGGGAGCTCCTGTCGAACGCCTCCGATGCGCTCGACAAGCTGAAGCTGGAAGCGCTCGAGCATCATTCCCTTCTCGACGCCGACCCGCTCCTCGAAATCGAGATCGTGCCCGACAGCAAAGCCCGCACGCTCACGGTGAGCGACAGCGGCATCGGGATGACGCGCGCCGAGATCGTGCGGCTGATCGGGACGATCGCCAAATCCGGAACGCGCGAGCTCGTAGAGCAACTGAAGGCCGGCTCCTCGTCCGATGCCGCGGCCACGCTCATCGGTCAGTTTGGCGTCGGCTTCTACTCGTCCTTCATGGTGGCGGACCGCGTCGAGGTTGTGACCCGCCGGGCCGGCGCCGACACGGCCACCCGGTGGGAATCCACCGGCGACGGCAGCTACACGGTGAGCGAGGCCAGCCGCTTCCGCCGCGGGACAGACGTCGTTCTGCACCTCAAGCCGGTGGACCCCGAGCACGGTCTCGCCGACTACACGAGCGCGCTGGTCCTCAAGTCGCTGGTGAAGAAGCACTCGGACTTCGTCGCGCACCCCATCAAGCTGAAGGAAGTGAGCGACGGCGTTCCCCGATGGACGACGATCAACTCGATGAAGCCGATCTGGACGCAGACGGCGTCCGAGGTCGGCGAGGCGAGCTACGCGGAGTTCTACCGGCATCTCTCGCACGACTGGCACGATCCGCTGGACCGGCTCTCGCTCAGGGCCGAAGGGCGACTGGAATACCAGGCGCTCCTCTTCCTGCCCTCGAAGGCCCCTTTCGACCTCTATTACCGTGACCAGGAGTACGGGCTCCAGCTCCACGTGCGGCGCGTGCTGATCATGGATCGCTGCCGGGCGCTGCTGCCGCCGTTCCTCCGCTTCGTCAAGGGCGTCGTGGACGCGACAGACCTGCCGCTCAATCTGTCGCGCGAGATGATCCAGCAGGATCGCCACATCGCGCAGATGCGGGCCTGGCTGACGCGCAAGGTGCTCGATCACCTGGCATCGATGCTGGCTGACAGGCGTGAGACGTACCTGAAGTTCTGGGCCGAGTTCGGGAGCGTCCTCAAGGAGGGGATCGCTCAGGAGCCCGAGCATCACGACAGGCTCCTGAAGCTCGTGCTGTTCCAGTCCTCGAGCGAGGTGCCGCAGCCCACGTCGCTCTCGGAGTACGCGTCCCGGATGCCCGAGGGCCAGACGAGTCTCTACTATGTGACGGGCGAGTCCCGCGCCGTCGCCGAGCGCTCGCCCCACCTGGAGGCGTTCCGGTCCAGAGGCTACGAGGTGCTGTACTTCGTCGATCCGATCGACGAGTTCCTGGCTCAGTCGGTTGATGAGTTCGAGGGCAAGCCGCTCCGATCGGTCGCGCGCGCGGGTGTCGAGCCGGGCTCCGAAGCCGAGCGCAAGCAGGCGGAGGAAGCGCGAAAGTCGCGCGAGACCGACCTTCGACCGTTCCTCGCCTTCCTGGAGCAGGCGCTCGCCGACACCATCCGCGAGGCGCGCGTCTCGTCGCGCCTCACCACCTCGCCGGCATGCCTCGTCTCCGCTGAGGACGACCTCAGTCCGGGTCTCGAGCGAATCTTGCGCCGGTCATCGGGGAAGGACAGCGAGGCGATCACCAGGCGCATCCTGGAGGTGAACGACGACCACGAGCTGGTCAGGAAGCTGCGAGCACTCCACGCCGCCTCCCCCGACGACGTGTCGCTCGCGGACCTAGCACACCTGCTGCTCGGGTCCGCCCTCCTCGCGGAGGGCACCGCGCCGCCAGACCCGGCGACGTTTGCCGTGAAGCTGACGGCGCTGATGACCCGCGCCCTGTAGCACGACAACGAGCGCGATCTAACCCCTGCGCTCACTCGGTTGGAGGATCGAACCGCTCGCCGATCGCGCGACCGCGGCCCCCGAAGACGGGGGCTCGCGAAACGGTGGCGGCGCCGGGCGGCGCCGCCAGTCATGACCTCGCCAGGCCGGCTACCGTGCCCCGGTTCGCGTGGATGTCGTCAACACCCTGCGGAACACCTGGACGGCCTGCTTCATTTCCTCCATCGAGCCGAGCGTGATGCGGCTGTGGGTCTTCTCGAACGGCGGGAAGTCGCGACCGACCCGCACCTTGTGGGCCTCGCACGCTTCGCGGAAGTCCTTCGCCGGCCGCTTCAGGTCGATGAAGACACAGTTGGTGTGAGAGTCCGCGCCTTCGTAGCCCAGGTCCTTGAACGCCTGGAGCGTGTAGTCGCGCACGCGCGCGTTTTCGGCCCGCTCCTCCTCGATGTGCTTGACGTCCCTGAGTGACGCGATCCCAGCCGACGCCGTGAGCGTGTTAATGCTGCCAAGTCCCCACGCGCGCGACATCGCCTGGACGGTGTCGGGTTGCCCGATGGCGTAGCCGAGGCGCAGGCCGGCCATGCCATGAGCTTTCGAGTACGAGCGCGTGATGAAGACGCCCGCCAGCTCCTGGGTCAGCGGCGCCGCGGTCTTGGCTGCCGGATCGTGGGCGTAGTCGATGTACGCCTCGTCGATCAGGATCCTGGTGTCGGGCGAGGCCTGCTTGACGCGCCTGACGAACTGCTCGACGACGGCGGCGCTGTGGATCGTGCCCGTCGGGTTGTTCGGGTTGCAGAAGAACACCAGGCCGGCGCCCTTTGCCGCCTCGGCCATCGCCTCGGTGTCCAGCCCGAGCGAGCGGTCAACCTGAATCACCTTGACCGGAACGCCCATGCGGCGCGCCGTCTGCTCGCAGGTCGCGTAGGTCGGCGCCGCGGTCACCAGGGGCTTGTCCGTCGCGCAGAACGCCCGCGTAGCGGCCTCGAGGATCGGGCCGGATCCCGTGCCGACGATGACGCTGGTGCGGCCGACGCTATAGCTAGCGGCGATCGTCTCGACGAGGTCGTCGGTGTAGTCTGGCGGGTAGCCCCGCCCCACGCGCGGCGAGATCGCGCGCTGCAACGCTTCCACCGTCTTCTTGCCTGGACCGCGCGCGTTCTCGTTCGAGCTGATTCGAATGAAGCCGCCATCGTCGGGCGGCTGCATCCCGGCGGACTCGAAGGCCATGGCCTCCCGTCCCCGCCCGATGATGAACGATGTGGACAGGCCGGCGGTGCCGACGGCCTGGAAGAACCTGCGACGGGACACGGACATACAGACCTCCTTGGCGATCTGTCTCGACGCGTGGAGTATACGGCCAGTCGGGACGCCTCGGGGCCAATTTCGGGGCCCTTGTCGCCCGAGGCTCGTCCGGCCCTCAGGGGTCGAGGTGCCCGCCCGCCAGGCGATAGACACCAGGTGCGGAGCTGGTGGCGAAACCTTCGGTGACGAGCGCGCGATTGCCGAGGCCGGCCTCCGGGCGTGACAAACCCGTCACTCGCGCGAGTTCGCCTGGAATGGTGAGGCCGGCCCCAGCCAGGAACGCCCGGGCAATCTCACGGAGTGCGACCTCGCGTCGGACGCGGGTGCGCAGCTGAACCGGAAAGCGGCTGATGCTCAGCGTCCAGACGTACGTGAACTTCGGCTGATAGAAGACGGCACTCGGGACCACGAGCATCGCTGCCTGGAGCTCGTCCAGCGCTCGCGTGAACGCGGCGCGGTCGGTCACGCCCGAGTCCTGCCGGAGATCGGCGGTCGCCATCTCCCATTCGCGGCGCAGCGCGCGGAGGATCGCCTGCGCCTGCCGGCTGAGTCGACGCGCCTCCTCGGCGCGGCGCATCCCCCACACCGCGTGAAAGTGCGGGATCATCCGCGGGGCCAGGAACGTCGCCCTGCCGCGCGCCAGCTTCGCGTAGTAGAGCTTGCCGCGCGCGATGATCTCGTCCTTCAGCGTCCAGGCCAGCGAGGCCTCCTCGTCCTTCTGGACGTTCCTGGGAAGCACCGCGTCGCGCCGTCCGCACACGGCGACATACACCGATGGGCCTGGTCGCCGGGAGTCGGTCAGGCCGGCGGCAAAGCCGACGTCCTCGACGAACCGCTCGACGTCGTACGCCGTCGCAATCTGCCGCGCGCCTTCCCGCCGCCAGCGCTGGTCGCGATAGTCCTCGATTTCCGGCGGCACCGGCAGACCTCTCCGCCTCAGCTGTTTGGCCTGAACCGTTCGCATGGTCGATGCGTTGCCCAATCATGACGCATCCATTCCGGGATCGACGTTCTCCGCGCATGCCAGCGCGGGCATCGTGGGCTGAAGTCGGGATACGATCGCGAGCATGCGTCACGCGTGGGCGCTCGCCGCGTTGCTCGTTTCTCCCAGCGTCTCGTCCGGCCAGGCGACGAGCGTCCTGCACGTCACGGTGACGCTGCTCGACGCGGCTCAGACGCCGGTGCCCGTGCCCAGGCACGCACTGCTCGTCAGCGACAACCCGGCCACGAGCGAGCCGCGGCGCGTCATGACCGCGACCAACGGCACCGTGGACATCAGGCTGCGGCCGGGATCCTACACCGTCGAATCCGACCGGCCCTTCGTGTTTCTCGGCCAGGCCTACGAGTGGACGCAGATGGTGGACGTCGTGGCCGGCCGGGACGCCACTCTTGCTCTGACCGCGGAGAATGCCGAGGTCGTCCCGTTGACGGAGTCGGCATCGGCGGCGGCAGGCGGCGCGGCGTCCGCGCGCGACCCCTCATTGCTGTTCGGGAAGTGGCAGGAGAGCGTCGTCGCGATCTGGTCTCCGACGTCACGAGGCTCGGGCTTCATCGTCGACGCGCAGGGATTGGTCGCGACCGACCGGAACGTCGTCGGCCGGGCGACGTCGGTCGAGGTGCAACTGTCTCCCACCGTCAAGGTGTCAGCGCGCGTGCTGTCGTCGGATGTCTCACGCGACGTCGCGATCGTGTGGATCGATCCGGGCGTCGTTGCCGGGCGACAGCCGCTCACTCTGATGTGTCCGCCGACAGCGTCGCTGTCGATGGACGACGGAGACGAGATCGTGACCATCGCGGCGCCGCTTCGTGCGCAAGCCGACATGGTGTGGGGCGAAGTGACTGCCCTGAACCCGCGCGCGATCGAGACCGACCTGCGGCTGTCGTTCGGGAGCGCGGGCGGACCCGTGTTCAACGACGCCGGCGCGCTCGTGGGACTCACATCGGTGCCGGCCGATGGTGACGCAAACCGGCGGCGCGACGTCACCCTCGTGCGATCGGTGACGATCTGTGAGGCGGTGGCGGCGTCCAAGTCCGGGCCCCCGGGCGCCGCGCCACCCGAGCCGACCCGACTGCCAGTCGAGCCCACGCGACCCTACCCGCTTGACGAGCTGAAGAGCTCGACCCCAACCGGCTCGAGCGCCAACGACCCGGTCGTCGTGTCCTCATCCGAATTCGACGTGGCCTTCATCACACCGCCGACTCTGTATCGGGCGTCGCAACGGCCCGACTGGACGGGCGGGCGCACCACCCGCTCCCCCGAGGCTGAGGCACGAATCGGCCAGTTGACGGAGTTCGGCGCATGGTCCGAGTACTTCGCCGAGCTTCCCCCGGTGCTGATCGTGCGTGTGACACCGAAGCTGGTCGAGGGCTTCTGGAAGCGGCTGGCCCGCGAGGCGGCGCGCACGCAGGGCGCCGCGCTGCCGCCGTTCAAGGATTTCAAGACCGACTTTCTTCGCCTCCGCGCATCCTGCGGCGGTGTGGACCTCGTCCCGATCCACCCCTTCGTGCTCGAGCATCGCGTCTCGGAGAAGGACGTGATTCGAGAGGGACTCTACGTCTTCGATCCGGAGTCGCTCGGGCCTCACTGCAGCACCGTGACGCTGTCGATGTATTCCGAAAAGGCGCCCGAAAAAGCCGACGTGCTCACGATCGACGCCAAGGCCATCGAGCGGATCTGGCAGGACTTCGCCTCGTACCGTGCATCGGCCCGGTAACGGGCGATACCCGGACGATTCAAGGCGACGCCGACGGCACCTCGGAATTCAACGAACCGTCGGGCGCCATGACACGTGACGAACTCTGCGCTAATCTCCTGCACTAATACCCGCCCAGCCGCCTCGGCTATGGGGTGACCTTAACAGACAACATCAGGGTTATACAGGCCACGGACCGCAGTAGGGGGAATAACATGTGCCACGTCGTTCATACTGTCCTTGGATCGCGCCCGGTGTTTCGCGTGGGCGTGCTGTTGGTCGCTGCTGCGTTCGGGCCCCAAGGTGCTTTGGCGCAACAGGCACCCGCGAACCAATCCGCTCCGCAGGTCATCACCTGCATCTCCAAGGCGGGAGAACGCCAGGTCTGTCCGGCCGTCACTGCATCGGGCGTGGCGTTGTTGCGCTCGACCGGCGACTCCACCTGCCTGCTGGGTAAGACCTGGGGATATGACGACGCGGGCATTTGGGTCGCCGATGGTTGCGGCGGCGAGTTTGCGCTGGGCAGCACACAGGAGGCGAGCGGCGGGAGCGACTTCGTCGGAACCTTCGAGCCGTACGGTCAATTACGCACCCACCTGGCCGCATACAACGACAGCGCCGAGGTGCAGGACAACGCCACCCGCGTCGGCATCAATTTTCAGACCCGAGGCAACATCAAGATGTTCGCCGGCACCGAGTGGGGAGTGAATCTGGTTCAGAGCGCGACGCAGTTCAACCTCTCCGCCTCTGGGACTGGAGACTTTGGTGTCGTAGACACCGAGACCAATCCCGTCTTTACAGCGCGGCTTGGTTTCGTCGGCGTCGATTTCGGACCGCTGGGCCGCGTGGCCTTCGGGAAGCACAAAGCGGTCCACTACGACGTGACGAGCTACACGACCGATCGATTCAACGTGTTTGGCGGCCAGGGAACATCCACCTACGTGGCTGGCACTGACGGGGGCGCCTCGGGGACCGGCTTTGCCGACCGGGTCGTGAATTACCACAACACCATCTTCAAGATCTTCGAAGTCGGGCTCCAGGGGCAGTTCCGCGGCCCGGACGAAAACGGGGTCGGCGCGTCGCTGCAGGTCACGATCCTGCCGGGCGTGAGGGTCGGCGGCACGTTCACCCACACCAACTGGCCTCAGGCGACCCAGGATCTGGTCCGCGGTTTGGGCGGGAATGCGGACTACATGGCGTTGGGTACTCTCATCGACTGGCGGGTCCTGCAACTGGGGTTTGTCTACTCTCACCAGGAGAATGGCGACATGGCGCCGGTCCCGTTCAGAGGCGTCAACACTCCGGTTGCGTTCGATGCGGACGGCGCCGAATTGTATGCGCGTGCCGGGTTGGGACCGTTCGGCGTGATTGGCGGGTTCACCTACCAGGAACCCGACGTCGTGACCCCGTTGCTCGATCCCGACTTCAAGACGGCGTATCTGATTCTTGGAGGCGAGTGGTTCGTCGCCCGTACCGCCAAGATCTACACCGAAAGCAAGATCGATCTCGACAGTGTCTCGGCGACCGGCGCGTCGGGCGACAGCGTGTTCACAATCGGCTTCCGTTACGACTTCTCGTGGCGACTCAGTCACAAGTAGGAAGCCTTCCGGCCTGCGGTCAGGAGCGGACCGACACTCCGCGGGCCAATTCCCCCGCGCCTGCGCCCCACTTGGAGATGACCTTGACGGCTTGAGTGAAGGGCACGTCCAGGGGATGGACACGGTCACGCGCCATGATGAGCAGCGAGCCGGCGGCTGGCGTCGGCACCGAGGGGACGAGCACCGTGAAGCGGCCGTCTTCCAGCTCCTCGATGATGAAGCCGGGCGCGAGCGCCTCCTCGATCTCCACCAGGGCCGGCCGGAATGCGCCCTCGCGCTCGTCGCCGGAGACGCGCTCGGTGAGACCGCGCACCAGCGCATAGCCCGGGATCTTCTCGAGCACCGAGCGCTCGAGCATGTTCTTGGCGCGGAGCCCGGGCCCGGTGCGCACCACTATTCCGGCCAGGAAGCAGACGGCGAGCACGATCATGATGGCAATTAGCTGCCGGAACTGCACGCCGGCCGGGATCGCCGCCGTGACCGGCGACAACAGCGCGACGATGGCAGACAGGCTCTTCGCCAGGAGCAGGATGGACAGATAGATAGGCAGTACGACGAGTAGTCCGCCGATCAGCGTCGTCTTGGTGAGCTCGGCCAGGCCCTTCATGCGGCAGTCCTCCTTGTGAGAGAGGTGTCAGCCTAGCACCGCGCGATGAGCGTACCATCGGCCTTTCCTCATGTTGATTCACCTGATAGCATCCCGGTGCTCAATGCAACCCAAGCGGCGCGCACTGGGCAGCAGCACGCACGAAAGGAAGGCGGACATGACGACTAAGTGGTTGGCAGGCATACTCGTGGTCGGCTTACTCATCTGTGCGGCCAGCCCATCCATGGCTCAGGACAAAGGCCAGACGGCCGCGGCCGAACTCGCCACCTCGTCGCAGGCAGCCCTGCAGCAGTTGGCTGCGAGCGTTCCGCTGGCGAAGGCTCTCATTCCCAGCGCCCACGCGATCCTGGTCTTCCCAAAGGTCACCAAGGCTGGCCTCGGCGTGGGCGGCCAGTACGGTGAGGGCGCGCTGTTAAAGAAGGGAACGGCCGTCGCTTATTACAAGACCACAGGGGCCTCGTTCGGGCTGCAGGCCGGTGGCCAACAGTACGGTTACGCGATGTTCTTCCTGAACGAGAAGTCGCTCGCGCAGCTCGACAGCGCGAAGGGCTTCGAG
>DATLLC010000141.1:0-36373 GCA_035538015.1 Vicinamibacterales bacterium
GTGCCCGTCGCGGCATCGAGCGCCACGACCCGGTGATTCGGGGTTGGCGAGTAGAGGACGCTGTCCACGACGATCGGATTCACCTGGAACCCGCCGGTCTCGCCGGTGTCGAATCGCCAGGCCTCTTCGAGGTGAGCCACGTTGGCGGGCGTGATCTCGGCAAGCGGCGAAAATCGATCGCTCGCGGGCGATCCACAGTAGACCCGCCACTCGACGGCCGCCGGCTGCGTCGCGGCCGACGATCCGCCGGCGGTTGTGCGCGCTGCCAACGCGCCGGCGACGACGAGCGGCACCAGAGCAAGCCTTACGTCAGCCATCAGCCCACTTCGCGCTTTTCACTTTTCCCTTCTCGCTATTCACTTCAGGCCGCGTCCCTCAGCCGCCTGCTAGGCGTGTGGCGCCCAGCTCCTGTCGCCCGCCGCCAACGGGACGTCGGGATCGTAGCGTCCGGGCGTTTCGCGGTATTGCATCGCCTTCGTGTAGCCGATCTCCGACGTGAAATACCCGAGCAGCGCCAGTTCCTTCATCATCCGGAAGTAGTGCGGTGGCTCGTCCTCTGGCACTGACGGCGCGGCAGGGTAGCGCGTACGCGGCGCGTCGGTGCGCTCCTCCATCGCCGTCTTCTGCTCGCGGTCCAGCGCCTCCAGCAGTGTGAGCCGCTCGGCCGGCGTGGCCTGTATGAACCCCTTGGCGGTCGCCGCCTGGCAGGCCTCCTCCAGCGTCCGCATACCGTCACGAAAGACCTGAACGTTACGGTCCGTGTAGACGTCGGTGACCATGACGGCCATGAAGGCGCCGGTCTTCGCCGCCTTGGCTCCCGGCGTCGACGTTTCAGGGAGGATGGTTTCGGCAATCTCGTCCAGCAGCGCGACGTCCGCGGCCGAGAAGGTGCCCACGCCCTGTACCGCGGTCTGCGCCCGCATCGCCTCGTCGATCGAGAACGCGAGAACGCGGTCCTCGTCGACCAGGGCGAGCCCTCCCAGCATCGCGATGACGCGCTGCACGGCGTCGCGCCGCGTGATGCCGAGCGGCTGTCCGGACCCTCCGCTCTCATCCCGTGTCGTCTGGACGGTCATGACTTCCTCCGGGCTACAGGTTGCCGCGCTTCAGCTCGTCCACGGCGAAGGCCGCCGCCCGCGCCGTGAGCGCCATGTAGGTGAGGGACGGGTTCACGCACGCGGCGGAGGTCATGCACGCGCCGTCGGTGACGAACACGTTCGGACTGTCCCACACCTGGTTGTGTCCGTTCAGCACAGAGCTCTTGGGATCACGGCCCATGCGCGCCGTCCCCATCTCGTGGATCCCCATGCCGGGGAACGACTCGTTGTCGTACACCCGTACCTCGCGGACGCCGGTCGCCTCCAGCATCTCGGCCATGTCGTTCATCATGTCTCGCCGCATCAGCCGTTCGTTCTCGCCGAACGCGCAATCGATGGCCAGCACGGGCAGGCCCCAGGCGTCGGTCTTCGACGGGTCGAGCGTGATGCGGTTGTTGTGGTCCGGCAGCGTTTCCCCAAAGGCGGTCGCGCCCACGCGCCACGGCCCCGGCGTTGACATTTCGTCCTTGAACGCCGCGCCGATGCCGAGCTCGGCCACGGCACGCTCCCACCCCTGACGATTCGCGCTGCCTTGGTACCCGAATCCCCGCAGGTAGGGCCGTTTGTCGCGCCCGATGTTGCGGAAGCGTGGCACGTAGAACCCCGTGGGCCGGGCGCCGTAGACGGTGCGATCGCCGAACTCGTGGACCACGCCGTTCGCGCCGCACCGGAAATGATGGTCCATCAGGTTGTGGCCGAGCTCACCCGAGCTGCTGCCGAGGCCTCCGGGCCACACGTCGGTCGCCGATCGCAGGAGAATCCATGTCGAGTTCAGCGTGGACGCACAGAGGAACACGATCTTTGCCGTGTAGACGGTAGTCTGCCGCGTCTGGGCATCGAGCACACGTACGCCGGTGGCTCGCTTGCGGTCCTTGTCATAAACGACGTCCGTGACGATGGCGTGGACCTTCAGGGTCAGCCGGCCGGTCGCAACCGCCGCCGGCAACGTCGACGACTGCGTGCTGAAGTACGCGCCGTAAGGACACCCCAGCCGGCACGCATTGCGATACTGGCAGCGCCCGCGGCTTCCCAGTGGCTGCGTCAGATTGGCTACCCGGCTGGGGATGAGCCGCCGCGCGCCCTCGAACTGTTTCGCGAGACGGCCGGCCAGCGCCAGTTCGACGACGTTCAGCGGGATGGCCGGCTGGAACTGTCCGTCGGGCAGCTGCGGCAGGCCCTCGACCGAGCCGCTGATGCCGGCGTGCCGCTCGGCGTGGTCGTACCACGGGGCGATGTCGGCGTAGCGAATCGGCCAGTCGACCGCGATACCTTGCTTCGCGTTGGCCTCGAAGTCGAGGTCACCGTGGCGGTAGCTCTGGCGGCCCCACGTGAGCGAGCGCCCGCCGACCTGGTAGCCGCGGTACCAGTCGAACCGCTTCACCTCGGTGTAGGGCGACTCCTGCTCGTTGACCCACCAGTCGGGCTTCTTCTCGTTGAGCGGATAGTCGCGCTTCAGCACGGGATACGCGTCCACGAGCTCCCGCGTGCGACCGCCCCGGTGAGGGTAATCCCACGGTGCCTTGCGGGCCGCCGTGTAGTCCTTCCCGTGCTCGACGTTCTTGCCGCGCTCGAGCAGCAGCACCCGCAGTCCGCGCTCCGTCAGCTCCTTCGCCGCCCAGCCACCGGAGATTCCGGAGCCAACGACGATGGCGTCGAACGTCTCGGGCTGTCCTTGCATCTTCGTCTCCTCGAGACACGAACCCGCTCAGAACAGGTACTTCGCCGCGAACTGGAACTGCCGCGGGATGTTGTTGCCCGTCGAGGTGATCCGTCCAAACGTGGCCGATCCGAGGGCGCCGTCCGGCACCGAGAAGCTGGCCGTGTTGGTGATGTTGAAGACCTCCATCCGGAGCTGCAGCCGCTGGTTGCCCATCACGATGTCCTTGAACACCGAGAAGTCCATCCGCCGCTGCGGCGGCCCGTAGAGGTTGTTGCGTCCCGTGTTGCCGATCGTGTTGGGCTCCTGGCCCACGAAGCACGCCGTGTCGAACCATTGGTCAACGGTCGGATTGTCGAGCCCGCCGGAACAGATCTGGTTCGGGCGATCCACGGTGGCGCCGGTGTTGCTGCGAGCGGTCGCATTGTAGACCGTGAATGGCACGCCGCTCTGCCAGTAGGCGAGCAGGTTCACTTGCCAGTCCGCGACGAGGTACCGGACCGCGCCGGTCGCCCCTTGTCCGAATGGCAGCTGGTAGTTGAGCGAGAACGCATACCGATGGCGGATGTCGATGTCGCTCGGGCTCCACTCCAGCTCGTGAATCCGGTTCGGGTCCACGCCATACGCCTGCTGGGCCCCGCCTCCGCCGGGCTGGGTGACATCGCTCATGCCCTTGGCCAATGTGTAATTGCCCGCAAGCGTGAGTCCGCCACGGGACCGGCGCGTGAAGGCGAGTTGCAGGGCGTTATAGTCCTGTTGGCCGGCGCTCCGCAACAGCTGGAGCGTCGTCAGGTTCGGCGCGACGCCGGCATAGGGCCGGCGGGCGTTGATTACGCCGGCGCCAGCCGGTGCGTAGTTCAAGTTCGGGACCGACATCCACAAGCGGCTGCCCCGCGACCCGACATAGCCAGCGGTCACGGAACCGCCCCACAACTGCTGCTCCACCATGACGTTGAACTGGTGCAGGTAGCTTGACTTCAGGTCGGTCTCGACGGCCGCGATCGTACCGGCCACGGTGGGCGTGCCCTGGGTCGGCGTCGGCAGCGGCGTACTGAAGAACACGTTCGGCACGCCGCCGGACCCAGCTGTGCTGGTGGCAGCGAACGTGTAGGTGAACGGGGTGTTCCGCAGCACGGCGTTGGAGGCCATGGACGACGGGAAGAAGCTGAGCCCGTAGCCGCCCCTCACCACGGTGCCGGGCCGCAGCGTCGCGGCGAACCCGATCCGCGGCGCGAGGTTGCCATAGTCGGTCTTGACGCCGGCCGTGTCGCCGGTGCCATTCTGGCCCGGGATCAGGAACTGCAGCGTGTTGACATCGAGGTTCGAGATCTCTCCGTCTTCCTCAGTGAAGGGCGTGAAGATGTCGTAGCGCAGCCCCAGGTTCACGGTCAGCCAGTCGCGCGCGCGCCAATCGTCCTGGACGAAGAAGCTCGGCTCCCAGGTCTGCAGCGTCGTGTCGACCACCAGGTGCGCCCGCGACACCTGGAACGGATACCCGAGCAGGAAGGTCGCCGCCGCATCACCCCCCGCACCCGCGCCGTTGTTGGTGGCGGCGGCCGTGAACGCGTAGAGCCCGGTCCCGTCGTTGCTCTGGATCGGCGCCAGGCTCCGCCGCACGACACCCAGTCCTGCCCGGAGGTTGTGTGCGCCGCGAACGTTGGTCAACGAGGCCTGTGCCTGCCACGTGTTGTTCTCGAGCAGGATTGGGACGAAGCGCGGGTCGCCGAGAACCGTGTAGCCGGCCACGGTGAAGTTCGGGAGGCCCGACGTCCGCTCGTCGATGTTCACGCCCTGCAAGCCGTACTCGGTGGCGAGGTTCTGGCCGAAGGTTTCGGGCAGCGACCTCGTGTCGAAGAACAGCTTCCCGACCTTGGCCTCGAACAGCAGCGTCGGCGTGATGACCTCCAGGTAGTTGCCGTGCAGGCCCCAGGCGTCCGCGATGGACGGCCCGCCAAATCCCGCCGCCGAGCCGCCCGAATCGACGCCGTTGACGAGCCCGAACACGCCCGGAACGAGCGTCTCCACCGCGTTGTCGGAGTACCTCACGTAGACGCTGTGATTGTTTGTGAAACGATGATCGACACGCACGTCGAAGGTATCGGATGTCTGCTCGCGGGTGACGTTGGTCGTGAAGTTGCTGCCCAGGCCGGTGGCATTCGGCAGCGGATAGAGGTTCAAGAAGCGCTGGGCGATCGGGTCGATGCGATTGGCCGGGATCACGTTGCCCGGGAACGCGGTCCGTGGGGAGGCCGCCGGATCGTAGATGGCGACGCCGCGCGCCAGCAGTTCCGAGAAGTCGCCGTTTCTCATCGCCGCGGTCGGCACGGTGCTCACGAAGGTCTGGCCGCGCTCCTGGTGGTACCGCTCGTAGTCGGCAAAGAAGAACGTGCGGTCCCGAACGACGCGCCCGCCGAGACTGCCGCCCCACTGCTGCTGCCGCAAGAGTGGTTTCGGCTGATCGCGGCGTGCGAAGTAGTCGTACGAATCGAACTTCTCGTTGCGGAAGAAACCGTAGGCCGAGCCGTTGAAGTCGTTGGTGCCCGACTTGGTGAGGATGTTCACCACCGCACCGGCCGTCCGCCCGGTCTCGGCGGTGTAGGAGTTGGTCTGCACCTTGACTTCCGCAATCGCGTCCACCGACGGCCGCACGCCGATCGTCCCGATGAAGCGCTCGTTGTTGTCGACGCCGTCGATGAGGTTGTTGTTCAGGACGTCGTTCTGGCCGTTGACCGACACGGTGGACGTCTGTCGGCGGTCGTCGGGACGGTTGCCGCTCGACAACGAGTTGGGCAACCCCTCGTTGGCGCCGGGCACCATCCGCACCAGCCCGATCACGTTGCGGCCGTTCAGTGGGAGATCCTGGACGGCCCGTTCGGGCAACAACGCCCCGACCGTCGCGCTGTCGGACTGGATCAGGGGCGCCTGCGCTGTCACGGAGATGGTCTCGGCAAGCGCGCCGACGACCAGTTGAGCGTCGACACGAAGCCGATCGCCCGCCGACACCTGCACGGCGCGGGTGAAGGTCCCGAAGCCCTGCAGCTCGATCACCAGGTTGTAGCGCCCGATCGGAAGCAGGCCAAACGTGTAGTCGCCGGTGCCGCCGGTGACCTGCGAGCGCGTGTCACCGGTCGCCGGATTCGTGACCGTCACGGTGGCGCCCGGCAACGCACCTCCGCTCGCGTCCGTCACCCGCCCCACGATGTCCGCCGTGGTGATCTGGGCCGACGCAGCCCCGGCCACGGCCAACCAGCCAATCACTGTGAGTACGCCCAGCCGCACAACGTGCCTCGTCGTGGCCATCACTGCCCTCCAATCACAGGCCATCCCCGCCGCCCGCTCGAACGGACGCCCGTAGTCGTGGACCTGCCCCATCCCCGATGTCCGACCGCTTTGTCGAGCCCGGTAGCCGCTCCGGACGAACGTCGTCGCCGGCGCGGAAGAAGATGCCGAAGATCAGCAGCACCACAGCGGCGCCGGCCGCCGGCACCAGCCAGATGCTGCGCCAGTCGTGCTCGCCGCCGGCTCCGCCCGGCAGGACGAAGCGATCGACCACGAGGCCCGACAGCCACGAGCCGATGAACATGCCGACGCCCAGCGTGACGAACGCGATGAACCCCTGTGCGGCCGCGCGGAGATCGGGCGGCGCCTTCGTGTCGACGTAGATCTGCCCGGTGACGAAGAAGAAGTCGTAGCAGACGCCGTGCAGGACGATGCCCGCGTACAGCATCCATACGAGCGTGCCGTTGTCACCGAACGCAAAGAGGACGTAGCGCGCCGTCCAGGCGGCCATACCCACGAGCAGCATGTGCTTCACGCCAAGCCGGCGGAAGAACCACGGCATGACCAGCATGAAGCCGATCTCCGACATCTGGCCGAGCGTCATCTTGCCGGCGGCGTTGGTCACGCCCAGCTCGTTCAGGAATGGATTCGTGAACGCGTAGTAGAACTGCAGCGGGATGCAGATGAGGAACGAGCCCAGGACGAAGACTGCGAACGATCGGTCCCGCATCAGCTTCAGCGCGTCCAGGCCGAGCACGTCCCGCAACGTCGGCCGGTGACCGATTCGCGCGGGTGGCGTATGCGGCAGCAGCAGCGAGAACAGCCCGAGCGCGACCGACGCGCCCGCGGCCATCCGCATCGGGACCGGGCTCGCTTCCAGGCCGAGCGTGCCGATGGTGAGCCCCGCGACGATCCAGCCGATCGTGCCGAGCACGCGTACGCCGGGGAACTCGCGGCCGGGGTCGCTCATGTGGTGGAACGACAGGGAGTTGGTGAGCGCCAGGGTCGGCATGTAGCAGAGCGTGTAGAGAAGGAGCACGCCGTAGAGCGCGCCGAACCCGGTCTGCAACGAGGCGACGACGAGCGCCAGAGCTCCGGTCAGGTGGAGGACCGCCAGCAGGCGCTCGGTCGCGAAGAATCGGTCGGCGATCATGCCGACGAAGAACGGCGAGATCATCGCCGCCAGCGCGGTCGTCCCGTACGCGAGGCCGACCTCGGCGCCGGAGAACCGCAGTGTCTCGCCGAGCCAGGTACCGAGCGTCACGTACCACGCGCCCCAGACGTAGTACTGCAGGAACATCATCACCGAGAGCTTCACCCGGGTGCCGGTAGGCATGGCGTCCTTTCGACCCTCATCCCGCTCGAGTGGAGGCGCCCATTTGCTCGCGTCAGGTCCACCACGCGTCGACCGGCGGCTCGGTGAGCAGCACGCGATTGAGCAGTTCCACCGCCGACCGCAGACCCTGGTCGACCGACGCCAGCGCGTCCTCGTGCTCGATGCTCAGCACGTAGTCGTAGCCCGCGATCCGCAGGGCGCTGACCATCTGCTTCCACGTCAGCTCGTCGTGTCCCCATCCCACGGTGCGGAACAACCAGGACCGCTCGCCGAGTTCCCGATAGCTCCTGGTGTCGAGCACCCCGTTGAGGGCGACCGCGGCCGGGTTCAGGGCCACATCTTTGGCGTGGACGTGGAAGATCGCTTCACCCAGTGCCCGGATCGTCACGGCCGGGTCCATGCCCTGCCAGAAGAAATGGCTCGGGTCGAAATTCACGCCGAGACTTGGACCGGCTTCGGCGCGCAAGCGCAGCGCGGTGTGGACGTTGTAGACGAGAAAGCCCGGATGGGGCTCCAGCGCCACCTTCACCCCGTGGTCGCGCGCGAACCCGGCCGCGTCGTTCCAGTAAGGAATGGCGCGTGCCTCCCACTGCCACGTGAGTAGCTCGAGATACTCGGGTGGCCAGGGGGTGGTGACCCAGTTCGGATGCCGCGCGTCGGGGCCATCGCCTGGGCAGCCGGAGAAGGTGACCACCACCGGCACGGCCAGTTGTTCGGCGACGCGCACCGTCTTGCGGAAAACCTCGTCGGCGGTGGACGCCCGCCCGGCGTCGGGGTGCAGCGGGTTCCCGTGGCACGAGAGGGCGCTGATGGTAAGGCCAGCGTCCGCGACGCGTTGCCGGTACTCACTGGCCCGGGTCGGACAGTCCACCAGGGCGTCGAGGTCGAGGTGAGCGCTGCCCGGCCAGCCGCCGGTACCGAGCTCGAGTGCCGTGACGTGCCGCAATGCCCGGATCGCGTCGAGCATCTCGGGGAAGGGCAACGCGGCGAAGACGGGAGTGAAGACGCCCAGCTGCATGTCAATCCGCCCATGAAATCGTTAACAAAACATGTTGTAATCGTTTACAGCGCGGTTTTCTACCACACGTGCGAAGCCCCGCGCAAGGGAGAAATTCGGCCCCGAGGCACCGCGGTCGCCTTGAACCGGGGGGCGGCCCCAGTCCCGAGCGTCGGCGTCGGCACGTCACCGGACGGTGCGATACGATAGGCGCGCCGCCCGGCCCCCCGCGAGGCGCCGGGCATGGCCGCAGTTCCGATGGCCACGATTCGCGACGTCGCACGACAAGCTGGGGTGTCCACGGCGACGGTGTCGCGCGTGCTCAGTCGTCCCGATCTCGTGAACCCCGAGACCCGCGCCTCGGTCGTGGCCGCGATCGAGACGCTCGGCTACACGCCCAACGCCGCCGCCAAGAGCCTGCGCACCTTGCGTTCCGGCAAGGTGCTGGTCACGGTCCCGGACATCGCCAACCCGTTCTTCTCCCTGATCCTGCAGGGTATCGAGAGCGCCGCGCAGCGCGCGGGCTACTCGGTACTGCTCGGCGACACGCAGCACGACGACAAGCGCGAGCAGCAGTACGCGCTGATGCTGCAGAGGCGTGAAGCCGACGGTCTCATCTTCCTGGGCCATCGTCTGCCGAAGGCGGCGGCCGCACTCGTGCGCTCGCTGCCCCGGGGCCGGGCCCCGGTCGTCAACGGGTGCGAGTTCAGTCCCGGTCTGAGCGTGCCCAGCGTGCACATCGACAACGCCAAGGCGTCGTTCGAGGCGGTGGACTACCTCTATCAGCTCGGACACCGCCACATCGGTGTCGTCACGGGACCGATGGCGAGCCCGCTCAGCCGCGATCGCCTCAAGGGCGCGATGGCGCGCGCGAACCGGGATCGGACCCGCGTCACCGTGTCGGTCGCGGGCGGAGACTTCTCCATCGAATCGGGCATCGCCGCCGGCGATCAGCTGATGTCGGGGAGTACGCCGCCGACCAGCATCTTCTGCTTCAACGACGAGATGGCGATCGGCGTGGTGCACACCGCGCGGCAGCGCGGCATGCGGGTCCCGGACGATCTTTCGGTGGTGGGCTTCGACGACATCCGGTTCGCCCAGTATTGCGATCCGCCCTTGACCACCATCCGCCAGCCGATGCGGGAGCTCGGCGAAGCCACCGTCCAGCTGCTGCTCAACATCCTCAGCGGGAACGTGAAGGACGCCGTCTCGGTCACGCTGCCGCACGCGCTGATCGTGCGTGCGAGCACCGGCGCACCGCGCAGCCGCGCGGCGATGAGCCTGGCCCGCAGCTGAAGGTCCGGGGGGCCCCTTCGTCGGCCTCGTGCCCGTCGCCGCCTCAGGCTCGCAACAGCCGCAATCCGTTGAGCGTCACCGCCAGCGTCGCGCCCGTATCGGCGACAACGGCCAGCCACAGAGGCGCCGCGCCCATCGCCGCCGAGACCAGGAACGCCAGCTTGGTGAGGAGCGCGAGCGAGACGTTCTGGCGGATGATGCGCAGCGCGCGCCGCGCGTGGGCGCCGGCGAACGCCCCCCCATCGGCGGCGGCGCCGGGCATGAGGAGCACGTCCCGCGCCGACACCGCCGCGCGGGCGTCCCTGGCCGCGCGCTCGAGCGCGAGCCCGCCTTTGAACAGCACGCCACGGCGAGCCGCGGAGGTGACCGCCGCCACCACCGTGACGGGCGTGGAGATGACCAGCGCGCACGGACACGCCAGCACCAGGAAGATGAGGCCGCGATAGAACCACGTGGCCCATTCCCCGTCGAACAGCGGCGGGATCAGCACCAGCGTCAGCGCGCTGGCCGTGACAATCGGCGTGTAGATGGCGGCGAAGCGTTCGATGAAGCGCTCGAGCCGGGCGGAGCCGACCTCGCCGTCCTCGTCCCAGCCAGGCTCGTGGCCCACGAGATCGCTCACCGCCACGCGCGCGCGCTCGATGCTCCAGGCCTCCATAAGGTGGGCGACGCCGAACAGGCTGGCAACGGCCGCGCCCTCGGCCCACTGTCCGACGGCCGCGGCACCCACCGCCGAGATGCAGACCAGGACGTGCATGTCGAGCCGCAGGTGCCGCACCGCCGCCACCGCCCGCGGGATGACAGGCCAGAGGCCGAGCAGGATGGCCAGGCCGTAGGCCGCCAGTGCGGCGCCCACCTGGGCGTGGCGGGCGTCGCTGTCGTGACCGAGCAGCCGCTCGGTCCAGGACTCGGCGGCCCACACCTCGAACCCCCAGCCCGCCAGCATGCACGCGCCGCTCGACGCAATCCAGATCCACGCGCGATCGTGGTGCGCGTGGGCGTGGCCGTGCGCCGCATGATCGTCGTGGACGTGCTCGCCCCGGGCATGCGCGTGGACGCCGAGGCCGGTGCGGCCGACCAGGGCCATGATGGCGTCGGGATGCACGCGCTCGGGATCGTAGGAGACGTCCACGCGGCGCCCGACCAGGTCGAAGTTGAGCTCGAGGATGCCCGGCACGTCCAGCACATGGCGCACGAGCGCTGCCTCGTCCGCGCAATCCATGCCGCTGATGTGGAGCCGCAACTCAGATCGGGCTGGCGATGGCACGGAGGCTCAAGGGCCGCAGGGCCGCAGAGAGGCCGCAAGCAAGGAAACAGACGGAACCGCAGACAGATCGGCAGATAGATCAGGCCCTCGAACCATCGCGAGATCGATCAAGACATCACCAGATCAAGACATGACCAGATGCAGCATCGTCACAGCCTACCCAATTCCTGCAGTACCTCCTCGGCGTGCCCGTCCACCTTCACACCGTCCCAGCGCTTGACGACCTTGCCGTCCGCGCCAATCAGGTAGGTCACGCGCGCCACGCCCATGTATTTCTTGCCGTACATCGACTTCTCCTGCCACACGCCGTACCGCTCGATGACCTCGTGGTCGGGATCGGCCAGCAGCGGAAAGGTCAGCGAATACTTCGTGGCGAACTTCGCCTTGCTCTGCTCGTCCAGCACGCTGACGCCGAGCACCGCCGCCTTGCCCTTCCCGAACTTCGGCAGGTTGTCCTGGAACGCGCACGCTTCCCTGGTGCAACCCGGCGTGTCGTCCTTGGGATAGAAGTACAGAATCACTGGCCGCCCGGCGTAGGACGCCAGCGTGTGCGTCTTGCCGGACTGGTCCTTCAGGGAGAATGGTGGGGCTTTCGTGCCGGGTTCGATAAGGGACATGGGAGCCTGCGAGATAGATTTGCTGATCCGTTGATGTGGTGATTTGGCGATCGAACTGATGATCTGCTGGCAGGCGGCGTACGCGGCGCATCGGCGTGGCGTCAGCGCATCGCGGCCACGATTGCGCGCGCGGAGATGCCGTACTTGTCGATCAGCTCGTCCGGCTTGCCGCTGCGCGGGATCTCCGGCACGGCCAGGCGCGTGACGGTGAGCCCGGCCGGCGCGACCGCCCGCGCCACCGCGTCGCCGATACCGCCGACAACATAGTGATCCTCGACGGTGATCAGCCGGCCGGTTTCCCGTCCCGCTGCGATGAGCGAGGCGGCGTCGATCGGCTGGATCGAATAGAGGTCGATGACGCGGATGTGAATACCCTCGGCCGCCAGCGTCTCGTGGGCCTTGAGCGCCTCGAACAGCGTGACGCCGGCGGCGATGACGGTCGCGCGGTCGGCGTCGCTACGGCGGAGGACCTTGAGACCGCCAATCGGAAAGGCCTCGGTGTTCGCGTAGATCACCGGCGTCTTGGGCCGCGACGTCCGCATGTACATCGGACCCCGATGGCGGGCCATCTCGGCGACGAGCTTCTCGGTCGCCACCGCGTCGGCCGGGCACAGCACCGCGAAGTTGGGTTGGGCCGTGGCCATCGCGAAGTCCTCGAGCGCCATCTGCGAGGGTCCGTCCTCGCCGATCGAGACCCCGGCGTGCGAGCCGGCCAGCTTGATGTTGACGCCGCTGATCGCGGCCATCCGGATGAAGTCAGCTGCGCGCGTGAGGAACGCGGCAAACGTGGACGGGAACGGGATCGCGCCGCGAGCGGCCAGGCCCATGGCGGCGCCGATCATCGCCTGCTCGGCGATGAAGAACTCGTAGAAGCGATCCGGGTGTGCGGACTCGAAGCGCTCGCTGAACGTGGAATTCTTGACATCGGCGTCGAGGGCGACGACGCGCGCGTCGACGGACGCGAGCTTGGTGATGGCGGTGCCGTAGGCTTCGCGCGTGGCAACGTGATCGCCGAGCGTGTAATCGGGCGGGGCCATCTCACCGGGCGTCTCGGGCGGCGGAGCCGGCGGCGGCGCGGGGATCGGCGGCAGGGGCGCGGTCTCGGGCTGGAGCTGCGCCTCGAGCTCGGCGTAGGCGCGGGTGGCTTCGTCGGGTTTGAGGGCCCTGCCGTGCCAGTTGGGCCTGGCTTCGGTGAAGGAGACACCCTTACCCTTGGCCGTCCGCGCCAGAATCACCGTCGGCCGGCCTTTGGTGGCGCGCGCCTCGGCATAGGCGGCGAGGACCTGCGGCATGTCGTGCCCGTCAATCACCACGGCGTGCCAGCCGAAGCCCTGCCATCGGGCACGATGCGCCTCCATGTCGTGATCGAGCTCGGTGGCACGGCTCTGGCCAAGGCCGTTGACGTCCACGATCGCGCAGAGCGAGTCGAGCGTGTACAAGTGGGCGACTGACGCGGCTTCCCACACCGAGCCCTCGGCGGTCTCGCCATCGCCCATCAGCACGTAGGTGCGATAGTCGGCTCCGATGCGGCGCGCGTTCAGCGCGGTGCCCACTCCCGCGCTGAGTCCCTGACCCAGGGAGCCGGTGGCGACGTCGACGAATGGCAGCCGCGGCGTCGGATGTCCTTCGAGATCGGAGGTGAGGAGCCGCAGCTCCGTCAGCCGCTCGAGCGGGATGAAGCCCGCCTCGGCCCACATCGCGTAGAGCAGCGGCGCCGCGTGGCCCTTCGACATCACGAACCGATCGGCCAGCGGGTGCTGCGGGTGGCGGGGATCGAAGCGCATCTCTGCGAAGAACAAGGCCGCCATGAGGTCGGCCGCCGACTGACACGTGGTCGGGTGGCCGCTCCCGGCCGCGGTCGTGGCGCGAATGGACTCGATGCGGAGACGGGTGGCGACGTTCCGCAGATTGGGCAGCAAAGACACGTTGAAGGACAACTGGAACCCTCCAGGGATCAAAACGGAACGTCACAGTTTATCAGACGGCCCTTGTCCGCACCCGCCGCACCGGTCCGCACCTATAATGAAGAGATGTTCGTACTGCGCTACCTGTACATCCTGGCCCTGGGTGTCTGGCTGGGGGGGATGGCGGTGGCGGGTCTGGTGGCGGCACCCACCATCTTTGCCGTGCTCGAGGCCTGGAACCCTGTGGAAGGCCGCGTGCTGGCTGGGCAGGTGTTCGGCAACATCCTGGCACGGCTGCACCTCATCCTGTATGGCGCGGCAGGCGTGATGCTGGTGACGCTCACCATCCGGCGATTGCTCGGACCTCGACCGGCGGCGTACGGCATCCGCGCATCCATCATCACCGCCATGCTGGGGCTGACCCTCGCCTCCGGCTTCGGAATCAGCCCGCGCGTCGAGGCGATGCAGCGCGAGATCGGCGGATCGGTCGCGTCCCTGCCCGAATCGGACCCGCGCCGCGCGTCGTTCTACCAGCTGCACGGCCTGTCCAGCCTGCTGCTGAGCACGACGCTCGTCGGCGCACTCCTCCTCGTGTTCTGGGAATCGCGCGAGCACTCGTGACCGGCGGCTCCCGTCCCCTCACCGCGCTCGGCTGATTCGACGCTCATGGCGCAGACAATCACCCTCATCCCCGGCGACGGCATCGGCCCGGAAGTGACGGCTGCCGTGGTCAGGGTTCTCGCCGCCAGCGGATTCGCGACGGACTGGGAGACGTTCTCGGCGGGGGCGCCAGCCGTGAAGGAACACGGCACGACCCTCCCACAGGCCCTGCTCGACTCGGTCACCCGCAACAAGGTGGCGCTGAAGGGGCCGATCGCGACGCCGGTGGGCAAGGGATTCACCAGCGTCAACGTCGGGCTGCGCAAGGCGCTCGACCTCTACGCGAACCTGCGGCCGGTCTGCAACCTGCCCTCCGTGCCCTCGCGCTTCACCGGCGTCGATCTCGTGATCGTCCGCGAGAACACCGAAGACCTGTATGCCGGCCTCGAGCACGTGGTCGTACCGGGCGTGGTGGAGAGCCTGAAGATCATCACGGAGAAGGCATCGGCGCGGATCGCCGAATTCGCGTTCCAGTATGCCCGCCGTCATGGCCGCCGCCAGGTCACGGCCGTCCACAAGGCGAACATCATGAAGCTCGGCGACGGCCTTTTCCTGGAGACGGCTCGCACGGTCGCGGCGCGCTATCCGGACGTGGGGTTCGACGATCGCATCGTGGACGCGGCCTGCATGTACCTGGTGATGCACCCCGAGCGCGTCGACATGATGCTGCTGCCCAACCTGTACGGCGACATCGTTTCGGACTTGTGCGCGGGACTGGTGGGCGGACTGGGCGTGGTGCCGGCGGCAAACCTCGGCGAGGGCGGCGTCGGCGTCTTCGAAGCGGTCCACGGCACGGCGCCGGACATCGCCGGACGAGACATCGCCAACCCCACCGCCCTGCTCCTGTCGGCCGTCCTGATGCTGCAGCACCTTGAAGAGGACGCCAAGGCCACCCGCATCCAGGGCGCGCTCACCACGGTGCTGGCCTCGGGGCACGTCACGCCCGACCTGGGGGGCTCGGCCACCACCACCTCGTTTGCCGACGCCGTCTGCCGCGCGATCGAGCAGGGGTGACGCCAAATGCCCGTTCGGGTCTATCATCGAGGCGCGCCGTCGATGGATGACATCACTGAAGCGGTCCTGAGTCGGGACGAAGTCGCGCGCTTCCTGGCCGGCAGCCATGGGCTGACCGGCGATGCCGCACGCGCCCGCATCCTGGAGTACCTCGAGGAATTGCGAACCACGCAGCGCTACGAGCTGTACCGGGCGCTCGAGTATCCGCTGTATCCGATCCTCCGCAAGATCGAGCGCGTGGCCGAGCACGCCGAACACGCGGTCGCCGCGACCGCCCGCGGGCGCGTCGTCTGGGCCTCGAACCATCGCAGCCACACCGATTACCTCGTCGAGCCGCTCGTGCTCGACGATGCGGGGGTCCGGCCGCCGATCATCGCGGCCGGCATCAACCTGTTCGGCGGACCGCTCGGGCTCATACACAAGCACGTCACCGGCGCGTTGCCAATCCGCCGCAACACGAAGGATCCCGCCTACCTGATCACGCTCAAGGCGTACGTCGGCACGCTTCTCCACAAGCACGACCTGTTCTTCTATCCGGAGGGCGGCCGCAGCTACTCCGGCGAGATCAAGTCGCCCAAGACGGGCCTCTTCAGCGCCTCTCTCGCCGCCAACGTGCCTGGCCTGGTGATCGTGCCGGTGGCCGTGGCCTACGACCTGGTCCTCGAGGATCACGTGCTGGCGCGGCAGCGCGTGAAGCGCAGCCAGCGTGCCTTCAGCCGCGAGCTGGCGGAATTGGTGCGCTACGCGGTGGGGTATCGCAGCCGCGCGTTCGTCACCTTCGGCCGACCCATCCCGTTGGAGGGGTACGACGTCGAGTCGCGCCGGTCGGTGCTCGACCTGGCTCACCTCGTACAGCGCGAGATCGGACGCCTCTACAAGGTCGTACCCACGGCGCTGCTGGCCGCCTCGATGCGCCCGTCGATCGCACGAGCGGAGCTTCACGATCGAATCGCGGCGATCCTCGAGACCTTGCGCGCCACCGGTGCGAACCTGGCGGTGCACACCGCCGACGAGGTGCTGGAGACGGCGACCGAGCCACTGGAGACCCGCGGCATCATCGCCGTGGAGCACGGTGTCTACCGGGTCCGGGAACGTCACGTGCTGCGCTATTACGGCCGCAGCCTCCAGCACCTGTTGACACACGCTGGCGCGACGCACTGAGGGCCTGGCGTCTTCGCATGATTGACGCTGCATCGAAGGCCCTCTTCCATTCTCTCGCCCAGGTCGACAGGCTGCAGCGCCTGGCCTCGCGCTACGGGATGCGCCCGGGCGGCTTCGCGCGACGGTTCATCGCCGGCGAGACGGTCGAGGAAGCGATCGCCGCCGTCACCGAGTTGCCTCAACGAGGCCTCCGGCTCACGCTGGACTACCTCGGCGAGAGCGTGGCGAGCTTCGAGGAAGCCCATGCGGCCGCGCTGGAATACATCCGCATCATCGACGCGATCGTCCGCTCCGGCATCGAGCGCAACATCTCGGTGAAGCTCACGCAACTCGGCCTGGACGTCGACCGGGCCACGGCCGTCGACAACATGCGCCGGATTCTGGAGCCGGCCGACCGCCACGGGTTCTTCGTTCGGATCGACATGGAGAACTCCCCGTATATCGACCGCACGCTGCAGGTGCTCGACACGCTCTGGCAGCAGGGGCACCGGGGCTTGGGAACCGTGATTCAGTCGTGCCTTGTGCGGTCACCGCAGGACATCCAGCGCCTGAACGAGGTGGGCATGCGCGTCCGGCTGGTCAAGGGCGCGTACAAGGAACCAAAGACCGTGGCCTTCCAGGAGAAGAAGCAAGTCGACGCGGCGTTCGTCGATCTGATGCGCCTGCTGCTCGACCATGGCGCGTTTCCGGCGATCGCCACGCACGATCCGGCCATGATCGAGGCGACCAAGCGCCACGCGAAGGAACGAGGCTACGGCAAGGACCGCTTCGAGTTCCAGATGCTCTACGGCATCCGGCGCGACCTGCAGGCGGCGCTGGTCGCCGAAGGCTACGGCATGCGCATCTACGTACCGTACGGAAGGCAGTGGTTCCCGTATTTCATGCGCCGGCTGGGTGAGCGGCCGGCGAACGTCGCCTTCGTCCTTCGCGGCCTGCTCAGCGAGCGCTGAGGCCGCCGCACCACGAGCGCGCCAGGCGGACCAGCGCGTCGCGGCAGACGATCACGCTCTGCACGTCGACCCACTCTTCTACACCGTGCAGCCCTGCGCCGACCGGCCCGAAGAGCAGCGCCGGAATGCCCGCGTCACCCAGGACGGAGGCATCGGTCCAGAAGCTCATCCCGGTCACGTCCGCTTTCAACGTTGAACTGTGAACTGTGAACTGCTCGGCCGCCGCCGCTCGCATCGCGGCGACGAAGGGGTGATCCGCGTCGATGTCGTAGGGCGAGCGCGCGAACATGGCGCGGCTCGCGGCCTTGAAGTCGGGATCCGCCGCGGACAGGCGCGCCAGGATGTCGACCACCTCACGGCCTGCGCATCCCGGCTGCTCGCCCGGGATGGTGCGGCGCTCCATCTGCAGATGGCATCGGTCCGGGTAGGAGCTGAGCTCGCGCCCGCCATGGATCAACGAGGCATGAAGGGACGCCGCACCCAGCAGGGGATGAGCGGCACGCGACTGGAGGGTTCGATCGAGGGCGTCGAGCTCCCCGAGCACCCTGGCCATCAGCCTGATGGCGTCGCGCCCATCGCGGGGACGGCTGCCATGCGCGGCACGTCCTTCGGTTTCGATCTCGACCCATTCGAAACCCTTGTGGGCTATGGCAATGGCCAGGTCGGTCGGCTCGGTGACGACGGCGCCGTCGGCGTGCCAGCGGGTCACGAGCGCGTCGGCGCCAATGCTGCCGTGCTCTTCGTCCACCACGCAGGCGATGAGGAGTTGCCCGGCATCGAGGCCTCCGCCCTGGACGAGCACGCGCGCGGCATCGACCATCGCGGCCACACCGCTCTTCATGTCCTGCGAGCCGCGGCCGTAGACCCGGCCGTCGCGTTCGATGGGATCGAACGGCCGCCCCATGCCAGCCACGCCGACGGTGTCGACATGGCCGCACAGCATCAGGGAGCGGCCCGCTCGCCGGCCGTCGAGGACGCCGACGACGTTGGAGCGTCCGGGCGCCACTTCGTGCACGTGCACGGTGAGCCCGATCGCCCCCAGGCGCTCGGCCAGCATGCGGCCGATTTCCGCTTCACCGCGCGCGCCGGGCACGAGCGACGGATTGACGGAGTCGATGGCCACCAGGGCCCTGAGCAGGTCGATGGCAGGGTCCATGAGCAGCCACGTCACTTGCGATAATCGGCCTCCGGTACGGCCTCGAGCCACTTCGTGCTGCCACTGAAGCCGACGTTGACCTGTATCAGATGCGATTGCCCGGTCGCCCCGTGCCAGTGGACGACGTTGGGGCCGGCATAGTCGCTTTCTCCCGGGCCCAGCTCGTGCTTGGCCTGGCCCCGTTTCTGCGTCCACATGCGACCAGCTTCCACGTAGAGGAGTTGCCCGTTGTCATGGCTGTGCCAGTAACTGCGAGCGCCCGCTTCGAAGCGGCGCCGGGCGACGGACAAGTCCTTGGCCTCCATCACGGTCGACGTCCCGGTGAAAAGTGCGCCGCCCTGGGGCGGCGTCGCCGGCGACTGTGCCTGCAGGGCAAGCGTGGTCAGGCCGGCTGAGAGGATGAGGGCATGCGCCCCCCAACGGAAAATGCGGCGTGGAATCATGACGGCCTCACTTCATCGGCGAATAGTCGGTGGCCGTGAGGAACACGGACTCTACTTTCTCGACGATACGCCCGTCCACCTGCGACTCGGCGGACACCTTTTTCCACTCGGGGTCGGCGCCGAAGTCAGCCCAGCTCTTCTTCGCGGCCTCACGGCTCTGATGCGACAACAGGTAAACGAGGGTGTTCTGCGAGAGCGGCGCATCGGTGGGCGAGAGATAGACGACGTTGGTCATGCCGTGCTTCTGGAAGATGCGCAGCGTGTGATCGCGGAAGCGCTTGTGGAGGTTGGGCAGCTTGCCCTCGGGCGCGGTGTAGGTGCGCAGCTCGAAGACCTTGGGTGACGACTGTGCGGAGACCACGCCGAGGCGTGGCCCGGCAAAGGCGCCGGCGACGAAGCCGACGGCCAGGAACAGGACGGATGGGCGAAGCAGCGCGCGCAGGTGGTTTGTCATGGGTAGAGATTAGCCGATTGCCGACGGGGAGCGGGCGGGGGGCCGTGTAATCTGAACCAACCCATGCCCGCGTCATCCGATTCCCTCATCGAGGAATCCCAGCGGATCGCCGCCCACATCAAGCGCCATGGCGGGCGCGCGCTTGCGGTGGGCGGGTTCGTCCGCGACCAGTTGCTCGGACGGCCCTCGAAGGATCTGGACCTGGAGGTGTTCGGCCTGCCGCAGGAGCAGCTGCCGGCCATCCTCGGGGCGGTCGGCCGCGTCGAGCCGGTCGGCCAGGCCTTTCCGGTGTTCAAGCTGGGCACGATTGACGTGGCACTGCCCCGCCGCGAATCGAAGAGTGGCCGCGGGCACAAAGCGTTCGTGGTCGAGGGCGACCCGTCGATGCCCATCGAGGAGGCGGCGCGGCGGCGGGACTTCACCGTCAACGCCATCGCGTGGGACCCGCTGACCGGCGAGTACCTCGATCCCTGGGGGGGCCGCGCCGACCTCCAACGACGCATCCTGCGCGTCGTGGATCGTGAGCGCTTCGGCGACGACTCGCTTCGCGTCCTCCGGGCGCTGCAGCTCGCGGCTCGCTTCGAGCTGACGCTGGAGCCGGAGAGCGCGAATATCTGTCGCTCGATCGCGCTCGACGATCTGCCGGCGGAGCGGATCTGGGGAGAGTTCGAGAAGCTCCTGCTGGTGGCCGAGCGGCCGTCGCTGGGCTTTTCACTAGCGCGTGAGCTGGGCGTGATCGAACAGCTGCTGCCCGAGATGGTCCCGCTCTATGAGTGCCCGCAGGATCCCGAGTGGCATCCTGAAGGCACCGTCTGGACACACACGCTCATGGTGCTGGACGAGGCGCGGCGCCGGAATGGCGATCTCGGGCGCGCCGCGCTCACGATCGTGATGCTCGGCGCCGTCTGCCACGACCTCGGGAAGCCGGCCACGACGATCCACGCCGACGGCCGAGTCAAGTCGCCCGGCCACGAGGCTGCCGGGTTGGCGCCGGCCACGGCCCTGCTCGACCGGCTGAACGTGCACACGCTCGACAGCGTCGAGGTCCGGGCTCAGGTGCTCGGCCTCGTCGCCGAACACTTGCGCCCGAGCGCGTTCCACAAGACCAGGGAGACCGTGGGGGATGGCGCCTTCCGGCGGCTGGCGCAACGCGTCGATCTGGAGCTGCTCACGCGCTTCGCCCGTGCGGATTGCCACGGCCGCACCGGACATTTCGACTGCTCCGCGATGGACTGGTTTCTGGAGCGGGCCCGATCACTGGGCGTCGAGCACCGGCCACCGGCACCGATCCTGATGGGCCGCCACCTCATCGGGCTCGGCGTGTCACCTGGGCCCAGGATGGGCGAGATCCTAAGGGCGGTGTACGAGCAGCAGCTGGACGGCGTGGTGACGACGTTGGATGAAGCGGAAGCCGCCGCGCGGGCGCTGCTCTGAACCTCAGCGCACCTGTCGCACCAGTGCGCACCGGCCGCCATCATCCGCTCACGTACTTTGCGAACGCCTCCGGTGCGACGTTCCCCCCGGACAATACGGCGACGATCGAGGTGGCCCCCTTCGTGTCCCCCAGGCCTCGCATCACCGCTGCCGTCGCTGCCGCACCGCTCGGCTCCGCCACCAGCCGCGCGCGGCGGAACAGCCACGCCACCGCTTCGGCAATGGCCTCGTCGGGCACCGTGACGAACTCGTCGGCATACGCACGCGCGTGGGCGAAGGTGATATCACCGGCGCGGATGGTGAGCAGGCCATCGGCGATCGACGCCGTCTTCGGCAGCGACACGGGCTCGCCGGCGGCAATCGCGGTCTTCATCGTGGGCGCGCCCTCCGGCTCCACCGCGATGACACGCACCGACGGCTTCGACAGCTTCACCGCGGCCGCGATGCCGGCCAGCTGCCCTCCGCCACCCACCGGCACGTAGACAGCCCCGACATCGGGACACTGCTCGAGGATCTCGAGCCCCACGGTACCCTGCCCGGCGATGATGCGAGGATGATCGAACGGCGGCACGATGGTCAGCCCCCGGCGCGCGGCCTCGGCCTCGGCCTGCCTCTGCCGATCGGTGGAGGTGGTTCCGGCAAACTGCACCTCCGCGCCGTAGGACTTCGCCCCCTCCACCTTGACCTTCGGCGCCGTGGTCGGCATCACGATGACGGCTGGCGCGCCGAGCAGCTGCGCCGCCATGGCCACCGCCTGACCGTGGTTGCCGGACGAATACGTGATGACGCCGCGCTTCAGCTGGTCGGCCGAGAGCTGCGCGATCATGTTGAACGCGCCGCGAATCTTGAACGCGCCCATCGGCTGGAGGGACTCGGCCTTCAGGTAGAACCGGGAGCCGGGAGCCGAGGGTCGGGATCCGGAAGGAAACGGCACTTCGATCAGCGGCGTCACGCGCGCGGCGGGCTTGATGCGTTCGCGTGCGGCCTCGATCTCGTCGAGCGTCACCAGTCCTGCTGCACTCTGTGTTTGCATAGGGCCTTCGTGTCCTTCGTGCCTTCGTGATCTATTTCCTTGCGTTCGCGAACTGATCGCCGTCGTTGTACCTTGGCATCTCGGGCGCGCTGGCGATGCGCCAGGCCAGCTGCGCCAGCACCTTCAGATCGTCCACCGCACCGGCAAAGTCCCAAGACGGATCGTACTGGTCCGAGGGCTGATGGTAGTCCTTCTCGATGTACTCCTCCTGCTTCTTCATCAGTGCGGCGGCGTTCGGACCCGTGAACTCCCTGGGCTCGCTGATCGAAAGCGCCGGCACCCCCGCCTTGGCGAAGGGAAAGTGATCGGAGCGATAGAAATAGCCGCGCTCGGGGTGAGTGTCCTCGGCCAGCGTGCGCCCGCGCTCCATGAGGATGGCCTCGACCATGGGCCCGAGAGTCGAACGGTCCGCGCCCAGTTGGACCATGTCCCTGGTTGCACCCAGGTAGTTCAGCCCGTCGACATTCAGGTTGGCGGCCATTTGCGCCGGCGGAATCGGCGGGTGCGCGACGAAATACTCCGATCCAAGCAAGCCCGACTCCTCGGCAGTCGTGAACACGAAGTACATCGACCGACCAGGCTTCTCGGCGGCCCGCGCCATCGCCCGCGCCAGCTCGATCAGGCCTGCGCATCCCGAGGCATTGTCATAGGCCCCGTTGAAGATGCGGTCCGCGTCCTTCGGCTCTCCTGGCTGGGCCTCGCGGATGCCGAAGTGATCCCAGTGTGAGGTGAACACCACGGCCTGCCGATCCTTGGCACCCGGCAGCTTCGCGATCACGTTCGCGGCCGTCTTACGTGACGAGCGCTGCTGCAGCGTCGCCGCGGCGCGGAGGGTCAGCGGCACGGCCTTGAAGCCGCGCGCCGAGGCCCGCTTGCGGAGGGCGTCGAGGTCCTGACCGCCGCGCCTGGCCAGGTCGCGGGCCGCACGTTCGGTCATCCAGCCCATGATGCCCAGCGCCGGCGTTCCGGGGTCGGGCGGCAGCATGTACTGCGTGCCGCTCCAGGACGATTGCACCACCTGCCAGGGATACGTCGCCGATTCGTCCGTGTGAATCAGCAGCGCGCCGGCCGCCCCCTGGCGAGCGGCTTCCTCGAACTTGTACGTCCAGCGGCCGTAGTAGGTCAAAGCCGGACCGCCGAACAACGTCGGCTCGTCGGCCGGCGCGGGCGGATCGTTCACCATGATCACCACCCACTTGCGCTTCACGTCGACGCCCGCGTAATCGTTCCACTTCAGCTCGGGCGCGTTGATCCCGTAGCCGACGAACACCACGTCGCCCTGCGCCTGCACCCGCGCCGACTCGACGCCCGAGAACGCCACGACGTCCTGGAGGTAGCGATAGCTGGCGCCGGGCACGCTCAACGTGAACCCACGGTCCACTGTCGTCTCGACGATGGGCACTTGCTGGAAGAAGGTACCGCCATCGCCCGCGGGCTCGAGACCGAGAACGGCCATCTGGGTGGCCAGATATTCCACTGCGAGTTGGCCGCCGCGCGTGGCTGGTGCCCGGCCCTCGAAGAGGTCGGAAGACAGCATGCGCAGGTGTGCCACGAATGACGTGGCGTTGATCTCGGACTCGGCTGGACCCGAAGGCCGCGGCGCCGCGGGCGGGGGTGGCTGGCTGCACCCGGCGATCAGGGCCAAGGCAAGGACAAGAACCGGACGGCGCATCCGATGAGCATACCGGACGCCGCGCCACCGCGATCTAGTGGGATGTATGGTCCATTTCCACTGGGGCCGTTCCGTAGGAACGGCCCGGAATTGCTCCCCGAGCCCGCCGCAGGACGCTATAGAAATCGCTGATACGCTCCATTAGCGTGCGTTGCGGTACTCCTCCAGCAGCCGCGCGACGTTCCCGGAGACGCTGCGCAACGTCGGGGTCCAGCCAATGGCACGCGCCCGCGGACACCGGAGACGCTGATCGAGCGCCAGGGCGTCCGCGTAAGGTCCCATCTTGGCCCGCGCCTCCTCGAGCGGCACGTGCCGGATATCGGGCCGGGGTGAAACGTGGTCAGCGATGGCCTCGACGATGTCGTTCACCTGCTCGTCGCCCTCGTCGTTCACGTGGTAGACACCCGAGGCTTCGGGCGTCTCGGCGATGCGTGCGTAGAGCTCCCCGAGGTCGCGGTCGTAGACGCACGGCCAATGGTTCGTGCCTGGCCCGATTACGCGCACGAGCCCGTTCAAGGCATTCTTCAGCAAGTCGGACACGATCCCCCTCTTGCCACCATAGACGACCCCTGGCCGGACGACCGCCGTGCGCAGGCTGAGCGTCGTCGCCTCGAGCACGCGTCGCTCGAGCGGGGCACGCCAGGCCGCGTGCGGCGTGGGCGCGACCGGAACCGATTCGTCCGCGGGGTCCGGCGCCGGCCCGATGAGCCAGATCCCGGACGTGTAGATGAAGGTCTTGGCCGAGCCCGTGTCGGACAGGGCGGGCAGCAGTCGATCCAGCAGGTCACCATCGAGCTGGGCCCCGCGAGGCGAATGCTCCAGGGCCGCATGGACCACGACGTCGGACTCGAGCGCGATGTCCATGTAGCGCGCCGGTGTGCCGAGCTCGGCCAGAAGCCCCCTGGCCCCTCGCGACTCAATACCCGCGACCTTCTCGGGATCGCGGGCGATCGCGGTCACCTGGTGTCCGCCGCGCACCAGCGCGTCAAGCACCGCCGAGCCGACGTAGCCGGTCCCCCCGGTCAGAAACACACGGAACGACATGCCTCCCTTTCAGCTGCCGATCTGCCCCCAGCCCGCACGAGTGGGGTTCTAGTGGAGCGTATCAGCGATTTCTATAGCGTCCTGCGGCGGACTCGGGGAGCAACTCCGGGCCCTTCCTACGGAACGGGCCCCAGTGGAAATCGACCATCCATCCCACTAGATGTCCCAGATCCGGCCGCCATCGAAACACGTGATCAACCCATCCTCGCTCACCTTGAGGACGGGACCAAACCGGCTCGCCGCCATCGCCGCCGTGGTGCGGGCCCCCTCAGCCGACCGACCGCCCTCGGCCGCGGTCAGCGGGTGCCTCAAGATCGCACCGGCGGCAAGCAGCTGGCCATGACGATCGCACACCATTGCGCCGTCCAGCGTCGCCAGCGCGGCCAGCACCGACCCGTCGAGGTCCGTCACCGTGCGTCCCGCGAGGACGTGTAACAGGTGGCGGCGCGACGGCAGGTCTGGATCCCGCACCGCGTCCATTGGCTCCATGTCGAGCCGGTCGTCCGGCATTACGAGCTCGGCCAGCGTCTCGAGCGGTCGACGGAGGACGACGAACAGCGCACCTTGGCGCGAGTCTGAGAGGTCGAGCGCGGTCTGGAACAGCCGCCGCGCGAGCGTGCCCGATCCGACCGCCGCCTCCCACATCTGGTACTTCGCCGAAAGGTCCAGCAGATGCCAGTCGGCATTCCGGAACGCAAACACCTGTTCCCCGCGCGCGAAGACCTTGATCTCGCGCTGCGGGCTCAGCACTACGCCCACATGCCCGCCGCCCAGGGTGGCGCGGGCATGGGCTGTGTACGGCGCTGCGCAGGGCACCGCCAGCACCTGACCTTCCGAGGACTGGGCGGCCCACCGCTCCATGTCGACGATGTCGACGAGCCGGCCGTCCTTCCCCACCAGGAACACGGTGCGAACGCCATCGGCCAGCCGGAAGAAGCTCTTGATGGAGGTCAGCGCTCCCGTGTAATGCGGACCGAGCACTGCGCCGCCATCCTCGCCGACCGGATCCTGATTCGTACCGAGGAGCAGCACGCCAGTCGAGATCGGATGGTTCTCGTAGGTCGACAGTGCCGCCACGCGCAGAATCTCGATGACCTCGGCGACGCGGTCGACGCCGGGTTCGGAGGCACCGCCGTACGCCGCTGGATCGAAGAACGCGCCCACGTACCTATCCTCGATCGCACCGCTAAACAAGCCGCTGCGTTCGATGATGGCCTGGGGTTTCAGGATGGCGTGGAAGCGCGCCGAGAGCACGGTACCGATCGCACGGGCAAAGCGCACCTCGTTGTCCGTGAACGGCTGCTGCCGCGGCACCCGCAACACGTAGCGGTTGCCGAACCACCGCACGACCAGCGCACCAGGATCGGCCGTCGGCTCGATGGCCAGTCGGCCATCCGAGGACGGTGAAGGCACGGATTCGGACTCGAGCGCCGCGCGTTCGAAAAAGCGGCGGAGCGCCCGCTGTAGGAACGAATCGTAGTGGGCGCCCACCACCAAGGCAGGCGGCAGCCGTGACGTGTCCAAGCGGAACGATGATACTAAACGCGGGTGCGGACAGGTGCGGACAGGTGCGGTCAGGTGCGACTGGTGCGACTGGTGCGGGCAGGCTTGAATGACGACGCTGATTGACGTGTTCCGCTCGCTCGAGGGGCGTCGGGGCGAATTCGTCATTCACGACGACGGCTATCGGGTGCGGCGGTTCACCTACGAGCAGGTGACGCGCGCCGCGCGAGGATTCGCACGCCGCCTGGAAGGCGCCGGCCTGGCCGCGGGCGACAAGATGCTGCTCTGGGGCGAGAACTCCGCGGAATGGCTCGCCTGCTACTGGGGGGCGGTCATTGCCGGCGTGATCGTTGTCCCGATCGACTACCGCTCGTCGCCAAACTTCGCCTTGCGCGTCGCCGCGATCGTCGGCGCCAAACTCGTCTGTAGCGGGTCGGATGTCAATGGCGGCGCCCGCGGGCTGTCCTTCGAATCCCCACTTTCCCTTTGGCCCTTCGACGAATTCGATTGGGGCGCCGACGGCCCGATGCCGGACCGATCGATCACGCGCGACCACATCGCCCAGATCGTGTTCACGTCCGGCGCCACGGCGGAGCCCAAGGGCGTCGTCGTTCGCCACAAGAACCTGCTGGCCAACCTCGTGCCAGTCGCCAAGGAAGTGGCCAAGTACAAGCCGTATGCCCGGCCCTTCCTGCCGTTGCGCTTCCTCAACCTGCTGCCGCTCAGCCACCTGTTCGGGCAGTCCATGGCCACCAGCATCCCGCCGCTCGTCGACGGCACCGTGGTGTTCATGCGCAGCTTCAACCCGCACGACATCGTCCGGCGAGTCAAGGAATGGCGGATCTCCGTCATCGTGTGCGTGCCGAAAATCCTGGACGTGCTGCGCGAGCACGCGATTCGCATCGACCCGGAGGCGGCCGATCCACCGAAGGGCCTGTCGATTCCGGCCCGATGGTGGCGCTATCGCACTATCCATCGCGCGTTTGGCTTCAAGTGTTGGGCCTTCGTCGTGGGGGCGGCGCCGCTGGGGCCGGAGCTCGAAGAGTTCTGGAAGCGCCTCGGCTTCGTCGTCATCCAGGGCTACGGGCTGACCGAGACGGCGCCGATCGTCACGCTCAACCACCCGTTCAAGACCAACACCGGATCAGTGGGCACGCCCGTCGGCGGCGTCGAAGTCAGGATCGCGGAGGATGGCGAGATTCTGGTCCGCGGCGAGAACGTGACGGAGGGGTACTTTGAACCCGAGCGGGAGGAGGGACACAAGGGGCACGGCGAAGGCGGGAGAGCGCCGGGGCGAGAGGAGGCGCGCGATGCCGATCAACCCGACTCTGGACGCACGCGCGATGCCCAGGGCTGGCTCCACACCGGAGATATCGGCGAGCTCGATGCGCAGGGCCGGCTCTTCATCCGCGGACGCAAGAAGGAGATGATCGTCACCCCCGAAGGCCTGAACGTCTTCCCGGACGATGTCGAGCGGGTGGTGGAGGGCGTCGCGGGCGTGCTCGAGGCGGCGGTGGTGGGGCATCGCGATCCCGGCACGACGAACGAGCGCGTGCACGCCGTGCTGGTGCTGGAGCCTGGCACGTCGGCAGACGCGGTGGTGGCAGCCGCCAACGCCTCACTGGCGGACCATCAACGTATTCGCAGCGCGTCGGTGTGGGCCAGCGGGCCGCTGCCGCGCACCGAGGGCACGCGTAAGCTGAAACGGGCGACACTGAGGGCCTGGGTCGACGCCGGCGCTTCGCCCGCCGCCGCGCCAGCGCAGGACGGCGGTCTCGCCTCCGTGCTCGCGCGTTTCACGGCCGGGCGCACCGTCACCGGGGATACGACGCTCGAAGCGCTGGGCTTGAGCTCGCTCGAACGCGTCGAGCTGATGGTGGCGCTCGAAGACCGATTCCAGACACGCCTCGACGAGACGAAATTTGCGAGCGCGCGGACACTCGACGAGCTCAAGTCGCTGCTCGAGAGCGGCCCATCCGAGGCAACCGTCGAGGAGCCGGTGGACTTCCCCCGCTGGAATCGCGGGCGCCTCGTGGGTTGGATCCGACGCGCGAGCCTGGCAACCTGGATCCTGCCGATCACCCGCGTGTTCGCCTGGGTCCGGGTGAGCGGGCTGGAACACCTGCGGGAGCTCGACGGACCCGTCGTGTTCGCGGCCAATCACCAGAGTCACCTCGACGTCCCGGTCATCCTCTGGGCGCTCCCCGGCCGCTGGCGCGCACGCGTGGCGCCAGCGATGGCCAAAGAGTTCTTCAAGGCCCATTTCTTTCCCGAACAGCAATCTGCTACCAAGGTCCTCACCAACCGGCTGAACTACTATCTGGCCGCGCTCTTCTTCAACGCCTTTCCACTGCCCCAGCGCGAAGCCGGCGCACGGCAGACGCTGCGCTACATCGGCGAGGTCACCGGGGACGGGTTTTCCGTCCTCATCTTCCCGGAGGGCGTGCGCTCGAATACGGGGGACATCAAGCCGTTTCGGGGCGGCATCGGCATGATCGCCTCCCGCCTGCACCTCCCCGTGGTCCCGGTCCGCCTCGATGGCGTGGATCAGGTGCTCCATCCGTCGTGGAAGATGGCCCACCCGGGGCGGTGTTCGGTGACGTTTGGCCCGCCGCTGCGAATCACCGGCGAGGACTACGCGGCCTTGGCGCGGCAGGTGGAAGATGCGGTTCGCCGTTTGCATGCCGCGCCCGGTGCGTGACAGAATACGAAGGCTCTAGGCTTGAGGCTCTAGGCTTTAGGGCGAGGTGACACCCCAGAGCCAAGAATGCGAAGCCGAGAGTTTAGAGTCTGAATGAGCAAAGACGACCTGATTGACATGCAAGGCACGGTGGTCGCGGTGCACAGCGGGGGCCTTTACCGCGTGCAGGTCGACGCCGGCCACGAAGTACTGGCTCAGTTGAGCGGCCGCATGCGGCGATTTCGCATCAAGGTGGTTCCCGGAGATCGGGTGACCGTGGGCATCTCGCCTTACGACCCGCAGCGGGGCATCATCACCTTCCGCGCCCGATGAACCCCTCAAGGGGTTGGTTACCGAATACACGCACTTGAACACCCGCACCCCATCATCACGTCGCCCGCGCCGCGGGGGCGCGTCGGCTCGCGGTCCGCGGCAGGGCCGTCGTCCGAATTTTTCTGCGCCTCCGACGCCGCCGCCGCCCGGGCTGATCTGGCAGCTCGTCGACGCGGATGCCGAGCCGGTGGTCTTTGCGTCGCTTGGCTTCGACAAGCGACTCGCGGCCGGCCTGGTGGATCTCGGCTTCGCCGGCACCCGACCGGTGCAGGGCGCGGTGATTCCGCTCGCGCTCGCCGGACACGACGTCGTTGCCTGCGCCGAGACCGGCACCGGGAAAACGCTGGCGTTTACCGCCCCCATCCTGCAGCGGCTCCTCACCGAGCAGCCGCACTATCACGACCCGGCGCGTGAACCGTATACGCGCGCGCTGATCCTGGCGCCGACCCGCGAGCTGGCGGTGCAGATCGAAGACACCCTGGTGGGTCTCACCTACCATGCCCCGGTAACGACCGCCCCGGTATTCGGTGGCGTCGAGATGGGCCCGCAGGAGCGTGCGCTCAAGGCCGGCGTGGACATCGTGGTCGCAACGCCGGGTCGCCTGATGGACCACATGCGGCACGATGCCGTGGACCTGCTCCGGGTGCAGGTGCTGGTCCTGGACGAGGCCGATCGCATGATGGACATGGGCTTCTGGCCCGACGTGCAGCGCATCCTGTCCGCGTTGCCACCCGATCGCCAGACGCTACTCTTCTCGGCCACGCTCCCCGGAGAGATACTGCGCATGGCGACGGAGATGCTGCACCAGCCCCATTTCGTGCAGGTGGGCCAGCGCGGCGCCGCCCGCACCATTCGCCACGAGCGGCAGGGGGTGGACGGGAGCGCCAAGATCGACTGGCTGGCGAGTTTCATCCGACGTGACGCGACCGGACCGGTGCTGGTCTTCGTCCGGATGAAGATCGGCGCGGATCGCGTTGCCCGCAATCTGCAGGCACGTGGCATCCGGGCGGCGGCGCTGCATGCCGATCGCTCGCAGCAGGAACGGCTGGCCGCCGTCGAAGGCTTCCGATCGGGCAAGCACCCCGTGCTGGTCGCCACCGATATCGCCGCCCGCGGGCTCGACATCGAAGGCATCGCGCACGTCGTCAACTACGAGGTGCCCGATACCGCGGACACCTACGTCCACCGCGTCGGCCGCACCGGGCGTTCGGGCGCCACCGGACACGCCGTCACCCTGGTTTCGCCCGCCGAGGAGCGGGCCTGGCGCGCGGTCGAACAAGCCGTAGGCTTCCATGTTGCCTGATCTCTCCGCCACCGAACGGTTCCAGTCGTGCCGCTGGCGCAAGCCCGCCGACAACGGACTCCCCGAACACTGCGGCCATCGCGACGTGCTGCCGATGGCGGGCGTGCAGGGGTTCAGCGCGGATTCCTGGTGCGGGGACTGCGCCTACTACAAGGCGAAACGCATCACGCGCAAGCGCGAAGAGCTCCCGCCGCGCGACGACTACCGCTGGTAGGAATCATTGACGATTGATGATTGATGATCCGGCGACTCATCCGGCGATTGGCGATTGACGCATCGCGCCATTCAGATTGAGCCGTCCTCTCGAATCAATGGTTCAATCGAGAATGCGCCAATGACGCATTCATCAATCATTCAATAAATCGCCAATCGCCAATCATCAATCATCAATGGACCGGCTCGCGCACCGACGCTGCTAGTCGGAGAATTCACGCGCGAGCTCTATCCACTCGCCGGCCGGGGCGAGCGTCTGGTAGGCGCGCCAGTGCGCGCGTGCGTCGGCGGAGCGTCCCATCTTCTCGAGTGTCACGGCGAGATAGAAGTGCGCGTCGGCGTAGGTCGGATTGAGGCCGAGCGCTTCGCGGTAGCACGCCTCGGCGTCCAGGTACCGCCCGTGATCGTGGTGGATGTTGCCGAGGTTGAAGTACGCCTCGAAGTAGGTGGGGTCGAGACCGATGGCGCGTTCGTAGAGGGCCTGGGCCTCGGCGAGCTCGTCCTTGGCATAGCGGATGTTGGCGAGGTTGATGATCGCCGCAACCAGGTCGGGATCCTGTTCGAGCGCCCGGCGATACAGCCGCGCCGCTTCGTCGACGTGCTCCGATAAGCCGTCGTCGAGCAGCGATCCGGTGAGGAAGCACTGCTCGGCCGTGCTCAACGTCCGGTCGGCCAACCCGGCTTCCGCCTCGCTCGATGCGCCCGCCCAGGCCTCCATCGGCGCGCGTTGCGCGTCCTGCGGGGAGGCGTCCTCGGTCTGCGCCATGCGGCGGCGCGCGCGCAACTCGATGATTCGGGCCTGGTGCGCCTCGAGCCGGAAATCGAATGCGAGCTGGCCGGACCGCGCCGCCTGCAGCTCCTTCAGCAGTGCCCGGAACGACCCGCCCTGCTGGAGCGCCGTCTGGAGCTGCCGCAGGGTCGTGAGGTCGGCAAAGCCGAACCACGTATCAGCATCGTTGCGAAAGGCGGGCTTGATGATGCCCCACTTCTGCAGGTAGCGGAGGTGGTCCTCCCGCAACTGCGGATACATGGCGAGTACGTCCTTCTGCCCGTAGAGCTGCGGCCGCTGGTCCTGTAGATCCGGCAACCCAGCGGTGCGACAGAACTCGGCCTCGGTGATCACCCGGATGCGGCCAGGTTGGTCGGCGTTCAACTGCGCTGCTCGTCGAAGTTTCTGGGCGTGGGCGGTGGAGTCTCCGGCCAGGGCACGCTCGTCGGGCACGCCGGCCGGATAGGTGTCGGCGCCCACGACCAGCAACGTCGTGCGTGGCGTCACCTCGTCGTCGCAGGCACCGCCGAGTCGACCGACCGCCGCCCGGGCGTCCTTGCGGCTGATCGACCACAGGCGTCCCGTGAACACGAGCGTCTCGCCTTGCAGCGGAAGGTCGGTCGGGACGTCAAACGGCAGCTGCGACATGCAATGAACCCCTCCGCACGCGCGGAAGGGTGGCTCCAAGATGGTGCAGATTCCAGGCGATGTCAACGACGCCCGCCGCGCGCCGTGACCTTCGACAGTGACTACGCAAGCGCCGCCGCGAAATCGCGGACCCGTTCGAAGCGAACGGCGGGGTCGCCGGCGAGAGCACGCAGGATCGCGTCGCTGGCGGCGCTCGGCACCCCGGCCGTGGACGGTGGCGCCGGCGTGGTCCGTAGCATGTGCCCCAGCAGCTCCGGCAGCGAGGCGGCCCGGTACGGCAGTTGTCCGGTGGCCATCTGGTAGGCCAGGACTCCCATCGTGAAGACATCGGCCCGCGAGTCAGGCGCGTGCCCCATCAGAATCTCGGGGGCGATGTACGGAAGTTCGTGCTCGCTCGCTTCCTGGCCGCGCAGTTCCTGTTCACGCATCGTGGCGAGCACGTCCTGGACGGCGCGAATGCCGGCGGTGGACATCACGATTCGCTCGTGCCCGTCTTCATCGGTGAGCCGGATCATGTCAGGGTTCACGCCGGCGATGAACCCGCCCCGGCGGTGCAGCGCGGCCACGGCGTCGAGCGCCTGCGCCATCAACGCCTGCGTGCGCACCCAGGGGAACGGCGCGCCGACGGCCAGCGCCTGCCTCAGGCTCGGACCTTCGATGAGGTCGGTGACCACGAACACCGATCGCTCGTCCTCGCCGAAATCGCGAACCTGCAGCAGGCTCGGATGGGAGGTCTGCAACGTGCGCCCTTCGAGCAGGAAACGGGCGCGGACGACGTCCCAGTTCTCCTGTTCCTCGCGCTTCAGGATCCGAATCGCGACCGGGATACCCAGGGCACGGTGGGTCCCCCGATAGATCAGGCTGCCGAGCCGGCCGCGGCCGAGCGACTGGCCGAGGTCGTAACGGGCGAGCAGCCCGCTCTCGGCTCCTGCGGCAGGGGTCTGTCGTGCGCCCGCCACCTTGCCGAGCGCCTCGGCCAGGGCCGTAATCGAAGGCCATCGCTCGGACGGTTCCTTCGCGAGCGCGCGCAGCAGGACGTCGTCCACTGCCGGGGGGAGTGAATGTTGGCGCTCGGTGGGCTTGACCGGCCGCACGGTGAGCACCTGGTTGAGCAGCGTGATGCGATCCGCTGCGTCGAACGGACGCACGCCCGTCAGCATCTCGTAGGCGATCACACCGATCGCGTACACGTCAGCCGCGGGCGTGATCGGATCCCCGCGAATCTGTTCAGGGGCGGCGTAGGCCATCGTGCCGATGAACAGGTTGGGATCGGTAAGGCGCGTGGAATCGCGCACCGACGTGATGACGGCGAGGCCGAAGTCGATCACCTTGTAGGCGCCCTCGCCCGTCTCGTAGAGGTGCCGCACGATGTTCGCGGGCTTGAGATCGCGGTGCGTGATGCCGCGATCGTGGGCGAGCTGCAGCGCCGAGGCGACCTCGCCGACGATGGCCGCCACACGCTTCGGCGGCATCGGCGCCTGCAGCGCGATCTCATCGGCCAGGCTGGGGCCGCTCAGCAGCTCCATCACCATGTAGGGCTGGCGCGAGCCGTCGACACCGAAGTCGAGGATGGCGACGATGCCAGGATGGCGCAGCTGCGCCGACGCGCGGCTCTCGCGGAGAAACCGCTCGTGCAGCTCCTGCGGCGCGGCCGATGACTCCTGGATCACCTTGATGGCGACCTCGTCCCCCAGACGCAGCCGTCGGGCCTTGTACACGTGCCCCATCCCGCCAGAACCGATCGGCCCGAGGATCTCGTAACGGTCGTCGATGCGCGTGCCGGTCGCCAGCATGGACGGCTGGCATTGTACCGGCAGACGGCAGCCGGCAGACGGTTGCTGGATCCCGGCTGCCGGATCCCGGTTGCCGGCTGCCGGTTGCCGGCTCGCGGTTGCCGGTTCCCGGTTGCCGGTTACACGTGCGTCAGCTCCGGCTCGGCCTCGTCGAGCATGTGCTCGAACCACAGGCTCGAAATCTTCTCCTGCACACTGTTCTGGCGGAGCCGGGCGTGAAGGTTCGCGAAGTCCACGCGATCGAGGTCCTGGTCCTGGTTGTAGCAGGAGAAGATGAACTCCTCACGGCCGGTGGCCGGATCGACATGCCGCTGGAGACACTGGGCGCAAACTTCCTTCATCATGCATTGCATTGGCGAGTTGATACTGCCGATGCCGACGTGCGATGGGTTGAGGTGGGGCTGCAGCACGCCGTGCCGGGCCAGCCGGACGGCGTTCATCATCTGGTCCGAACCTATCGCGATGATCCGCGTGACGTCCTTCAGCGGGACCGCCATGGAGCCCAGCCTCCCGTCGGCGTAGGCGACCATCGCCTGCACGATGTTGCCGCGGAAGTGGGCATCCTGGGCGCGGGCTGGCACAATCTCGGTGCCGGCGTCGGTCGCCCAGATCACCTGGTCGGTCGCCGACTCGATTTCCTGACGCTTGAAGAGGTCGGCGCCGTTCCGGTAGCCGGCGAAGTAGAGCACGCGGTTGCCTCGTGCCTTGAGTGCCTTCGCGATGGAGAACAGCACCGCGTTGCCAAGTCCACCACCGGCCAGCATCACCGCGGAGCGTTCGGGAATCTCGGTCGGCGTGCCAGTCGGTCCCATCACGACCACTGGTTCCCCGGGCTGCAGGTAGGCGCAGAGGCGACTGGACACGCCCATCTCGAGCGTGATGAGCGACAGCAGGCCCTTCTCGCGATCGACCCAGGCGCCAGTCAGCGCGATGCCCTCCATCAACATCGGCGCCACATGGTCGTCGACATGCACGTGCGGGCTCAGGCGCTCGAAGTTCTGCAGCCGGTAGAACTGCCCGGGGTGGAAATGGCGGGCCGCGGCAGGCGCCCTGACGATCACCTCGATGATCGTGGGCGTGAGGCGCACGACGCGCTCGACCCGTGACAGGAGCTCCTCGTCGAGGCGCGCGATCAGCCGTCGCCAGGCGCGCTCGCGTTCCGGCTGTGCGGCCGGAGCCAGCGCCCGAATCTCGTCGGCGAAAAGGGCCACGACGTGCGGGTATCCGTGCTTGGCCGACGCCATCGCCTTGACGACGTTGCCGTTGTAGCGGGGATGGTTGTCGCCGTAGTAGGTCACGAACCTGCCGCCGGTGTCGTGCGACGTGAAGAAGCCGTTCGCGTCCGGTTCGAGCGTGAACGAGCCGTCAGACCCCTTGACCGCACGGTAACCCTGGAAGAAGCGCTGTCTGTCGTCGAGCGCGAAGGTGCCGCGGTGCTCCTTCTCGTAGGTGATATTGGGAGCCGTGCCCGCGGCCACGAGCACCGTGCGCGCGGGCAGCTCGACACGCTCGGGCCCGTTCGGCCCCGGTCGCGTGAACGCCATCGCGGTGACGTGGCCGTAGTCGTCGGGAATGGCCTCATCCGGCGACATGTTCTCTGCGAACGCAATCCCCTCTTCGAAGGCTTTCGACACCTCCTCGTGATTCAAGCGATAGGCGGGTGAGTCCTGCAACCGCTTGCGGTAGGCCAGGGTGACGCCGCCCCAACGGCGAATCATCGAGATGAAGTCGGGCTCCTCCGCCGCGACCTTGGCACGCGCGCGCTCGGCACGCACTTCACGGCCGTGGACGAGGAACTCATCGAGAATAACGAGTTCCTCCGCATCCAGCTGTGTCCGCACGGCGTCTTGCCCGAGCGACGCCACCAGCGATTCGTAGCGCGAGAGCGTCTTCTCCACCTGGATCGGGTAATAGGCCATCAGCTCGGTCGCTGTGTCCACGCCGGTGAGGCCGCCGCCAATCACCACCGCCGGCAGGCGGACCTGGAGGTTCGACAGGGCGTCCTTCTTGAAGGCGCCCGTCAGCTGCAGCGCCATCAGGAAGTCGCTGGCCTTGCGGATGCCGCGGATCAGGTTGTTCCTGATGTCGATGATCGTCGGTCGCCCGGCGCCCGCCGCAATCGCCACGTGATCGATACCGTGCGCCCATGCTTCCTCGATCGGCAGCGCGCCGCCGAAGCGCACGCCGCCGTAGACCTTGAACTTCTCCCGGCGCGCCAGTGTGAGGTGGATGAGCGTCAGGAAGTTCTTGTCCCAGCGCACCGTGATGCCATACTCGGACACCCCGCCAAACCCCTCCAGCACACGCTCGTCGAGCGGCCGGTAGATTTCGGACCAGGCGCGGATCGGACGCGGCGCGTGATGATGGGCGCCGACGATGTCGTCGGGCAGCGCCTCGATCTTGAGTCCGTCGATCGCCACCACGCCGAAGCCCTCGTTGAGGAGGTAGTGCGACAGGGTATAGCCGGCGGGGCCGAGGCCGACCACGAGCACGTTGCGGCCGTTGTACGGGAGGGAGTACGGCCGGGCGATGTTGAGCGGGTTCCAGCGCGTGAGCAATCCGTAGATCTCGACGCCGAACGGCAGGTTCAGCACATCGGTGAGCACACCCGTCTCCACCTGTGGGATGTTCACCGGCTCCTGCTTCTGGTAGATGCAGGC
>DATLLC010000142.1:0-12350 GCA_035538015.1 Vicinamibacterales bacterium
AGCGGATCGTCGCTGAGCGGAACGACGAGCATGAACTTGTTGTGAATGTAGCGGTTTCGGTTGAGCGGGTTCGAGCGCTCGCGCAGGAAGTTGGCCAGCGCGCCTTCTCCGAGAAAGCCGCCGGCTGCGAAGATCACGTCCCGGTCCTGGCCAATCGCTTCTTCCTCGCCGAGCGGATCGTCCTTGACCACGTAGCGCAGCACGTCGTTCTCCTGCGCCAGGGCCTCTTGAAATACCGTGTCGATGTTGAACGCAAAGGTCATGCACGACAGCTCCTTCGCATCAGCCAGCCGGTCCGCGTACCATTGGAGCGTCGTGTTGCTGTCCTTGTCGTCGCGCGCGGAAAACAACGCGAGAACGGACTTCTTGGGCGGCTTGCCGGAGGGCGTGGGCGTTGCGGCCCGATTCGGGGCACGCAGCTTCGTTGCGGTCAGGTTGTCCGCGAGACGCTGCCAGTACTCGAAATACTTCTTCGCGACGCCCTCGTCCCACACCACGTGCCCGACGTTGGAGTGGCCGAAGATGCCGCCGGCTGAAATGTTGGTGGAGCCCGTCCAGACCGAGACGGGCCTGGCCTCTTCGTCCAGCAAGACGATGAACTTGTTGTGGCGGATGCCTTCGGTGACGGTACGCGGGATGACGGCGTCGTAATCGTCGAGGCGCGCAGTCTTGATGGTCGCCTCGTTTTCGATCTTGTAGGCGCTCTCGGCGTCGTACACGATTTTCACGTCGGCGCCCGCCTCGATCGCCTTCGCGAAGGCGTTCGCGACCGGCTGATAGTGGAATTCGTACAGCGCGGCGCGAAGACCCATGCCATCGCCGGCCAGACCGATGAATCGCACCAGCGCCTCGAACAGCCCGCGGGACAGCCATTTCATTTCCTTCGACCGCGGGTTCTCGGCGTCGGGCTCACGATTGCCGAACTCGCGCGCGTAGGCCTGTGAGCCGATCACGCCACGATTGAAGAAGACGTCGTGCCGGATGCCCTCGTCGCCGGTGCCCGCCGGCTGATCGCCTTCGATCTCGGTCGTCACGTCCAAGGTCACGGCCGCGGTGTCATCGAGCTTCGGGTTCTTGACCGCGCCAAAGACGGGGACAATCCGGTACGTGTAGCGCGTGCCGCGGTGTGCGGTGTAATCAGCCCAGTGGAAGCTCTGGATCGGGTGCTCCGACGTCGGCACGGGTGTGCCGGGAGGCAGCCCTTTGTCTTTGTCCTTGAAGCGCTTGATTCCGCGCAGCCAGTAGCGCTCGACCTCGCTGCCGCCGGTGTCGAGTTCGGCGCGCTCGATGGCGTAGCCGAGAAGGTCGTTCTGTGACGGCTTCTTGCCGTCGAGCGTCTCCCACGCGAGGGTAACGACATACGTTCCCGCATAGGCCGAGGCCTTCAGCTCAGCGCTCTGTCCAGTCGCTCGCATGATGCCTCCTGCTGATACACGTACCAGCTCCAATCTCGCGGCGGACGCCCGGTTCAGCCGATTCTAGGGCGTTTGCTAGTTGTATTACCTCAGCCATGGTGCTTCTCCGGCAGGAAGTGGCATGGCGCCGTACTCGATGGTTCTGCGGACGCGGGTGTGGATGCCGTCGAAGGAAGTTCCTACTTGAACGGCAACTCGTTCACGACGTGACAGGTTCCACACGCGGAGGTGTAGGGAATGGGCATCGCCCGCCCCGGCGCCACGCCGTCGACGGCCACGTTGGTCTTCAAGGGCACATCGAAGACATGGGACTTCAAGGGGCCCTGCCAGTACGCGTTGCTTTCTTCCTCCTGCGCGTTGGCGTACGGCGGCACCTTGATCATCCGGCCGAAATCGCCAGCGATGCCGCCGGTGTTGGCGGTTCCTGGCATGTGGCAGTCGATACAGCGCGTTTGCAGGCCCTTCATCCTGGCGTTCAGCTTGCCGTCCATGTGCGAGAGCACGTCCACCGCGTGACAGCGCTGGCACAGCGCGGAGGCAGGGTCGTTGGCGTCGTGCATCAGGGCCCGCGGGAACGACGTGCCGCCATGCATGTCGTGGCAGTCCGAGCAGGCGACCAACACGCGATCGTTTCTGTACATCTTCGACTTCAGGAAATCCGCGTACTGCTGATGCGGCTTGTTGGAGTGGATGTCGTCGGGCCAGATGTTGTCTTCCCGCCCGGGCCCCCGCATGGTCGGCCCCTTCTTGATTGGGTCGGTGAACCGTGTGATCAGCTCGTGGCGGCTGATGCCCGGCCAGGCCAGCTCGCCGGTCTCGCTGATCGCCTGGGTGTAGCCATTGTTCGGTCCGCCGTAGCCTTGCCGTCGGTCGTGGCATCGACCGCAGACCGCGCTGGAACGCTCCGCCGAGAGGTACCTGGGATTGACGATGAAGCGGGAACGACCGCGGTTGGCCAGGTGTTCCGACCCGGGACCGTGACAGCTCTCGCAGCCGACGTTGATCTCGTCGAGCTCGGGATCATCGTCGATGTTCATCTCCCCGCCGGGATCGTTGACGGCGCGCACGAGGTACTGGCCCGTGGCCTTGTCCTCATAACGCTGCCAGCCCGTCAGGTGACACGCCGCGCACATCGTCTGCACGGCGTTGGTGTTCACCGGCGGCGCCGTGAGCGCGTCGTCGGAAGTGCCGTAGCGGCCGTCCGTGCCGGCTGACCACCACATGTAGAACTTGTAGTCCTGCCACACGCGCCGCTCCCGGTTCAATCGGTTGTCACGACCGGTCATGTTGTAGCGCAGCACGGTGTACCAGGCCTGCCGGTCGGCCAGGCCGGCCGGTACGGACACGATGTAACGCTGGTCGTGAACGGCTCCGCCGTAGAGCAGTTTGATCTCGAGGTGCGCGGGACTATTGGGATCCTGCGGGTTCAGCCGGTTCACCATCGTGACGTAGTACTTGCGGTCGGCCTTGTTCTGCCATAGGTAGACGTCGGCATAGGCCGTCTCGATCGGCAGGCGCGCATCCCCGTACGCGCGGAGCTTGAACTTGTCGTCGCCTCTGGTGGCGTCGTAGTCCCCCAACTCGAGACGTGTGCCGCCCGTGTACGAGTCGACTTCTGGAAACGACTCGAGCGCCTTGAAATAGTCGGGGTGTTTCGAGAAGTCCTGGCTCCGCGCCGGAGACTGCGGCACGGTCCATCCAAGCTTGTGCGCCGTCTGCTGGTAGTGTTGCTTGTCCTTGTGGCAGCCGAGGCAAGCCGAACTGCCCGTGTAACGGGCCTCCGCCGAGGGACGGCCGGAGACCTTGATCGTCATGGACTGGCCGCGCAGTTCCTCAGCTGGATAGCTCCGACGGCTCACGTCCCCACCGGGCAGGTGCTCGGCATCGGTTGGGGCCGGTGTGACGTGCACGAAGTACTTTCCGTCGGGCACAGCCGCAACGACGAAGTTGCCTTGCGCATCAGTCGTGGCGTGCGGGAATCCGCCTCCTCGGAGTCGAATGGTGTCCTCGAGCGGCTCGTCAACGTCCTCGGCCGGGTACGGGGGGGCGTAGATCGCGCTCGCCGTGATACGCGTCGTGGTGTCGATCGCGGTGACCGGGACGAGATAGACCGTGGCGGCGGCCACCGGATGACCCGGGTTGGCCGCTGGACCGCCGACGGACAGGGCGCCAGCGGCGCTCACCACCTGCCCTCCGAACTGGCCGGCCTGACGCGCCGCCTGACCGGTGGCTCGACTGTTCTGCGTCGCCGCTGTGACTCCGACTGCCCATACCGCCACCAACATCAACAGCGCTTTTGTCCAACTCCTCATGGGCCTCTCCCTGTTCGCGTGAGCGCCGTCGCTATTTCTCGACGTTCCAGCTCACCTGCAGCCGACTGTTCAGGCTGTCGTCGTTCGCGGTCACCCGGTTCTTGAACTGGTAATCGATGCCGATCCGTGAGTGGGCCCCGACTCTCCTCAGGTAGCCCACGTTGAAGGCTCGCACGTCGTAGTCGTACACAGGATCACCGTTGAATTGGTCAAAGCGCCCGTAGATCTGGTCCGTGCTGGTCAGCCTCAGACTCGAGAACACCGTCCCCCCGCTCGACTGCGCGCCGGGCCTGAACGCCGGCGCGAACTCCGGCTCGAGATCGAGGAGCGTCGACGGGCGGCTGCCGGTCACGAATTCTGCGCGCACGCCGAGTCGGCGCCACACCCATTGCACGTCGGCTCCCACCAGGTTCTCGTCATCGCTGCCGGTCACGCCGTCTGGGAGCAGCTGCTGGCCGATCTGCGCCGACACGCCCGCGGCCAGCGGCAGCCGGTCGAACACCTTGCGCAGCCGCGCGTTGTAGTTGATTCGACGGTTGCTGTCTGCGAAAAACCGATTGCCGTTGAAGGCCGCGAGGAACAGCTGGACGCCGTCGGTCAGACCGGCGGTGAGCATGACGCCACGGTCCCGCTGCCCCGGGAAGAAGTATCCCGCGAAAATGCCGCGCTCCGGCGACTCTCGCTCGGCGCTCGACTGCTGGATGTCGAACCCGAACGGCTTGATGAACTGGCCGACGCGAACCGACACGCGTTCGGACGGGTAGTATTCGACGAAAGCATCGTTGACGATCTCGAAGGCGCTGCCGAACGGCGCCGGATGGTACTGGAGCTCGAATCCGAGGCCGACCTTCGGCGACAGCCTGCCCGCCCAGCGGGTCTCCATACGGGTCAGCAGGAAGTTGGTCGGCGCATCCTCGACTGACGTGCCGTCGAGCGGGAACGCCTGGAAACGCGATTGGACGAAGAGCTCGGGCAGGGCGACCAGCTCGTGGCCCCGCTCGTCCCCTCCAAGATCCGGCCGAAGGATCTGTTCACGGTACGGCGAGGCCTCGTCTTGACTCGCCACGGCGGGAGCGGCGAGGTTTGCCGCCGGGGGCTCCTTCAATGCCCGCAGTTCGGCGGCAAGCGCCGCGATTGTCTGCTGCAGTTCCTGCGCTTGCGTCTGGGCCTCGCTGAGTCTGCGGTCGAGCTCGGCCACCCTCGTATCGCGATCCTGGGCGTGAACCGTCCCTCCGGCCAGAACGGCTGCGGTCGCCCAACCGACGAGCCGAACCCTGATTCGTGCGCGCTCCAACGAGGCGTCCATGACTCGTCTCCTCTGCACTGCCTCGAACAACCTTGCCATCATAGAAACATATATACGATACTTGAAACTACTGTTACAGAGACAATCGATGCCCACACCTACCGCGGCGCTGCCCGACTCACTGGTGACGACGCCCGCCCCGCACCGAGAGGCACACCGCTGGCTGCTGTTCGTGCACCAGTTGCCGGCGTCACCTTCCAACCTGCGCGTGCGCACGTGGCGCCGCCTGCAGCAGATTGGCGCGGTGCCGGCCAAGCAGGCGGTCTACGTGCTCCCCAATACGCCGGCCGCGCGTGAGGACTTCGAGTGGTTGACGACTGAGGTCGAAGGCGCCGGAGGCGACGCCAGCGTCTTTGCCGCCGACAGCATCGACACATTTTCGGATGACGCCCTGGTCGATGCGTTCCGCCGCGCGCGGCAGGACGCATACGGCGCACTCGCGCAGGAGATCGAGCGTGTGCTGTCACGCGTGAACGCCAGGCGCCGACCACGAGGCACCCGGGCTCCGGCTGTTCATCGCCTGATCGACGGGTTCCGCACGCGGTTGGCGGCCCTCGAGCGCATCGACTTCTTCGGCAGCGCAGGACGTGACCGCGTGGTCTCGCTGCTGGCGCAGCTCGAAGACCGGAAGCGGCCCGCGTCAGCGTCAACGGGCGCCGCATCAGCGACAGGCTCCACCGACGTCACGTCCTACAGCGGACGCGTGTGGGTGACCCGCCCGCGCCCCGGTGTGGACCGTATGGGTTCGGCGTGGCTCATCAGGCGCTTCGTCGATGCCGACGCGCGATTCGATTTCGCGGCCGACCGCGAATCGCTGCCAGCACCCGATGCCATTCCGTTCGACATGTTCGGTGTCGAATTCAGTCATCAGGGCGGGCATTGCACGTTCGAGACGCTGTGCACCGTATTCGCCATCACCGATCCTGCCGTGGCCCGCATCGCCCAGATCGTGCACGATCTCGACCTGAAGGATGGGCGCTTCGGCGCATCAGACGCGACGACGATTGGCGCCCTGATCGAAGGACTCCAACTGGCGACGGTCGACGACGACACCCTGCTCGAACGAGGGATCACCCTCTTCGAATCGCTGTTCCGTGCCTTTGAACAATCGGCCCGCGCCGCGCGCCCACGACCCGTAGCGAAGTCCTCCGCTCCGGCAAGGCCGGCGAACCGAGCCCAGACCAGTCGCACGCGACGATCGCGCTGAGAGATGCCGACCGGTATGGGTGAGGGCTCGTCCAGCTCGGAGAGCTGACCGCGGAACCTGCCGTGGAATCGAAGGAGACGCTATGCGCATGAACTACCTGGCCCTTCTGATATTGGCAACCGCCCCTTTGGTCGGATACGCCGCGAGCCGCACCTTTGATTTCGGCGGTGACACCGTGGGCCAGCCGCCAAAGGGCTTCGTCTTCGGTCATACCGCCAAGGTGGGCGCACCGGGCACCTGGGTGGTGCAATCTGAGGGCGCAAACCAGTACCTGGCCCAGACCAATGGCGATTCGACGCGCTCACGGTTCCCAGTGGCGGTCGTGAGCGACATCTCCACCGCGGATGTCGACGCCTCGGTGCGCTTCAGGCCGGTCTCGGGTCGCGTCGATCAAGCCGCCGGGCTGGTCTGGCGTTACCAGAACGAAGACAACTACTACCTGGTGCGCGCCAACGCGCTCGAAAACAACGTCGTGCTGTACAAGGTCGAGCGAGGCCGGCGCACGGATCTGCCGGTGACGGGCGCGGGACGCACCTATGGGAAGACCGCAGAGGTGCCCGCCGGCCAATGGAGCACCTTGCGCCTCGTCGCGACCGGACCCCGCTTCGAGGTATCTCTCAACGGGGCGAAGCTGTACGAAGTCGAGGACGCGACGTTCGCATCCGCGGGTCGGGTCGGCGTCTGGACCAAGGCCGATTCCGTGACCCACTTCGATGATTTGACCATCGTGACGAGGTAGGCCATGCCGTACCGGTGTCGAGCAGCCCTTACCGCCGCACTGGCCGTCTTCACCGTGGTCGCCCTCGCCAGGTGTCGCGGATCCGATCCAGGGCCGCGTTCAGTAACCATCTACGTCTCGACCGACCGTGTGTTCTCCGAGCCTGTCCTCCGCGCGTACGAGCAACAGTCTGGCGTGACGGTGAACGCCGTCTACGACACAGAGGAGACGAAATCCACTGGACTCGCCAATCGCCTGATTGCGGAGCAGGCGAGACCGCAGGCCGATGTCTTCTGGTCGAACGAACCGGTGCGCACCCTGGTGCTCAAGTCACGTCAGGCCCTCGCCCCGTACCGTTCCCCGAACGCCGAAGGCATCCCGACGGCTCTTGTGGATGCCGACGGCTATTGGACGGGCTTTTCGGCGCGCATTCGCGTCATCGCGTACAACACCACACTCGTCACATCCGCGGACGCCCCGACATCGGTCTTCGACCTGGCTGATCCACGCTGGCGCGGGCAGGTGGCCATCGCCGATCCCCGGTTCGGCTCGACGTCCTTCCACGTCGCCGCGCTCTACGCCGCAGCCGGTGACGAGCGCATGGACGCCTTCTTCCGTCAGCTGAAGGTCAACGACGTGAAGATCGTCGATGGGAACTCGGTGGTCCGGGACCTGGTCGCGCGCGGAGAGGTCAAGGTCGGCCTCACCGACACCGATGACGTCAACGTCGCGATCGAAGATGGGCAGCCCATCGCAATGGTCCTCCCGGATGCGGCCGGCCTGGGCGTGCCGGTGATGCCCAACATGGTGTCGCTCGTCGCCAACGCACCGCACGTCGAGGAGGGCCGACGCCTGATCGACTATCTGCTCTCGCGCGACGTCGAGGCGCAGCTCGCCCGCTCCGCGGCCGTGCAGATTCCCCTGCACGCCGGCGTGCCGGGTCCCAGGAACATACCGGCGATCGAAACGTTCACTCCGATGACGCTCGACTTCACGAAGGCGGCGCAGCGTGTCGAAGACGTGACCGGCAGGCTCGCGGGCATTCTCGGCCTCTGACCGAGGGTGCGTTCAGAGATGTGGGGGTGGCGCTCCAGTCGCACTGTGGCAATCGGGCTCGCAGCTGCCATTTTCGTCGTGAGCTGCGTACTGCCAGTCGCCTCGTTTCTCATGGCGTCGCTTCGCGACGCGACGGCCGCATTCGCACTCGACGCTCGACAGTGGAGGCTTCTGGTCAACACCGCTGGCCTCGGCGTCGGCTCCGCCGTTCTGGCGACCGCGATTGGCTCGCCCCTGGGTCTGCTGCTCGCGCGGGCGTCGCTTCGCTACTGGGCGTTGCTGGGGGTCGCTCTTGGCGCACCCCTGCTCCTGCCTCCCTATGTGGTTGCGCTCGCGTGGACCTACCTGGCGAGCAGCCGTGGGCTGCTGGCAACGGTCGCGGGATACGACGCGCTCGCGGCGTGGACCTACAGCCTACCCGCCGCGGCGCTGGTGCTCGGCCTGGTGTTGTATCCCCTCTCGATGCTGGCCACCGAGATCGCCCTCCGGCGAATTGATGGACGGCTCGAGGAAGCCGCCTTGATCGTGGCGGCACCACGAGGCGTGTTCTGGCGCATCACGGTGCCGCTCGCGGGCCCGGGCATCATGGCCGCCGCGCTGGTGATCTTCGTCCTGGCCGCATCCGAGTTTGGCGTGCCGGGCGTTCTGCGGGTCCGTGTGTACACGACCGAGATCTTCACGGCCTTCGCCGCCCTCTACGACCCAGGACGGGCAGCGCTCCTGGCCCTGCCCCTGCTGGCCCTGTGCCTCGTCGTCTCGGTCGTGGCCGTCACCCTGCTCGGAGATCGCTTCGTGACCGCTCGTCGCGGCGCGGACACACCGGGAGCGCTGCGAGTCGAGCGCTCGCAGTCTCCTCTCGTGATGATCGCGTTGGTGCTCGTCACGGCACTAGCCCTGCCGATCGCCGTGCTGATGCGGGAGGCGCTGAACAGCCAGTCGATCGTTGCCACGATCGGTGGGTCTGGTGAAGCGATTGCCAACAGCTTGAGGCTTGCGACCATCGGAGCGTCTGCCCTCGTCGGGATCGCGATGTGGCTGGGCTACGCCCTGGCACGGACGAGGGGGGGTCTCGGGCGCCTCGCCGACATCGGACTGGTCGTGCTGTTCGCGGTCCCCGGCACGCTGGTCGGCGTGGGTCTCATCGGGGTATGGAATCGCGCGGGACCGTTCGGCGCGTTGTACGGGACCGACAGCATGCTGGTGCTGGCCTACCTCGCTCGGCTGCTCCCGATCGCGATTCTGGCCCTCGCCGCCAGTAGCCGCACGGTGCCCCTGTCGCATGAAGAGGCGGCAGCCGTCAGCGGCGCCGGATGGCTGCGCACCATGTGGCGCATCGTCGTGCCGCAGATGCGTCTCGGCCTCGTCGCGGCCTGGCTGATCGCGTTTGTGCTGGCGTTCGGAGAACTCGGTGTCAGCATCCTGGTCGCGCCGCCTGGGGAAACGACACTGCCGATCCGCATCTACACGACCATCGCCAACGCGCCGTCCTCGTCGGTCGCAGTTCTGGCGCTGCTGCAAGCGAGCATCATCCTCGGACCGCTCGCCGCGCTTGGGGCCATCCTTGCGCACCGGGAGAGGTCGTGACCGTGCCGGCCATTGTCGTCTCGCATGTGTCAAAGCGGTTAGGAGCCCATCAGGCCCTGACGGACGTGTCGCTCGCGGTGTCGCCCGCGGAGGCCATCGTGATCCTGGGCCCGAGTGGGTCGGGGAAGACGACGTTGCTGCGCCTGATCGCGGGCCTCGAGGCGCCGGACACAGGGACGATCACAGTCCATGGCGTTTGTGTCGCCGAGGCAGGTCGCAATCTCATCCCGCCGCACGAACGAGGCCTGGGGTTTGTCTTTCAGGATCTCGCCCTCTGGCCGCACTTGACGGTCGCTGAGAACCTCGGATTCGTATTGGGATCCGCGCGGATGCCGCGGGCTGAACGCGCGTCGCGTGGACAACGGGCGCTGGACACGATGCAAATCGGGACCCTCGGCAGTCGCTATCCGCACCAGCTCTCCGGAGGCGAACAGCAGCGAGTGGCGTTGGCCAGGGCTCTCGTGGGTCAGCCTCGGGTCCTCCTCCTCGACGAGCCATTTTCCAGTCTCGATCCTGAACTGCGGGCAACGCTAGGCGCGGAACTCCATCAGGTGAGGCGCGAGCTGAAGGTTACGATGGTCTACGTCACCCACGACCGCGACGACTCCGTCCTTGCCGACGCCGTGGTTGAAATGCGTGGAGGTCGAATCACGTCCTTGTCTAATGCGGGTAACCCTTGAGCCTTGGCGTTCTGGGCTTCCACTCAGGCAGGGAGGCGTAGTCATCACCAATTGGCATCTTGACCTTCGGCAGGCTCTGGGCGTCGAGCACCTCGTCCTCCCGGATGACATCGTTGATGAAAAGCAGATACGCCGTCAGCGCGTACACCTCATCGGCGGTCAGCGTTCCCTCTCTGTTGAGGGGCATTGCGCGATTGAGGTAATCCCACACCGTCGTCGCGAACGGCGCACGCAGCGGCAGTATTCGTCCCCGTGCCCAGAGCTCGACGTCCGGGCCAGACTTGCTCTTCAGAATGGGAGCCTTGCCCTCGATGCCTGTCGGCCCGTGGCATCCCGCGCAGCCCTTCGCACGATACACCTGCGCGCCCTCCCTGACGGTTCCGCGCCCCGGCGGAAGCTCCTCTCCGGTCGGACCGATGGAGATATCCCAGGCTCGGATTTCCTCCGCGGTCGGCGTGCGGCCCACACCATACGCAGGCGACTGCGCCAGCACGGAGGCGCCCATGAGCCACGCGAACGCGAGACCTTTAAGCAAAGCCATTGGTGATGCTCCCATCGCTGGCGATCCTCCACGGCTGAATGCTGTTGTCCAGACCTGGCACGCTGAATGTCTCGTCGAACGGCTTGTTCCAGTACTTGGCGATCTGTTCGCGCGACGGTTGAACCTGACCGAGTTCGTCCGTGCAGCGCGACTGCAGCTCGGTCTCTTGTCCGTCCCAATTCCATTGATAGCTGAAACGGGCATGGGCCATGCGCTGTGGCGTCCCCTTGATCTCGGCTTTGTTCCAACGTTTGCCGCCGTCGGTGGACACTTCCACCAGCTTGATTGCGCCGCCGCCGGACCATGCCAGGCCGCTGATCTCGTAGGAGCCGCGGCCGGGTAGTTGTTGTCCGCCGGAAGGGAACGTGATGACCGATTTGGGCCCGATCTGGTAATCCAACGCCGCAACTTTAGGGTCGCGATCGAGATGCCCGTAGTCGTTGTAGTTCATGTAGTAGCGGTCGACCACCTTGATTCGCCGCAGCCACTTGGTGTGAAAAATGCCTTCGAAGCCGGGAATCATCAGCCGCAGCGGAAACCCTTGCTGCGGTCGCACGGCCTCGCCATTCATGCCGTAGGCCAGGATGCAGTCGTCCATCGCCTTGGCAATCGGCATGCTCGAGGCTCCCTTCACTTCCTCCGCCCCTTCCGCGACGAACCAGGATGCCCCGCCTTTCAGGCCGCACTCCTTGAGCAGCGTCGAAAGGAGCACGCCGGTCCATTCGGCGCAGCTCGTCATGCCATGCGTTTCCTGAACGGTCGTCGCTCTCCGCGACGATCGATTCCCCGCGCACTCGATGAAATGAATGCGGGTGACGGAGGGGAGGCGCTTCAAGTCCTCCATGGTGAAGGTCAGCGGACGGTCGACCGTGCCGTGAATCATGAGACGGTGCTCCCGGGGATCGATGTCCGGAAGAAATGAGCCACGGGTCGTCCCCATGTAGTGGAGCGAGGATGGCGTGATCACCCCTACCGAATCCTGAAGCGGGGCCGCCACATGAAACGTGAGCCCCCAGTTATCGGGCGATGGCCTGCCGCCGTGGGCGATGCGTACCGAAGTGACGTGACGCGATCGGTCGCCGTAGGCGATCTGATCCTTGCCTTCCTTGATCATTGGCGGCGAGTGGTGTGCCTGGCCGCTTTCGGGTGCCTGGCCGCTCGCGGGCGCTGCGGCTCCCAAGGTGAGACCACCGGCTAAAGCGGCGCCGCTCTTGAGGAATTCCCGTCGCGCCGGTCGTTTCGAACCCATGGGTCTCTCCTTTGCAGATGAGCTTTCAGGAACCGCTTTCCCGCAGGCGAGAGTATACGCCCTCGTCCCAGGTCCGATCGAGAACGGTCTCGAGTGCCCCTGGACCTCGCGTAGGAAATGAAGAAGTAGCGATCGATCAGAGAACTCGTTATACGTCCCCGGATCCCGCCTTCGACGGAGATCGATTCAATCCAACCGCCGCAACGGCGCCACTTTTCAAGTACTTGGCGCCGGATTGAAACCTCATCTCGCCGCGCCGCCAACGGCCCTGACTTCCAGAAC
>DATLLC010000143.1:0-16317 GCA_035538015.1 Vicinamibacterales bacterium
CAGTTCACCGTTGCGGCGGCGCGGAGACAGCGGAGACGTATCGCTACGCGACGATCAAGACGGACAAGGACGACTACGCGCCTGGCGAACTGGCGGTCATCACCGGCTCGGGCTGGCAGTCTGGTGAAGCGGTCACGCTGATCTTCCAGGAGGATCCCGCGGTCCACGAGGACTACACATTCGCGGTCGTCGCGGACCCGGGCGGCAACATCTACTCGGACCAGTGGGCGCCGGAAGAGCACGACCTCAGCGTCCGCTTCTATCTGACAGCACAGGGGTCGGTGTCTCGCGCCCAGACCACCTTTACTGACGGCAACGTCAACGTCAAGACTGTCGGCACGACCGGTGGCGCCGCCGCAACGGTGAACTGGGCGAGGTTTGCGGGCATCACGTGTTCGGGAACCTCCATCGCGTCAGGCACGATCGCCGCCGGCACCAACGGCAACGGCACCGGCGTTCCTGGTGGCGCCACAGACACACAGTCGTTGCTGCTGACAGCTCAAACCCTGAGCGGCCATACGTTCGCGAACTGGGAAGGGGACATCTCCACGCCGGCGCCCGACCTCTCGAACCCGGTTTGTGTTGCCGGACGCATTCCGACCCGCCAGATCCAGGTCCGCTATACGGCGGACTCCACCGATCCAGTGGTCGCGACGATCTCCGCGACGTCCGCGAGCCCGACGAATGCCGCCAGCGTCTCGTGGACGGTGACGTTCAGCGAGAGTGTGACGGGCGTTGATGCCGCGGATTTCTCACTGCCCCAGAGCGGGCTGACCAACGTCCCCGCCTCCCCAAGCGTCAGCGGCAGTGGCAGCAGCTACACCGTCACCGTCGATACCGGCCGCGGCACCGGCACGCTCGGCCTCAACCTCAACGACAATGATTCCATCCGCAATGCCGCGGGCAACCGGCTTGGCGGCACGGGAACTGGTGTCGCAGGCGGTGCGGGGACAGGAAACGGAAGTCTCGCGGGGCAGGCGTACTCACTCGATCGTACGCTCGCGCCGGCCATAACAGTCGACGACAAGCCCTATGACGGGACCACCGCGGCCACCATCCTGACCCGAACTCTGACGAGTACCCTGTCACTGGACGGGCACGGTGTGAGCCTCACCGGAGGCGTTGCGACCTTCGCCGATGCGGACGCCGGTGTCGGGAAGTCGGTGACGGCGACGGGGCTGAGCCTGACGGGCGTGGACGCCGCTCGGTTCGTGCTCAGCAGCACGACGGCGACGACGACAGCGGATATCACGCCAGTGGCCGCCACGGTGAGCGTCGAGGGCTACAGCGGCGCCTACGACGGGGCACAGCACGGGGCGAGCGGCACTGCCACGGGTGTTGGAGGCGTGGACCTGAGTGCTGGTCTCGATCTCGGACCACAGTTCACGGATGTTCCGGGCGGGACCATCACCTGGAGTTTCAGTCATCCAAACTATGTGCCCGAGAGCGGCACCGTCAACATCGATATCAGCCCCGCCACTGCCGCAATCGACGTCGGCAGCTACTCGATCGAATATGACGGAGAGGCTCACGGCCTCAGTGGAACGGCCACTGGCGTGAGCGGCGCCGATCTCAACAGCTTCCTCACGTTTGGCGCGGCGGTGACCGACGTTCCCGGCGGACCCATCACCTGGGCCTTCGACGCCGGCGCCAACTACGTTACCGCCAACGGCAGTGCGACCGTCACGATCACGCCGGCTACCGCGACGATTGCCGTCGCCGACTACAGCGTGGAATACAACAGCCAGCCGCACGGGCTGAGCGGCAGCGCCACCGGTGTCGGCGGCGCCGATCTCGCAGGCTTCCTCACATTCGGCACGCCGGTGACCGACGTCCCCGGCGGATCCATCGCCTGGACCTTCAACGCCGGCGCCAACTACGTCACCGCCAACGGCAGTGCGACCGTGACCATCACGCCGGCCACCGCGACCATCAACGTCGCCGGCTACAACGGTGTCTACGACACGGCAGCACACGGCGCCAGCCTGGTAGCCGCGACCGGCGTCGGCGGCGTCAACCTCGCGAACTCCGTCACCATCGGCTCGCAAACCTTCACCGACGTGCCTGGCGGCACCGTGCCGTGGAGCTTCACGAATACGAACTACGTCAGCCAGTCGGGGACGGTGGACGTCGTCATCTCGCCCGCGACGGCGAACATCAACGTGCCGGCCTACTCTGTCGAGTACGACAGTCAGCCGCACGCCTTGAGCGGCACGGCCACCGGCGTGGGCGGTGTGAACCTCGCCAGCTCCCTGACCTTTGGCGCTCCGGTCACGGACGTCCCTGGAGGGAGCATCGACTGGAGCTTCGACGCGGGCGCGAACTACGCCACGGCGACCGGGAGTACCACGGTCACCATCACCGCGCGGCCCTTGACAGTCACCGCGACCGGCGTGAACCGGTCCTACAACGGCACCACCAACGCCTCGGTGACACTGACCGACGACCGGCTCGCTGGCGATGTCTTTACGGTCTCCTACGGCTCGGCGAGCTTCGCCACGAAGCACGTCGGCAACGGCAAGCCGATCGCGGTGAACGGGATTGCGATCAGCGGGCCGGACGCCGGCAACTACGCCGCCAACACAACCGCGACGGCAAGCGCCGAGATCAGCGCAGCGGGCTTGACCATTGCCGCGGTCACCGACAGCCGCGTCTACGACGGCACTGTCGCATCGGCTGGCGTGCCGACGGTCGGCGCCCTGTTCAGCGGCGATACGGTCACCGGAGTGGCCCAGACCTTCGATAACAGGCATGTCGGCACCGGCAAGACACTGTCGGTCACCTCCTATACCGTCAATGACGGCAACAACGGCCACAACTACATGGTGGCGCTGCTGGCGGACCACCTGGGTGTCATCACACAGCGGGCACTGTCGGTCAGCGGCGTCACCGCCAACAACAAGCCGTTCGATGGCAATACCAGCGCGACGCTGAATCTCGGTGCGGCCGCGCTGGTCGGTGTGATTGCACCGGACGCGGTCACTCTGAACACGGCCGGAGCCACGGGCACGTTCGCGTCCTCGGCAGTGGGCACGTGGACCGTCGCCGTCAGCGGTCTGACCCTCGGCGGCACCAACGCCGGGAACTACTCTCTGACGCAGCCAGCGACCACCGCCAGCATCACTGCCTGGACGCTATCGGGCTTCTTCCAGCCGGTGGGCATTTCCAACACCTATCCGGGTGTGCCCGCCGTCCAGCCGGGCCTGCTCTGGAACACCATCAAGGGCGGGCAGACCGTTCCGCTGAAGTTCGAGCTGTTCGCAACCGCAGGAGGGGCGGAGCTCACGAGTCTCGGTGACGTGTCAGGCTTTTCGCTGACGCTCCTGTCCTGTTCGACGGGCGTGGAAGACCCAGTGGAACCGGAGTTCGTCACGCCCGGGGCCACCGTCCTTCGCTACACCGACGGACAGTTCATTCAGAACTGGGATTCGCCCAAGGGCGGGGGCCGGTGCTACCGCGTCACGATGACGGCGCGCGACGGCTCGCAGCTGAGCGCGTTCTTCAAGACGAAGTAGGGACGCGCCGGAGGTCCCAGGAGACATTCAGGGCAGCCATCGTCACATGGTCGTCCGAGGCCTGACCAGACGTGGGCCAGGTGAAGGCCGGAAACACGATGCTGCCCTGCAGGACATTTCCTGTGAGGGCGCCCTCGAACCTGAGAGGTTCTGCGATGCATCCCGAAACGTCCGGCAGCGTGGCAGAAACCGCGGTGCCGCTCTGCGCGAACGTCACGGTGACTGGTCCTGAGCACCCGCCGCCGCCGTCGATTTCGTCCCAGATCACCTTGGCGGTGCCCGACCATGTCCCGCTCAGCCTAGCGGCCGGCAGCAGCGAGGTAGGAGTGGTCGGAGTGGTGGAGCTGCCCGAGCCGCAGGCAACGACGGTGAGTCCGGCGAGCGCGACAAGGGTACCCGCGTGGAGGCGCCGCGAAATCGAGACCGAGGATCGCATGGCAGCTTCTTCCACAGTGATGGCAGCTTCTTCCACAGTCCGCTGGCGTGACAAGCGCCCGCAGCGCACGATGAATTGAAACGAGACGGAAGGTTGCGGGGTCCAAGCCGCGCGATTCGAGGAGACGTCTGCGGCGGGCAGCGTCGACGCTTGCCGGCGTGCGCGGAATTACTAGCTGCTTACGCTGCGTGCGGAGCGAACACGGCGGCCAGCAGATCGTCGTCGGAGAACTCGCGTAACGTCGCAGCGTCGAGACCGTGCACGGCCTCGGTCCGTAGATCCACGCGGAGACGAAGCGCCTTACGCTCGCCCTCGATCTGACCCAACTGATCGGCATTCACGAGGTATCGCCGGCGACCGAACCAGCCGGATAGTCGGACGGCGAGATAACGTACACGCCGAGCGGCGGCGTCGATCACGACGCCTTCGATGCTGCCGAGCCGCCGCCCCTCAGTGCTCAAGACATCCAGTTCCGAGAGGGCGCCTGCCGGGCTGGTGACCTTGGATGCATCAAGATACGAAAGTGCTGAGGTGACGGGGAGCTGAGCATCGTTTGACATTGCGGTCACTCCGCCTTCCCCTTATGCAATCGACCTGCCAGCCACCAAGGCCGCAAAACTCCCGTCATACGGAGCAACTCCGCGGGCAGGCGAAGACCGCTGCCTCGATTCACGACGTCAAAATTGCGCGGCTCGCAGTGTTCGCCTACGACCGCAATGAAATCGGGAATACGAATCCCATGACTGCTGGCTCGACAGCGCGCGCGGTCGCGTCAGCGGCCGGCCGCGAGCCTGCCGGCCTTGATCATCTCGTCGGCGGCAGGACCCTGGCCGAGGAGGCCGAGGAAACCCTCCCTCACGCGCTGCTCGACGTCTTGCGGACTGGCGGTGAGCATGTTGGGCAGCTTCGTACGCTTCGACTCGGCAAGCACCCGCTGCGTACCTGCCTCGCCACCCGCGCGGTCGCCGCCCAGCGCCTGTGTCAGGCTGCCGATGCCGCAGGCGAGCACCGAGAAGCCCTTGAGGTCGGCAATCGGTCCGGCCACCGCTACCGCACCGGGGTCTTCTACCATCAGCATCGCGATCACTGTGCCGGCCGGGTTGGCCGGGGACCACACGTTGGCCTTGGCTTCCTGGAAGAAGCCTATGGCCGTCCTGGCTTCGTCCACCGAACGGATGTGCGGCAGCGTGACGCCGTCGGCGCCAGCGGCCAGCACTTCCTTCACCCGGGCCCGTGTCGCCTCGACGCCATCTCGCTCGATTGTCGGGATACGAACGAGGAGCGTCTTGCGCGGGCCCGAGCCGCTCCGCAAACCCTCGGCGATGGCCTTCACCGCGGCCAGGTCGTAGCTGCCCTCCAGATTGAGGAACACGAAGTCGAGGAGCGGGTTGGCGGCGAGCGTTGCCCCCCCCTCCCTGGTATAGATGCCCTTCGGTGGCGGCTGTCCCCGCTCGAACCGCTGCGGATTCTCGTTGGGCACGAACACGCCGAATGCCGGCTTTCCCGCGGCCCAGAAATCGAGGACGGCATGGCGCCCTTGGGCAGCTGCCGGCACAGCGGTCACGATGAGCGCCACAGCGGCCAGGTGCATGGGGACTGTTCTGAATCTCATAGCTGCTCGACGCCCATCAGCGACACGAAGCACACCACGCCTACGAAGCCAGACTCCCATGACTTCGTGCTCTTCGTGTCCCTCGTGCTCTCAGACCTGGCGCCTCAGCAGGAGACGCACTTGTGGTTGTTCTTGGAGCCCAGGCTCTCGAGCAGCTTGAGCGCATCGGGGAACGGCTGGGTGCGCTGCACGGGACCGTTGGCCATGTCGGCGGTGGTCTGCCCTTCGCGGTTCACGCGGGACACGTCGGCCCCCTTCGACACCAAATACTTGATCATCTCGACGTCGCCCCGGGCCGCGGCATGGTGCAGCGCCGTATTGCCTTCGTGATCGGCGGCGTTGACGTCGGCACCGGCCTCCTCCACCAGGTAGCGCACCGCAGCCAGCAAGCCTGACGGCGCGTAGCGGTGCGAGTTGGCGGCGAAGCCTTCGCCGTAGCCGACACCGGCGGCGGCCTGCAAGGGCGTCACCGCGGGACCGCCCACAGGAACCGGGGGCAGCCCCGAGACGTCCTGCACGTTGAGGCGGTCGCCGTCACCGGTGCGCGGGCGTCCAGCAGGTTTGATGGTCGGGATCGTCGGATCGGCGCCATAGGTGACCAGCAGCTTCATGGCCTCGACGTCGCCACCATAGGCGGCTCGCCAGAACGGCGTCGCCCCGATCTCGTCCACACCGGCGAGATCGAAGTTGTACCCGGAGTACCACACCTTGCGGCTCAGGCGGGTGTTTGGATTTGCCCCTTTGTCGAGCAGCAGCTTCATGTAGTCGAGGTAACCGATCTGCTGCTGGCGGTAGGCCTGAGGCTGCGGGTAGAGGGCCTTGGGCGCCCACTGGACGTTGAGCGTCCCATAGAGCGGCCCGACGCCGTTCTCAGTCGCCAGGTTCGGGTCGGCGCCCTTCTCGAGCAAGTACTTGGCGATGTCGAAGCAGCCATTGATCGTCGCGACTACCAGCGGCGTCGACTTGTCGCCGGGGTTGACCTGGTTGACGTCTGCACCGGCCTCGACGAGGGCCGTGACCACGTCGACGAACCCCTGCCGCGCCGCGAAGTGCAAGGGGGCGAACCCGCCGGAGGTCCCCACCAGCTCGTTGTAGCGATACTGGCGCGTGACGCCAGCCACGTCCGGCGGCCGCTGGCCGCCTTCGCCGCTGCCTGGCTCCTGCCGGCGCGGACGGGAGGACTCCTCTTCGGGGCTGCTCAGCTTCGTGAGATCCACGACCTTCGACGTGGCCTGCACGTCGGCACCGCGCGCCGCCAGCAGCCTCACCACGTCCACGCGGTTGTAGGCCACCGCGAACATCAGCGGCGTCTGCCCCATCGCCGTCTCGCGGGCGTTCACCTCCGAACCACCCTCGACGAGCATGGTGACGGTGCGCGTGTCGCCCGACTGCGCTGCGAACATCAACGGCGTCGTGCCAGTGGTGGACGTCGCGTTGACGTCAGCGCCGCCGGCGATGAGCGCGGCCACGGCGGCCGAATGCCCGGCCTGTGCCGCCATCATCAGCGGGGTGTACGCGCCCAGCCGCGTCGTTGCCCTCAGGTTGGCGCCAGCGTAGACGAGCACCTGTACGAGCTCGGCATCGCCGGCGCGAGCCGCCAGGTGCAACGCCGTCGTCCCATCGCCTTCGGCAGCGCTGACATCCGCGCCCTGCTTGAGCAGCGCGCGCACGGCCTCCCGATCGCCCTTGCGGGCCGCGTCGATCACCGACGTGGTCTGTGCCGCCGCGCCCGCCGCGCCCAGCGCCACCGCCACCGTCAGCGCCCACACTGTCTGGCGTGCCATCACTCTCCCGGTCAGTCGACCAATCACTCAATGCCCCAATCAGGCGAATGCCGCAATCGACGAATCGCCAATCGCTCAATAAATCGCCAATCGCCAATCATCAATCGGCAATGGACGTGGCGGCGCCAGCGCCGTTCAGATCCATTGCGCCATTGGAGTCGCCGAAGCTCGGCACGTCCTCGAGGCCGAGCATGTGCAGCATCGACAGCATCGCGTTGGCCATCGGGGTGCCGTCGGCCGCTTTGACGTGCAGGTGGCCCTTCAGCCTGCCACCGGCGTGGCCGGCGAGGACGAGCGGGCAGCGCTTGTGGTTGTGGACGTTCGAGTTACCCATCGGCGACCCGTAGATCACCATCGTGTTCTCGAGCAGGGTGTGATCGCCGTCCGGCGTGCTCTTCAGCTTCTCGAGGAAGTACGGCAGCAGGCTGAGGTGATACCGGTTGATCTTCGCGAAGTCGAGGATCCGGTCCTCGCGATCCTGGTGGTGCGACGCGGGGTGGAATCCGGTCTTGACGCCGCTGTCCGGATAGACACGGCTCGAGCCGTCACGGCCCATCTTGAACGAGAAGACGCGGGTGATGTCCGAAGCGAAGGCGACGGCCTGCAGGTCGAACATCAGCTTGACGTGCTCCTCGAACGCGTCGGGCACGCCCATCGGCGCCATTGGCAGCTCGCGCGGTTCGCCGCTGGTGTTGCTGGCTTCCACACGCTGGATTCGCCTCTCGATCTCGCGCACGTCATCGAGGTAATCGGCCAGCCGGGCCCGGTCCACGGGACCCAGGTTGCCCTTCAATTGCGCGACCTCCGCGGTGATCCAGTCGAGGATGCTCTTGTCGGCCCGCCGCCGCTCGGCGCGCTGCTCGGGCGTGGCGCCGGCGCCAAACAGCAAGTCGAACGCCGCGCGCGGATCCCGCACCATCGGGAGCGGCTCGGTCGGCGATGCCCAGCTCACCGTGTCGGTGTAGACGCACGAGTAGCCGTACGCGCAGCCGCCGGCCTGGTCTACGTTCTCGATGCAGAGCTGCATCGAGGGGATCGGGGTGTCCTGGCCGAATCTCTGCGCGTAGAGCTGATCGAGCGACGTCGCCACGTGCACGTCGGAGCCCTGCGTCTGCTTGGGGTGGGCCTGGGTGAGGAAGACCGCGCTGGCGCGGAAATGGTCTCCGCCAATCTCCGGCGGCGTGAACGCTTCAGCATTGCGGACGTCGGTGTTGCTGATGATCGTGAGGTGCTCGCGGAACGGCTCGAGCGGCGCGAGACTGCTCGGGCTCAGGTCGAACGCCGATCCGGTCGCCTCTGGCGACCAGAGGAACTTCTTGGAGCCAATCGCCGTGGCGCCGGCCGAGCCGTGCACCATCTCGATGGCCGCCAGGCGCACCTTCCCCGACGCCGCCTTCGCCGCGGCCCCGGCCGGCACCATGGCCTCCAGGAACGGCAGCGCCACGGTCACGCCCAGGCCTTTCAGGGCGGTGCGGCGGGAAATGTGCTTGTGAGTGATGAACATCGCGTCTGCTCCTCTAATCCGGGAACCGGAACCGGCAACCGGCAACCGTGCTCTACCGCGCTTCCGTCGTCGTCTCCGCGGCCTCGGCGCGTCCCATCTGGAACGCCGGGCTCTTCACCACGCCCAGGATGAACTGCGACATGCGGTGGTCGGCCTTCCCCGCGTCTCGAACGATTGCGCGGACGGTCGGCAGATCGAAGTACTCGACGCGCCGGCCCAGCCCGTAGGTCATGAGGCTCTCGGTGAAGCTCAGCATGAACACGTCCGCGTGCCGCAGCAGCGCGTCGCGCAGTCCCTGCGGGCCCTGCATCTTCGTCCCGTCGTAGAGATCGCCGTTCGAGTCGATCGTCGCGTCGCCGTCACGGATCCGCCAGGCACCGGTGACGTCGAAGTTCTCCAGCGCGAGGCCGAGCGGGTCGATCACGCGGTGACAGGAGTTGCAGGCCGGGTTCTTGCGGTGCTCCTCCATGCGCTCGCGCACGGACAGGACCTTGGCACCCTGCGCCGCGGCCACCGAATCGTCGAGCGACGGCACGTTGGGCGGTGGCGCCGGCGGCGGCGACCCGAGCAGCACCTCCATGATCCACTTGCCGCGTTGCACCGGCGAGGTGCGGTCCGCCACCGACGTCAGCGCGAGGATGCTGCCCTGCCCTAGCAGCCCCCGACGGTTGGAGTCGGTCAACGGCACGCGTCGGAACTCCGGCCCCGTCACGTTCGGCAGGCCATAGTGCTTGGCAACGCGCTCGTTCACGAAGGTGTAATCGGCCGTGAGCAGCTCCAGCACCGGGCGATCGCTGCGGACGATGGCATCGAACAGCAGCTCGGTCTCGCGCTTGAGCGCGTCGGCGAGCGTGCGATCGTACTGCGGATACTGCAGGTAGTCCGGGCTCAGCTTGACCAAATCCTGGAGGCGCAACCACTGTGACGCGAAGCGGGTGCCGAGCGCCTCGGACCGTGGGTCCTTCAGCATCCGCTGCACCTGCTTCTCGATCACACCCGGCTGCCGCAGCTGTCCGCGTCCTGCCAGCCTCAGCAACTCGTCGTCTGGTCCGCTGGCCCACAGGAAGAACGACAGGCGCGAGGCCAGGTCGTACTCGGTGATGCGGTAGTTCTGGCCGGGACGCACCGTGGGTGGGACTTCCTCGAGGCGGAACAGGAACTTGGGGCTGGCCAGTAGGGCCTGCAGCGACATCCGAACCCCTTCCTCGAAGTCACCGTGCTGGCGGCCCTGCTCGAAGAACACCATCAGCTTTCGAACGTCATCGGCGGACACCGGACCTCGGTAAGCCAGCGTGGCGAGCCGCTTGACGATATCCGCGGCGCAGGCGGCCTCTTCGACCGGCGCGGTCGGCCGACAGCTGAAAATGCGCCGTCGGCTCGGGGAGTCCGAGACGCCGGTGACTTTCATCGGTCCGGTGACGGCGAACTCGCGCAGGTGCGGGAGGGCGGTGATGCCGAAGCCGCTACCGATCTGGCTGTCGGCCATCGTCTGCTCGATCGGCGCGATCAGATCGTCAACCGGAGCGTCGAAGCGGGAGATGAACACCGCGGCCACGCGCTGCGGGCCGGCTTTGACGTAGATCTTCGGCGTGACCAGGTTCATCCCGTTGGGATCGGACTCGCTCATCCGGGTGCTGATGTCGAGCAGGGCCGCGCGCATGCCGTTGATCGACACTTCGATCTGCTCGCCCGGGAAGCTGCTGCCGAAGAGCTGCCCGGTCGGGATCGAGTGCAGCATCATACGGAACGTGTATTCGCCATCGGCCGGGAAGATGTGGGTGACGGCGATGCCGCCGCGAGTGCCGAAGGGCGCGCCCTCGACCTGACGCATCTGGTTCGCGGTGCGCGGCACCTTGTAGTTGGCCTCGGTCGGCGCCGCCCTCACGTCGCCCACGGCAAGCGCGCTGATCGCGCCGGCCGCGCGCAGATATCCCTCGAGCACGGTGGCCGAGAAGCCCTGGGCGTCGGCCACGTTGTCGAAGCCGTCGCTGATGGTGTCGGGCGGGAGGTAGGCTTCTACGTCGACGTCGAGGTCCAGCAGATCGCGGACTGCTGCGGTGTATTCGGCGCGATTCAGGCGCTGGAACGGTCGGCGGCCGGGATTCGGATTCAGCGCGGCGGCCTGGTCGATGCGCGATTCGAGTGCCGAGGCCAGGTCGCTCAACATCCGGTTCTCGGGCCGTCGTGCGCCAGCCGGGGGCATCATGCCGGCCCGCAGCTTGCGGATCATCTTCTCCGCCACTTCCGGGTGCTCGGTCGCGGCGGCCGCGTCGAAGCTGGCCAGCGACAGGCCGCCCGCCTTGGCGCGATCGTTGTGACAGGTGACGCAATATTGCTTGAAGAGCGCGTTTTGTTCGGATGCGGGAAGGGCGAGGGCGTGTGCGGTAACCGGGGCGGGCGCCTGGGCGGTCGGCGTCGCGCGGGACGCTGTGGCCTGCCTCTGGCCCGAAGCCCGAGGGGCAGACGATGTCTTGGTCTGGGAGTTCTCGAAGCTGCGGCCCCGAGCGTCCTCGTTGGCCTGCAGCGAATACCCGGCCAGGCCGCCGGCGGTGACCACGGTCACGAGCACCAGAATGGGAAATCTCGGGCGCATAATCTGCCTCGGAGTATACGGCCGATGCGTGAAACAGATTGTCAGGATTTGTCATTTGGCTGGAACAGCTAAAGCAGGTGGTATCAATACCTTGACGGAAAAAAAGACGTCTCGGAAGACCTCCGCCCCAGGGCCCCCGGCCTCGCGGTTCTTCGCCTCGGCCGACGCCTTCCGACGCTGGCTCGAGCGCCACCACGGCCGCGCCAGCGAGGTGTGGGTTGGCTTCCATCGCAAGGACACCGGTCGCACGGGCCTCGGGTATTTGGAGGCCATCGACGTCGCGCTCTGCTTCGGCTGGATCGACGGCATCCGCAAGAAGCTCGATGAGACCACCTACACGAACCGGTTCACGCCGCGGAAACCGAGCAGCATCTGGAGCCGCATCAACATCGCTCGCGTCGAACGGCTGATCGCGGCCGGCCTGATGGCGCAGGCTGGGATGACGGCGTACGAGAGGCGTGACGCGAGGAAATCGGGAATCTACTCGTTCGAGCAGCGACCCGAGCGGTTCCCGCAGTCGCTCGAAGCACGCTTCCGAGCCGTGCCGCCGGCCTGGGTACATTTCAGCGAGCAGCCACCCGGCTACAGGCGCCTTGGCATGTGGTGGGTCATCAGCGCCAAGCGCGAGGAGACACAATTGAGGCGCCTGCAGCAGCTGATCGACGCGTCGAAGAGGGGCTTGCGGGTAGGCGTGTTGTTCGGGCAGACCGGGACGCAGAAGGTGAAGGGTGGGCAGAGAAACGTGAAAAACCGCTGATGCGTATCGGGATCGATCTCGGCGGCACCAAGATCGAGGCCATGGCGATGGACGCCGAGGGCTCGGCGCTCGGTCGGCTGCGCGTCGCCACGCCGCGGCACGACTACGACGCCACGCTCGAGGCGATCGCAGGGCTGGTACACGCGCTCGAGCAGCGCTTCGGCGGGCCGGCGTCGGTCGGCGTCGGCATGCCGGGCACCATCTCCCCCGCCTCCGGCCTGGTGAAGAACGCCAACTCCACCTGGCTGATCGGGCGGCCGTTCGATCGGGACCTGGTTCGCGTACTCGGCCGTCCGGTACGCCTGGCCAACGACGCCAACTGCTTCGCCCTATCGGAAGCGACCGACGGCGCAGCGTCGGGTGCCCGTGTCGTCTTCGGCGTCATCCTCGGCACCGGGGTCGGTGGCGGCCTGGTGATCGACGGGCGCATCCTGGAAGGCGCGCATCACATCGCGGGCGAATGGGGCCACAACCCGCTGCCCGCGGCGGCCGACGATGAGCGGCCGGGTCCGCCGTGTTACTGCGGACGCCGCGGCTGCATCGAGACGTTCCTGTCCGGGCCTGGGTGGACCGAAGACACAGCGCGGCGAACCGGCCGGCACCTCGACGCGGAGGCTCTGGCCCGCGCCGCCCGATGCGGGGACGTGGAGGCGGTTGCGGCGGTCGCCCGCTACGCCGATCGGCTCGCCCGGTCGCTGGCCACCGTCATCAACCTCCTCGATCCCGATGCGATTGTGCTCGGCGGCGGGTTGTCGAACCTGGAGGCGCTCTACGAGGACGTGCCCCGTGCCTGGGTCAAGCACGTGTTCTCCGACGAAGTGCACACTCGCCTGGTCCGCGCGCTTCACGGCGACGCTTCTGGCGTGCGAGGCGCGGCGTGGTTGTGGTAGCGAATCAATAGCTGCGTCCATTGATGATTGATGATTGGCGATTGACGATTCATCCGGCGATTGACGATTGGCTCATTGCTCCATTCGAATTGCGCAATCGATTGAGGCATCGATCGATTGAGAGACTGCAACATTGGCAGGCGGTCGCGCTCGGAATGGTCCAATCGACCAATGTCGCAATCACCGAATGGAATCAACCAATGACTCAATCGCAAATCGCCCGATAAATCGTCAATCGCCAATCATCAATCGTCAATGAACGCCTGACACCAGCTCTATGCTGTAGACAGCAACAGGCCAGACCTGGCGGGCGCTGCGGCTGGCGAGCGGCCCCGGCGGGCGGGTATCTGCGGGATCGACGCGTTCGACGCCGAGGCTGCGGAATGCCACCTGGTTGAGGCCGCGCCGAAACAGCTGCCGTGCCGACCCCGCCGGGACGATCACCTCGGCCGTCGTGGCATCGGGCAGCCCGGCCTCGAAGCGACCCACTTCCTGCCCGTTCACCTCGATCGCCAGCCGGGCACGCACGGCTGGCTCCTCGAATCGCGTGCGGGTCCGCACGCGAATCGTCACCTCAGCATCCTTGGGGTCCAGCGGAATGGCCATCACCGCCGGCGTGCCGCCAATCCACCAGCACGGACCCCAGTCGTCGCCGCCCGGCACGTCCCACCCGCTCAGCAGGAACCGCTCGGCCACGCGATCGAAGGTCAGCGCAAAGGACGGCCGTGGCGTCTCGGGCGACAGCACGTCGTACTTGTCCACCGGCACGCCCTCTCGCCATGCGAACCACACGTTGGCGGGAAACGCGAACGGATACCAGTACGGGGCGCGCGTGTGCAGCTCGGCCTGCTGCCGGACGATGCGGCCGAAGGCCACGGGATCGTCTTTTGGCAGCATGCCCGCGGTGTACTGCACCATCAACAGGTGGTTCCACCAGAGCGCCGCCGCCACCACCGGGGCCAGTGCCACCAGCGGGCGCCGCAGCGCGAGGTCCACGAGTACCGCAAGGCCAGGCGCCAGCAGCACCAGCGCGCTGGAGAAGCGGCGGCCGCCGAACGACCAGCCGCCGGCCCAGTCCTGCGTGGCGCCGTTGACCCATGCCGTGACGAACAGGATCACGAGCGTGGCCGTGGCCCATCGCCATTCACGCCGCAGGTAGACAAAGGTGCCGATGACAGCGAGGTAGGCCACCGGCGTCCACGACAGGAATCCGTGCCACGAGGAGAACAGCGTGTCGATCCAGCGCGAGCGCAGCGGATTGAAGTACCCCGCCTGCCCGAACAGGTCGTACTCGTAACGCGTGAAGAGGACGTAGGTGTGTCCGAGCTGCAACAGGATCCATGGCAGCGCTCCCAGCAACGCCCAGCCCGCCAGGCGGAGCGCCCCGCGGACGCGGTCCTCTGCCGGCACGCCGGACGCGGTCAGCACGAGCAGTCCCGGAAAGATGGCGAAGAGCGACTCCTGCGACCGCGCGAGGAACGCGAGACCCAGGAGACCGCCGAGAATCACCGACTGACGAACATTCGGGAGCGCCCGAGAACGCCCCTCGGGAGTGAAATGCGAAGGGACCGCATTACGCGGGGACTGCATTAGCCAATGCGCTGAAAGGACCACGAACAGCGCGACGAAGCCGAACGATGCGGCATGCGTCATCGACGGCTCGTAGACCATGTACCAGTAGAGCGGCGTGGCGCCGAACACCAGCACGGTGGCAATGAAGGCCACGGTGGGACCGAAGCCGCGGCGCAAGTGCCACAGCACGGCGAACAGCCCGGCGGCGCCGATCGCGAACGAGGAGATCAGCGCCGCGCGGACGTAGGGCAGGCCGAGCCCGATCGTCGTCGCGTCAGCCGGCGCGGACCAGAGTCCCAGTCCGCGACCGAGCGTGTCCACCGCCGCAACCGTCAGGTAGAGCGGCAGCCACAGCAGCACCGGCCCGATCGGCACCACGTAGTTCGGGCGCGGCGGCTGGCCGAGGTACGCGAACTCGGCGGCCACGTCCAGATCGCGATCGAAGATGACGCTGCGCAGCTGCGCGAAGTAGGTCACGCCATCGGTACTGATGCCGTGCGAGTCGGCGATCATCACGCCGAGCGCGTACAGCAGAACGAGACCGAGCGCATGCACGTCCGGTGTGGCCCGCAGGTGAGCCGCCCACGGCCGGCCCTCGCGGCGGGCCTGCCGCGCCGAGATCAGCGCGAGGACCGGGAGCCCGGACAGCAGGACGAGCCAGCTCGAAGGGCGGGGAGGCGCGGCGAGCAAGCCTCCGACCCAGACCACGATGAGTGCGGCCAGCACCGCCCCGATGATACATTGCCGCTTCGTCGTGATCGATCCCAGGACGCTGTCGGCCAACCTCGAACGCGGAACAGATGGTCTCTGGTGGCCGCGGACACGCTCGCGCGTCGACTACCCGGACGAGGGCAACGCGTTCTGCTTCCAGGTCGAGGATCACTCCTTCTGGTTCCAGCACCGCAACGCCTGCATCCTGGCGGTGATGTCCCGCCTTCCGCCGGGCGGCGTCCTGTTCGACATCGGTGGCGGCAACGGCTTCGTCGCGCGGGCCCTGGTGGCCGCCGGCCTGCCGGCCGTGGTCGTCGAGCCGGGTCCGGAAGGCGCCCGCAATGCCCGTTCCCGCGGTCTCGATCCCGTCATCTGTTCGACGCTCGACGATGCGGGATTTGCCGAAGGAGCGTTGCCGGCGGCCGGCCTCTTCGACGTGCTGGAACACATCGATGACGACCGTGCCGTGCTGCAACGGCTGGCCACCTTGATCGCGCCCGGCGGCCGGCTCTACGTGACCGTTCCCGCCTACCAGTGGCTGTGGTCTACGGAGGATGCCATCAGCGGCCACCATCGGCGCTACACCACGAGTGGGCTGACGCGCGTCATTCGGGCGGCCGGGTTCACCGTGGAGTTCTCGTCGTATCTGTTCTGGCCGCTGCCCCTGCCCATCCTGCTGCTCCGGGCCATTCCGTCGCGCCTCGGCCGGCGTCCTACTGCCGATCTCGACGCGATCCGGCGCGAGCTGAAACCACCCTCCGGCCCCGCGGTGCAGGCCCTGATGGCCGTGTTGGACCTCGAGCGACGCTGGCTCGCGCGCGGGCGGCGCATCCCGATCGGCGGCAGCTCGCTGCTGGTGGCGCGGCGGCCGGGCGGAACAGCGAGCCATTGATGATTGATGATTGGTGATTGGCGATTCATTGCGCGATTGGCGATTGGGGCT
>DATLLC010000144.1:0-10671 GCA_035538015.1 Vicinamibacterales bacterium
CTGGGTTGCCGAGTTCGACGTCGATCTCGAGGCGTCACGCCGGGCGCAGCAACCGGTGCTGTGGCTGAATCGCCTCGGCCCACTCAACTAACCGCACACTTCGTTGTTCGGTGGAACCTCCGCGCGCGCGGCGATGGGAGACGCGATGATCTTCTTCAGCCCGGGAGACACGGTGTCCGGCACGGGGATCACTCGCTCGGGAATGGTGCGGGGCTGCGGTTCCTGCGCGACGACGAGGACGGGAACCGACAGGAGAACGAGTCCGCGAAGAGCCCAGCGCAACGTCGTTGCTGGCATAGGGGTTCCCTCCCGTTTCTGTGGAACGTCAGAACGCCGAATTGGTCATTGCGACCACGCACCTGCGGCGTCCATTACGTCACCGCCGGGGCTGGACGGAGACCATGCCGTCGCATGACCTCCATGACCCGTTCGATGTTAGGCGGTCCGGGTGCATTGACGACCGCGGCGACCTCGCGGAAGTACTCGGGACCGAGCAGCCCCGGGACGATCACACTGAGCTCGCGCGCGTCCTCGGTGTCGAGGTTCGCGAAGTGATGCACGTGCCCGCGCGGGATGAAGAGGACGTCGCCAGGCCCGACACGCACCGCTTCGCCATCGAGCATCCAGGTCGTGACACCAGCCAATCCATAGACCGTTTCATCGAAGGCGTCGTGGCTATGGGGTACCGGCACCCGGGCACCCGCTGGGACGAGAAATTCGAACATCGTCATGCGGCCTTCGGTTTGCGCTGCTTGCAGCCGAAACCAGATCTCGATCTGACCCGTCCGAATCACGTCGTTTCCCGGAGTCGCATCCATCATTGCCCTGGCCTCCAGACGGCGAAGCGATGACAGGCCCTCGATCCGCCACTCACCGGCGATCGTCTTCGGTCGTCGCCAGCGGCGGCAACGGTGTGTCGGGCCTGATCGGCGGGCGGCGGGTGTGCCAGTCCGTCGCTTTCTCGAAGGCCTGCGCAAGCGCGAGGACGCGCCCCTCGCTGAACCGCGGGCCGGCAATCATCAGCCCGATCGGCAGTCCGTGGGCGTTGAAGCCGCACGGCACCGAGACGGCCGGGATGCCGTAGGCGTTGAACGCGTTGGTGTTCTCCAGCTCCGGGTTCCGCGGCACGTCAGTCTGTTCGCGCTTCACGGACGCGTCCACCGTGCGCGGCGTCCGCTTGCGCGTCGGAAGCACCACCAGGTCGACATCGGTGAACGCGTCGTCGATGGTGCGGCGCAGCAACTCGAGCTTCCACTTCCCTCGGACGTACTCGGAGGCGCGGAAGTCGCGTGCGCCCTGGAGGTTGCGACGGGTCGGGACCATGTAGCGGCCGGGCATCTGCTCGAACAGGTCCAGGTGGTACGCGGACATCTCGCCGGTGAGCACGATGTCGCTGGTGGGCGGGAGCGAGCAGTCCTTGATCTCGCGCGTCAGTCCGGCGAGGACCTTAATCGCGTCGTTCACCGCGGCTTCGACGTCTTCGTCGAGCAGGTCGAAGAACGGCGCCCGCGGGATCCCGAGGCGCAGCCCCTTCACCGGCTGGTCCAGAGCCGCCACGTAGTCCTCGCTCGCATGCTCCACGCTGGCGATGTCGAGCCGATCGTAGCCGGCCAGCGCCTGCAGCACGATCGCCGCGTCTCGCACCGCGCGCGTGATCGGCCCGCAATGATCCAGCGAGAACGTCAGCGGCACGATGCCGCGAATCGACACGAGCCCGTAGGTCGGCTTGAGCCCCACCGTGCTGCAGTTCGACGACGGTGTGCGAATCGAGCCGCCGGTGTCGGCGGCGCTCTGCTACGCGGCGCTCGGGACCGACACCGCCGCGGCGGAGCCGCCCGAGGACCCGCCCGGGTTGCGATCGAGCGCCCACGGATTGCGCACGGGGCCGAAATAGCTGGTCGCCGACGTGCCGCCCGCGGCGAACTCGTGAAGATTCGTCTTGCCGATCAGGACCGCACCCGCCTGCTTCAGGCGGCGCGTCACCTCCGCATCTTCCTTCGGGACGCGATCGTCGTACACCGCGCTCGCAGCCGTCGTCCTGATCCCAGCAGTGTCGACGTTGTCCTTGAGCGCGATGGGAATACCGTGGAGCGGCCCACGCACTTTCCCGGCGCGTCGCTCTTCGTCGAGCGCCCTGGCGTCGCCGAGGGCGCGATCGCCGAGCACGGTGATGAAAGCGTTCAGTTTGGGCTGGTAGACGGCGATCCGCGCCAGGCAGGCGCGCGTGAGGTCCACCGAGGTCACCTGCCCGGCCGACAGTCGCGCGGCGGCGTCCGCCAGCGACAGGGCCGCGAGCGCGTCCTCTTGTACGGTCGGAGGCGGTGGCGCGGGCCGGGCGTGAGGTGCGGCGACCTGGCGGGCCAGTGCCGGCGCCGCGGCAGCGGCACCGGCCACCGACCAGGCGAACTCGCGACGGGTCAGGTCAGGCATCGAACCACCTCTCGAGCGGAGACGATAGCCGAAATTCGACTCCGACGGCCGCGGAGCGGACGGCGAACCTAACGGCGCTCGACCGGTACCAGGCGGAGAATCGGCGTCGGTGCCCCGTCGAAGCCGCGCGCGTCGCCGTCAACCGCGACGTAGACGAGCCCGTCCGGACCCTGTTGAACGTCGCGCAAGCGGCCCATGCCGTGAATGAGCGTCTCCTCGGCAATCACGCGCTGGCCGTCGAGCCGCAGCCGCACGAGCCGCTGCCCAGCCAGGCTCGCGACGATCATGTCGCCCTTCCAGCCGGCGAACTTCTGCGCGGTGTAGAAGAGCATGCCGGTCACGCCGATCGACGGCACCCACACGTGCCGCGGCGGCTCCATGCCGTCTTTCTGCGTGCCCTCGTGAATGGCCAGGCCGGTCCGGTAGTTCACGCCGAAGCCGATCACCGGCCACCCGTAGTTGAGGCGCGGGCGAATCAGGTTCAGCTCGTCGCCGCCTTGCGGGCCGTGCTCGTCGAGCCAGACGTCGCCGGTTTCGGGATGCACGGCAAGGCCCTGGGCGTTGCGGTGGCCGTAGGTCCAGATCTCTGGACGCACACCAGAGTGGCCGACGAACGGGTTGTCTGCCGGGACCCGGCCATCATCGTGCAGCCGCACCGTCTTGCCGTTGTGCCTGGAGAGGTCCTGCGCCGGGTGCGCCGCGAGATCGCCGGCCGAAGGCCACTGCCGATCGCCAACCGTGATGAACAGATAGCCGCGCCGATCGAAGGCCAGCCGCCCGCCCCACTGTGACGACCGATCGCTGCCGTTGCCCGACGCGTCGGCATGGAAGATCTCCTTCACGTCCGACAGGCGATCGTGCTCGAAACGCCCGCGGGCCACCGCGAGGTTGCCGAGTCCATTCGCGCCGGGCTTCGTGTAGCTGATGTAGATCAGGCGATTGCTCGCGAAGTCCGGATGGAGCACGACGTCGCGCATGCCCGGCTGCTCCCGTCCGTCTTGCGGCATGCCGCCGCGGCCCAGCGCGAGCACGTCCGGCAGCCCGGCGACCGGCGCGCCGACCAGCACGCCCTTGCGGACGATGCGAAGGCGGCCAGGGCGCTCGGTCACGAGCAGGTCTCCCTCCAGCGTGAAGGCCATCGCGAAGGGATGCACGAGCCCGCCGGCGACGGTTTCCACCCTGAAGTCGTGAAGGGCGGTCTTGACGACCGTGGCAGGGGGTGTCTGGGCGAACGGCGCGGCGAGGGCGCCGAGAAAGATCGCGATCAGCATGAGCGGCGAGATCCGGCGCCGGCCGTCGGGGCGATGGGCGAGGGGCATCGGTTCGGGAGTTCTACTATTGCGCTTTCGGTTTGGCAACAGCAGCTCGATGGACGCGCCCAGCTCAAATCCGGAAATCGCGGCCTATCCATCTAATGCAGACATGCACAGGGCCGGCGAATAGGCCGAGCTGGCCCGGACCTCAGCCGACGCGACGTATCCCATTTGGGACCGGCCTGCGATATAGTCGCCCCGATCGACCGATCGACGACGCTCGCAACTGCCGCCTGCGGCCCTCTGGAGGGGTGATGGACATGTCACACGACGACGCGCAAACGACCCGCGTGACGCCGAACGGGGTTTCCCGACGCAACTTCATCAAGGGCGTGGTGGCCGGAGGCGTCGCGGTCTCCTCGGCCGCCTACCTGTTCCGCAGCAGCCCGCTGGTTTCCGGCCAGGCGGCGCGGGCGGGCAGCGTCGAACGGCTGCTGACGCTCACCGTCAACGGCCAGAGCCGGCGCGTGGACGTCGCGCCGCAGGAAACCCTGGCGATGACGCTTCGCTACAAGCTGGGGCTGACCGGAACCAAGCTCGGATGCGACCGGGCCGAGTGCGGCGCCTGCACCGTCCTCGTGGACGACGTGCCGCGCTACTCGTGCTCGGTCCTGACGCATTCGGTCCGCTCGAAGACGATTCAGACCATCGAGGGTCTCGCGGCCGCCGACGGGACGCTCCATCCAGTGCAGCGGGGTGTCCTGGAGGAACAGGGCTTCCAGTGCGCCTTCTGCATGTCGGGGTTCATCATGGCGACGGTGGGCTACCTGAAGAAACACCCGAATCCGACGCGCGAGGAGCTGGCGCACGGCGTCTCGGGCAATCTTTGCCGCTGCCAGGACTACGACAAGATCCTGACGGCGCTCGAACGCGGTGCGGCGATTTCGAGGGAGGTGGCCCGTGGCTGACACGAAACTCGTCGGTCAGAACTACCAGACCCCAGACCTGCTCGCGAAGGTCACCGGGAAGTCGAAGTACGCCGAGGACTTCCGCGCCGAGGGCATGCTGTTCGCCAAGCTTCTGCTCAGCCCCGTTCCGCACGCGCGGGTGCGGAGCGTGGACACGAGCGCGGCGGAGGCCATGCCCGGCGTACGCGCCATCCTGCGCGCGAGCGAACTGCCGGAACCGGCCGACTCGGTCACCGACCTCGGCGAGACGATTCGCGCCAACCCCAAGGCCGAGCGCGCGCTGACCGACGAGCCGGTCTACGCGGGCGAGGCGGTGCTTGCCGTGGCCGCCGTGGACGAGGAGACGGCTGCCGCCGCCATCGAAGCCATCCAGGTGGAGTTCGAGCCGTTGCCCTTCGTCGTCGATCCGATCGTCAGCCTGCGGCCCGACGGACCCAACGCGCGCGAGGAAGGCAACGTCTGGGGCCGCCCGCAGACCGCGCCGGGCACGCCGCCAGGGCCGCTCGAGGTGCAGACGCTCAAGTGGACCGAGGCCGACTTCGCCGAATACGACCAGGGCAAGATGCCGATGGGCAAGCCGCAGGTCGAGTGGGAGTACGGGGACGTGGAGGCCGGCTTCAAGAGCGCAGTGCTCGTGCTCGACGAGACGTTCTCGGTGGCGAACAACCAGCATCACGTGCTCGAGCCGCGCACGGCGCTCGCCTACTGGCAGAACGGCAAGCTCTTCATGCACTCGGGCACGCAGAGCGCGGTGCAGACCGTGGCCTCGATCTCGCGCTGGCTGCGGCTGGATCCGAAAGACGTCGTGCTCATCACCGAGTACACCGGCGGCGGCTTCGGCAGCCGGGCAACCGGGTCGGTGCAGTGCATGATCCCGGCGCTGCTCTCGAAGAAGGCCGGCGCGCCGGTGATGATGCGCATCACGCGCGAAGAAGAGCAGTACATCGGCGGCATCCGCCCGGCGGTGCACGGGCGGGTCAAGGCCGGCTTTGCCAAGGATGGCCGGCTCCTGGCCGTGGACATGTACACGATCGGCGAGAACAGCGCCTACGAGGCGCAGGGTGACGCGGCCAGCGGCAGCCGTTTCGTGTCGCTCCTGTACCAGCCCGAGGCGATGCGCTCGCGCGCGATCACCGTGCTGACCAACACGCCGCCCCGCCGCGCGCAGAGCCAGCCGGGCGGCCTGCAGGCGATCATGATCTTCGAGCCCGTGCTCGCGAAGGCGGCACGCAAGCTGAACATCGACCAGGTCGTCATCCGCCGCCTCAACGCGCCGGAAGGCAAGGCGAAGCTCGGGCCGGCCAACCGCGAGGGGCAGCGCGGCTACGCCACCAGCTCGTTCATCAAGCAGGCGCTCGACCGCGGCAAGGAAGTGTTCGGCTGGGACGAGCGCAAGGCGCGGTCCGGCCAGCGCGTCGGCTCGAAGGTCCGCGGCGTCGGGGTTGCCGTCAGCAGCTTCGTCGCCGGGTCGGTTGGCTTCGACGGGTTGTTCGTCATCAAGCCGGACGGCAAGATGTACATCCAGTCGGGCGTCGGCAACCTCGGCACCGAATCGGTCTTCGACGTCCACCGCGTGGCCGCTGAAATGATGAGCGTGCCCTGGGAGAACGTGGTCCTCGCCTGGGGAGACACCTCACAGAACCTCCCCTGGACCTGCGTGTCGGGCGGCAGCCAGACGACCCACGCGATGAGCCGCGCGGCCCACGCGGCGGCGTCGGACGCTATCGCCAAGGCAAAGGAAGTGGCCGCGAGAACGCTCGGCGGCAGCCCCGCGTCGTATCAGGTTGCCGGGGGCCGCGTCTCGGGCGGCGGACGCAGCATGACGCTCGCCGAGGTGGCCCGCAAGGCCGTCGAGCTGGGCGGTAAGTTCGACGGGCACGAACTGCCCGAGAACATCAACAAGGTGACGGCCACCTCCGCCACGGCGCTTGCCGGCCAGGGGCTGATGGGCGTGGCCCGCGACACGTATCCGCGCGACGGCACGAGCTTCTCGTTCGTGGCTGGATTCGCAGAAGTCGAAGTGGACGTGGAGACCGGCGCGTATCGCGTCGTGGACTACACGGCCATCGGCGACTCGGGCACCATCATCCACCCGCGCGCATACCACGGGCAGCTGATGGGACGCTCGGTGCTCGGCATGGGCCACGCGCTGGCGCAGAAGACGGTCTACGACCAGCACTACGGTCTCGCGCTCGCCACGCGCATGTATCAGAGCCGGCCGCCGACGATCCTCGACATCCCGCGCAACATGAAGGGCGAAGCCTTGAACATCCCAGACCCCGAGACGCCAGTCGGCGCCCGCGGCATCGGCGAGCCGCCGGTGGCGGCAGGCGCATGCGCCATCCTCAACGCGTTGTCCGACGCGCTCGGCGACGACGTCTATCGACGCGCGCCGGTGACACTCGACACCATCCTGATGGCGCTGGAGCACGGGCGTCCCATGCAGGAACCGTTGACGGCAAATATCTGAGGAACGAGGAGAAACGCCATGGCAATCGTGCACGACGTGATTCCGCCGTTCCAGCTGTTCCAGCCGACGAGCATCGACGATGCGCTGGATCTGCTCGACACTCGCGGCGAGGAGGCCTGGATCCTGGCGGGCGGCATGGACTCGTTCGACTGGCTCAAGGACCGCACCAAGCGGACGAGCGCAGTCGTGGAGCTGAGCCAGATCGCCGAGCTCCAGGGCATTCGTGAAGCCGGCGGGGGCCTCGAGATCGGCGCCATGACGACGCTCACCGAGATCGCCGAGCATCCGGTGGTCCGTGAACGCTTCGGCGTCCTCGCCGAGGCAGCCGGCCTGGTAGCGTCACCGCAGATCCGCAACCAGGGCACGCTCGGCGGCAACGTGTCGCAGGATACGCGGTGCTGGTACTACCGACGCGGCTGGCACTGCTACCGCGCCGGGGGCAACATCTGCTACGCCGACACCCCCACGGCCGTGAACCGCGAGCACGCCATCCTCAACGCGGATCGCTGCGTGGCGGTGAGCCCGTCGGACACGGCACCCGCGCTCATCGCCCTCGACGCCCAGATGGTGATTCGCCGCCGCGGCAGCGAGCGCATCGTCGAAGCGGCCGACTACTTCATGGGGCCGGGCACCGACATCACCCGCATGAATGTGCTGCAGCCCGGCGAGCTGCTCACGGCCATCCGGATCCCGGCGACGTGGGCGGGCGCGCGCTTCTATTTCGAGAAGGTGCGCGATCGCCAGGTGTGGGACTTCCCGCTGGTGAACGTGGCCTCGGCGATCAAGATCGACGGCAACCGGATCGCGGAGTCGCGCATCGCCGTTGGCGCGGTCGCCGCGCGCCCGTTGCGCCTGGAGTCTGTCGAGGCCGCAATCGCGGGCCGGCCGGCGAACGAGGAAACGGCCACGCTCGCGGGCGAGCGGGCCATCGAAGGCGCGTCGGCGCTGCGGCACAACGCGTACAAGATTCCGCTGATGCGGAACCTGGTGCGGCGAGCGGTCCGCGGCGGGGCGCTGCCGTCGACGACGTAGGGAACCGGGGACCGGCAGACGGGAACCGGCAGCCGGAGCCGGGATCCGTCAAGGCGTCGGCGCTTCCGTTGGGTCCGTCCCTGAAAAGTTGGTGAGCTCCGTGCGCTTCGCGATCGTCGGCCTGTCGCTGCTCGCGCTCGTGTCGTTCGGTCCGGGCTGCGACGGGGCGGTCGCGCGGGTTGAGCCATCCACCTCCGCTCCAGCCGATAGCACGGTCTGGCGCGCCCTCGGCACGTGGTCCGGCCGTGGGGACCGTCAGACCGAATCCTTCGACGTGGTCACCGGCGCGCTGCGACTTCGCTGGCAGACCCGTGATGGAAGCCCGCCTGCCCAGGGCCGCTTCCGCGTTTCGCTGTACAGCGCCATCAGCGGCCGGCCGCTCCAGGTGGTCGTCGATCGCCAGGGGGCCGGCGCCGACACGGCCTATGTCGAGGACGAACCGCGCGTGTCCTATCTCGTGATTGAGTCGGACCAGCTGGAGTGGACCGCCACACTGGATGAAGCCGTTGGCAGCACCCGCGGCTCACCGGGGTCGTCCGCGCGGGGAGACCGGCCGACTAACTGAACGGCCGAGCCCGGAAGGGGTCCGGGAAGAGTAGAATGCGCGCGCGTCCAGCCCCCATGGATCTGAGCCACGTTCGATTCCGCGCCCCGAGGGCACCTCGACCGGCGGTGCGCCCGGCGCGCCACCTGGCATCACCTCACACCTCACAGGACGCCGGTTTCGCCGACTGCGTAGACGGCCTTCCCGCCATCGTCCTCGCGCGCGCAGGCCTGGACGCGGGGGCGTATCGCGCCGCGCCGCTAAGGCGGCGAGTGGCCGCCTGTCTGCGCGCGGTCAGCGCGTCATCAGAGACCGCAGCCTTGGCGCAACTCGAGCAGGATGACACGCTCCACTCCACCGCGCTGAATACGCTGCTGATCGGCGTCTCGAGCTTCTTCCGCGACGCCGACGTCTTCACGGCGCTGCAAACACGCGTCGTGCCGACGCTGGCGGCGCGTCCGGGTACGCTGCGAGTCATCAGCCTCGGATGCTCGTTCGGCGCCGAGGTGTACAGCCTGGCGATGCTGCTGGCCGAAGCGGGCCTGCTCGCGCGGGCGGAGGTTGTCGGACTGGATTGCCGCGCCGACGCCATCACCGCCGCGCGGTCGGGGCTCGTCGATGAGCGGACGCTGGCGGGATTGCCTCCCGAACTGCGCACCCGCTACTTGGAGCGTACCGCTACCGGATGGCGCCTGACGGACACCCTGCGGGCTCGCATCACGTGGGCCGTGGACGACATCACACAACGCGTAGCCGAAGGGCCCTGGGATCTCGTGTTGTGCCGCAATGTGTTGATGTACTTGCGGAGCGATGTGGCCGCAACTCTCTGCCGGCGCATCGTCGCTGCGCTCGCGGTCGGCGGCGTCGTGGTGCTCGGGAAAGCCGAGCGTCCGGCTGCTTCCTTCCGACTGCGCACGCTCGCCCACTGCGTGCACCAGTTCGATGGACACTGACGCCCTCGTGTCCACTCAGCGGCCGAGCCGGACCGTTTCGCTGGTGGTCTCCGCGGCGCTCGTGCTCGCCTGGGGCGCGATCCGGCTGCTGGTGTTCGACACCATCATCTTTCCCCTCACTTACGCGCTGCCGCTGCTGGTGTGCGTGTGGACGCGGGATCGCGTCGCGCTCTGGAGCATGGCCGCGATTTTCGTGGTGTTCCATGCGGTGAAGCTCTTCTGGCTGCTGCCACCCGGCGTCCTGTCGTTCGAGGAGCTGCGGGCGAACTTCGGCGCAACGATGGCCAACATCGGCGTTGGCGCCGTGGCGGTCCATCTGATTCTCGCGCTGCGGAACCGGCTCGAGGGCGCGCTCGACGACGTACGAGAGCAGGCTGACGAGCTCCGCGCTCAGGCCGAGGAGCTGGCGCAGCAGAATGAGGAGCTCGCGGCGCAGGCCGAGGAGGTCTCGTATCAGGGCGAGGAGCTCGCGGCGCAGAACGTGGAGCTCCAGTCGCAGGCCGAGGAGATCGCGGGCCTCAACACGGCGCTGGAACGGCGCGAGCGACTGCTCGAGGGCCTGCTCGACATGGCGCGGCTCTCCCCTACCGAGAGCGTTGCCCTCGAGCACATCGGGCGCGCCGGGCTCGAGCTGTTCGGCGGCGAGCTCGCCGCGATTGCCGTATTCGAGCAGTCGGCCCACGGTCCGGTTCGACGGGCATTGGTCGCTGCAACGCCCGACGCGCTCGACCCGGAGCTTCTCGGCGGCAACGCCTTTGCGGCGATCATCGCGGCGCAGTGCCGGCCGGCGGCGATCGACGACCTCAGCCTTCGCCCGGATCTGCTGCCAGCCGCGTCACCGGCACGAGCCGTGCTCGGTGCGCCAATCGGTCTGGGCGATCACGTGTCGGGAGCGCTCGTGGTCTATTCGGTGACATCGCGATCGTGGGGCGACGAAGAGTTCCAGCTCGCTGACTGGCTTTCCACTCAGTGCGCGCGCGTCCTCCTCGCGCTCCGGTTGCAGGCCGAGCTCCGGGAGGCG
>DATLLC010000145.1:0-19982 GCA_035538015.1 Vicinamibacterales bacterium
CGACCTGGACCTATCTGGTCAGCGTCACGCGCGAGGGCTTTTCGGAGGCCGCCCAGACCGTGATCATCGAAAGCGCCGAGGCGGCGCTCGACGTGCCGCTGACGCTGGACGTGGGCGCGGTCACCTCGGCGGTCGTCGTCACCGCATCGCGCGCCGAGCGCGAGACGAAGCAGATCCCGCTGCACATCGACACCATCACGAAGGCAGCTATCGAGCAGACCAACCAGACCTCCAGCGGCGACGCGTTGACAATGGCCGCCAACATCACGCCGGTGGGAAACGGGCCGTTCGGCGTCCGCCCGCGACTGCGAGGCTTGGATTCGACGCGGCTGCTGGTCCTCGTCGACGGCGAGCGCCTCAACACCGCGCGGCAGGCGACCGATCGCACGGGTGCGGAAGTCGGCCTGGTCTCGCCCGACGCCATCAACCGCATGGAAGTCGTGAACGGCGCGGGGACGCTGATGTATGGCTCCGACGCGCTGGCCGGTACCATCAACATCATCACCAACGAAGCCACCTTCTCGCCCGTCGACCGGTGGCTCTACGGGTTCAACGGCTTCTACAGCTCGAACGAGAACGGCGTCCGCGGCACCGGCACGGTCGGGTTCACGTCGCCGCGTTTCACGGTGCGCGTCCAGGCCGGCGCGGAGGACTTCGAGGACTACACGGCTGGGGATCTCGGCGTCGAGGACACACGGCCCCTGCACGAGTCCGGCGTCCTCCATCAGGCCGACACGATCGATGACAACTTCGGCTTCGCCTTCAACGCGTTTCCGGAGCCCTTCAACGCGCCCTACGTGCGCACCGAAAATGAGGTGCTCAACTCGCAGGCGCACGGCAACTACGTGAACGCGTCGAGCCAGATCAAGCTGGGTGAGCGCCGATCCGTTCGCATTCGCTACCAGCGGCGGCGGATGGAGGACATCGGGTTTCCCGACTTCGAACAGCCCTACTTCTTCAACCACACGTCGCTGCCGTTCAGCAACCTCGATCGCGTGTCGGCGCGTTACGAGGCGCAGGCGGTCACGCCGTGGCTGGCGAACCTGTCGGCGACCGCCTACTACCAGCGGACCGAACGCCTGCTGCAGAACCTGCTGCCGGTGCAGTTCCCCGCGCCGACGCCGACCGCCTTTTTCCCGATCAGCGTGTTCCGGCTCGACGTGCTCTCGAACACCGAGCAGCGGGTGTGGACGCCCGGAGTGGACATCCAGGCCGTGCTCGTGCCGGCATCGAATCACCTGCTGACGACCGGGCTCACGTTCTATCAGGACAACAGCAGCGATCGCCGTTCGACCAGCACCCAGACGTCGCTTGTCGGTCAGGTGGTCCTGGGCCAGCGCGGGCCGGCCCCGGTCGTGCTGCCCTCGCCAATGCCGCTGGGGCCGCCAGTGCCGGGGAACCCGGTTCGCGTGCCCGACGCCAGCCTCCGCGACATCGCTCTGTTCGCGCAGGACGAATGGCGCCTCCGCGCGAACCTGTCGCTCATCGCGGGCCTCCGCGGCGATTTCTGGAACGTGACCTCGGAGGCAACGCCAGGCTACGACATCGGTGCCGTCATCGCCGGCGCGCAGCCGCCAATCGATTCCGCGACGCTCCCCAACCCGAACGGTGACACCTACACCCGGCAGTCGCTGACCGGGGACATCGGGCTGGTGGCCAACCAGGGCGGCCAGGTGAGCCCCTTCATCCGCTTCGGGCGCAGCTACCGCCATCCGAACCTCGAGGAGATGTTCTTCGCGGGACCGGCCACGATCGGCAGCATCGTGCCCAACGTGCTGGTGAAGCCCGAGACGGGCAACAACTTCGACACCGGCGCCAAGTTCGCGGCTGGGCGGGTTTCGGGCGGGGCTTACTTCTTCGTGAACCAATACTACGACTTCATTGCGCAGGATCTCGTCGTCGCCACCTCGCCCGCCGGACCGCTGGCACAGACGACCAATTACGCCGACGTCCGGATCACCGGTGTCGAGTTCAGTGTCGACGCACCGATCCTGATCGGCCGCGGCGTGCTGACACTGATGGCGTCCGGGGCCTTCACGCGGGGGACGATTACCGACGGTGTCAACCCGCTCGACGGCGAGTCGCTGGACGATACGCCCGCCGACAACATCACGCCGTCGAAGGTCATCGCAGCCGTCCGCTACACCGAGCCGCGGAGCCGCTGGTGGGTGGAGTACGGCATCCGCGCCCAATCCGAGGTGGAACGCGTGGCCGAGACCCTGCTCGACTCGCCGTTCCTGATCGCGCAGGACCTGTACTCGCTTGAGGGATTCGGTGTGCAGCGCATCGGCTGGGGGATCAACCTCACGCGCGGACGGGACCGGCTCGGGCTGACCTTCGCGGTCGAGAACCTCACCAACAAGTATTACCGGGAGCAGTTCCAGTTCGCTCCCGCTCGCGGCCGCAGCTTCACCGTGGGCGTCAATGTCGGGGCGTTCTGAGGGATCAGGGATCAGGATCAGGGATCAGGGGTCAGGGGTCAGGGGTCAGGGATCAGGAGCGTCATGCAACCCACCCTCGTTCACTACATACCGATCGTCACGACCGTGCTGGCCATTCCCTTCGCGCTGGAGATCTACCGGCGCTGGCGGGCGTATCCCGAGCGGCTGCACCTGCTGTGGTGGGCAGTCGGGATTGGCACCTATGGTGCTGGCACGTTCACCGAGGCATGGACCACGGTGCTGGGGTGGAACCCCGTCATTTTCAAGGCCTGGTACATCACGGGCGCGCTCCTCGGCGGCGCGCCGCTCGCGCAAGGCACGGTGTACCTGATGCTCAAACGGGGCACGGCGCACCTGCTCACCACCACGCTCATCCTCTACGTGCTCGTCGCCTCGGTCTGCGTCGTGCTGGCACCGGTCGATTACACGCTGGTGGAAGCGCATCGTCTCACCGGGCGCGTCTTCGGCTGGCCGTGGGTGCGCCTCTTCAGCCCGTTCGTCAACCTCTACGCGGTTGTCTTCCTGATTGGCGGCGCCATCCTGTCGGCCGTGCGTTACAGCCAGGATCCGGCGACGAAGCACCGGATGTACGCCAACATCCTGATTGCCGTTGGCGCGATCCTGCCGGGCATCGGCGGCACCGCGACCCGGATGGGCCACACCGAGGTGCTCTACGTGACGGAGCTGATTGGCATGCTGCTCACCTGGACCGGCTACCGTATCAGCGTGCGCCCCATCGTGCCGTCATCGCACCCACACCCGGCACCGGCCCGCTGAACCCGATCGCCCCCGCCTGGGCTGACCCAGGCGACCCGATCGGGAGGTAGCTTCGCTCGCGAGATAGATCTGAAGATAAATCCGATAGATCCGAAGATAGATCCCAAGATCTTGCGATCCCAAGATCGATCACCAGCTCACCACCTCAAGAGATCACCAGATTCATCGCGCTGCCTCTCCTCGTCAGTGCTTCACCTTGTAGATCAAAAGCACGCAGCCTCCGTCGAGCTTTCGGCATTCGGTCAACTCCAGCTGGGTACGACTGGCGCCGCTCACAAACGCTGGCACCCCGCTGCCGAGCAACACGGGGTGGACGTTGAGCCCGATCTCGTCGATGACGCCGGCATCGAACAGCGAGCGCGCGAGGTTGCCGCCACTCATCACGACCATGTCCTTCCCCGGCTGTAACTTCAGGGCGTGTACGAACGTGCCGGCGTCATCTCGAATCAGCTCGACGCCGGGCTCGGCGATCGAGGTGAGCGTGCGCGAGAAGACGTAGCCCTTCACGCCGGGCGTGGTCGAGCCGCCACCCTGGGCGACCGCCCCTTCCCAGGTTCGTCGCCCGAAGAGCAGCGTGTCGCTGCTGGCCCACGTTCTGGCCATTTCCTTCTGCACGTCCTTGCTGAAGACCAGCCAGTCCAGCTCGCCGTTCGGTCCGGCCATGAACCCGTCGAGACTGCACGCGCCGCCGTAGACCACTTTCCGCATCGGGTGCCTCCAGGATTGACCCTTCAACTCGCGTCATGGAGAGTGCATCCGTTCCCCTGATTCGACCATTCCAAGCACGAAACGACGGGAGGTCAATGCACGCGGACGCCCTCGACCGTCGTCCGGCCTGACAGCAGCGGCGAGCGGCGGCCTCTCAGTTCCTGATCGAAGTACTCGCGCACGATCAGTCGCGTCACGGCGACCGCCCGAGTCCCGGGAAGCTTTCCGAAAATGGGCCGTCCGGTGAGCGGGCCGCCCCAGAGCACCATGTCGGAGAAATCGTTGTGCAGGGTATCGGCGACGTCCACGCGCAGGTACGGCTTCGCGGCACGACGGTAGATCGCGTCGCTCGCACCCAGCCGGCCCTCACGCGCGGAGTAGACCATCAGGAACGGACGCCCGAACGGCGTGTCGATGAGCGAACCGTACTGAGGGATGCCGTCCAGGTTCAGGGCCGCGCGGCAGCGGCGATCGCGCGCGCAGAAATCGGCCGAGGCCACGCCGCCCATGGAGTGACCGAAGGCGCCAAGATGGCCGAGATCCAACCGGGCGGCGAGGCGCGCCGCAGGGCCTGTGGGGAGCCTGGAGAGGCGGTCGAGCACGAAAGCGGTATCCTCCACCCACCTCGTCACGACTGCGGTGGTGATCGGCAAGGTGCCCAGGTAGCCGCGCATGACGGTCAGCGCTTCGGTCTCATCCCTGGCGCGGGTGACGGTCGCCATCGTGTCCCCTTCCTTGGCCCATTCGTCGAAGACGTCGCGAATCCCCTTGCGCAGCTGCTTCTGGGCGTCGAGCATCGTGACGACGCGGCCGTCTGCCAGTGTCGCGGCCATGGACTCGTAGGGATGAATCACGCTGAGCACGGCGTATCCGTAGCTGGCGAGATCTTCGAGCAGCGCCGTGTACGACGACCCGATCGCAGTGTAACCGAGCGAGAACAGCAGCACCGGGAACTGCTCCCCGGTCCGGGGCGCTGCGTCCAGCACCGAGTAGGTGCGCGTCTTGCTCAGGTAATCGAGCGCGGACTCCGGCTGGCGCAGCAAGGTCGCGAAAGTGCGTGCCTCCATCGATCCATCGCGCAGATAGGGCGCTCGCTCGCCACTCGCGGCGTTGACGGCGGGATACCAGGCGTGAACCACGACCTGTCGCTTCTCCGGGCTGTCCGCCAGCGCGTCGGTGCGGCCCTCGTCGATCAGCCGGAACGTCGTGGTGCCCACCGTGAACGGTCCGGTCGGCTTTGGCAGCTCGAACGCCGATGGTGCGGCGGCTGGAGGGGCCGGCGACTGCGCGGACGAGGGTGTCGAAGCCAAAGCCACGAACACCGCAGGCACCAAGATGAGCTGGCGCGGGCGCATGGGTCGCAGATTAGCCGCAGATGGCCGCAGATGCACGCGGAACCCCAGAACCTACACCCCCTTCGCCATCACGAGGTCTCGCTGCGGGTCGGAGCCGAGCGTGAAGATTTGCGATCCCACCACCGTGAAGCCCTGCTTCCGATAGAACGCCTGGGCGCGGACGTTGCGTTCCCACACTCCCAGCCATAGTGTGACCGCGTCCCGGGCACGAGCGGCATCCTCGACCGCCCGCATCAGCAACGGGGCGACACCGCGGCCATGCCAGTCGAAGTCCACGTAGAACCGCCAGAGCTCGATCGACCGCCCGCCTGTGACACCGCTTCCAGGAGCGCCTTCGCGCAGTTGCGCAAAGGCGATGAGTGCCTCGCCGTCCTCGACCAGGAGCGTCTCGACCTGAGGGTCCGCGAGCTCGGCCAGCTGCCGCGCCTCCACATAGGTCTCGTCGAGATACGCCCCTAGGTCGTCGGGGCTGTTCTCGGGTGCGAAGGTCTGCCCGAACAGGCGCCGGCCGAACGCCGTCAGGGCGGCAGCATCGGCTAGGGTGGTTCTACGAACCCGCATCGTCTTCGGATAGCATGGCGCCCAACCCGGGCACCGATTCCATGACTCCGCCGATGAGCTATTACGGCAGGTACGGCCCGATGGCTTACAGGTTCAGGGTGTGAGCATGGCCGTATCGACGCACCTCAACATCGACCTGGGTGAGTACGACGCCCGGATTCGCACGTTCATCCCTCACTACGAGGAGATGCTGGAGGCCGCGGTTGCGGCCCTGCCCGCGGCCGGCCATCCCATCGAGGCTGTCGTCGACCTGGGCACGGGGACGGGTGCGCTCGCGCATCGGGTGGCGAAGGCCGTGACCCGCGCGCGCCTCGTCGGGATCGACGAAGACGAGGGTATGCTAACGCTGGCGGCGAGACGGCTGCCCCGGGCGCGCACCACCCTGGTGTTCGACAGTTTCCTGATGGCCGCTCTGCCGCGCTGCGACGCGGTAACCGCCTCCTTCTCGCTCCACCACATCGAACACCACCGGGCCAAGAGGGCACTGTATCGCCGGATCAAGGCCGCGCTACGTCCTGGTGGCGTATTGATCAGCGCAGATTGTCACCCCGCGACCCACGGCCCCCTGGCGGCAACCGGGCGGGCGCTCTGGCGCGACCACCTCGCGGCGAGCTACGGCCGCCGCAAGGCGGAGGGCTTTCTCCGCGCCTGGTCGCACGAGGACTTCTACGTCCCGCTGGCCGCGGAGCTCTCACTGATGCGGGGCGCTGGGCTGACGCCGGAAGTGACCTGGCGGCGCGACTCGTTCGCGGTCATCGTCGCCTCGGCGTGAGTCACCCCCTCAGCATCGCGAACGCGTGGCGCCAGTCGTTGTGCTGGAAACCCGGTATGCACCACAACATGCACAGCGGCTCGATCGCCCGCGCCGCCTTGGCGCTGCCCATATCGCAAACGTCGTGACCGAACTGCTCGAGCACCCGGGCCACGGCCGCCTTGGCTTCGCCATCGTTGCCGCAGATGAACATCGACGGCTTCCCGCCGCCCAACGACGGATTCACCATCAGCGCGTTTCCGACGCAGTTGAACGCCTTCACGAAGCGAGCCGTCGGGAACGCCGACTGCAGCTGTTCCATCAGCGAGTCGTTTGGACCCGTGAAGTAGCGGAGCACGCCGTCCTCCGGCGGTGCATCCGCGATGGGGTTGGTGGTGTCGACAACGACTTTGCCCGCGACCTGCGTGTCGCCGGCCTCCCGGAGCGCATTGGCCGCAGCCGAGCCCTTGACCGCGAGCACGAGGAGCTCGCCAAAGGCCGCGGCCTCGGCGAACGTACCGGACGGAATCCCGGTCTCCTGCGAGAACTCCGTCAGCTTGCCACCATCCCGGCTCCCGATCAGCACGTCGTAGCCGTGCTGCTTGAAGCCCCTGGCCAGGACTCGTCCGACGTCCCCGGATCCGATAACGCCCACTCGTACCATGATGCCTCCTGCCTCTATCAGACGCGATAGACACGGCGCGAGACCCTGCCCAATCGGCCAGGGGGCGGCACCCGAATGGCGATCACTTCATCCTGACCAGGTCCACTTCCGCCGCGATGTAGCCGAAGGCATTCCAGCCGCCACCCGAGATGACCTTCTGGAAGACCTCTTTCGCCTTCGTGGTGTCGCCGGTGACGAGGTAGTAGTTGCCCACGCCGTACCCCTGCGTGGCGATGGTGGTGTCGTCCGCCTTCGCGGTGTCGAGCAACGTCTCGGGCTTCTCGAGCCCTTTGTACATGAGCAGCCGGCGGTGGTAGGACGCGTTCTCGAGGATGTCCATCTTCGGCGTGATGCGCTCCAGCACCTTGGCCGCTTCGGCCTTCCGTCCGAGGCGCATGAGCGTCATCCACATCCAGTCCGCGGTGGCGATGACCGAATCGTCGTTCTTCGATACGCGCATGCATTCGACGTAGGCATCGTAGGCGCGCTGGTAGTTGCCCTGCAGGTAGTGTGCGAGGCCGAGGTGGTACCAGATGTTGAACTGGAGGGTGCTGCGCGGCACGCCGGACGGATTCGGGGCGCCGTCGGGTTCGACCTCATCCGGCTTGCCTTGGATGAGCGATGCGGCCTTCTCGAAATCGGCGACGGCCTTGGCGAACTGCCGGACCGTGATGTAGCGATGGCCACGGTGCCGGTAGAAGCGCGCGTCATTCGGGTAGCGCTCGATGCCCTTGGTGAACTGTGCGATGGCGTCCTGGTAGCGCCACAGGTACCCGAGTCGCCGCCCGATCCAGATCATGGCATCGGCGCTGCTGGTGTCGGCCACCGACTGCGCGTCCTGCAGGTCCTTCTCGAGCTTCGCCTGATTTGGAATCGGTGAGGGTGGCGACAACGGCTTGCCAAACAGCGAAGTGGCTTCCGGCATACCCGCTTGCGCGAGCAGTGCCACGCCGGCGGCGCTGGTAGCCATCAATAGACCCACGGCAACGACTCGCATCATCTTGGCCACTCCCCTTCGCAACGACGCACCTTGCGGACGGTATCCGGCAGCCGGTATCCGGCAACCGGCATCGGGCAGCCGGCATCGGGCAGCCGTTATCCGGCAGCCGGTATCCGGCACCCGGCACCCGGCATCCGGCACCCAGCCCCCGGCACCCGGCATCCGGCATCCGGCACCCCAGCACCCGGCATCCGGCACCCGGCATCCGGCATCCGGCACCCAGCACCCGGCACCCAGCACCCGGCACCCGGCATCCGGCACCCAGCACCCGGCATCCGGCATCCGGCATCCGGCACCCGGCACTCTGCACGCTCAGCCTTCCACCACTTCGCTGCCTTCCAGCAGGTCGCGCTGCACCGCGCTCTCGAGCGGCCGCGGCGTCGTGTCCACCGGCTTGACCGGCTCGATGGCGTCACCGGTGGCGGCCCCCAGCTCCCGGAACTTGCGCATCGACACCATCACGCGGGCGTCGTAGGCGCCGACCGCCTCGTTGTAGGCGCGTACCGTCGTTTCGAGGCGGGTCCCCACGGCCTCGAACCGCTCGGTGAACGTGCGTGCCCGGTCGTACAGCTCGCGTCCGAGCTGGCTGATTTCCTCAGCGTTGATGGTCAGCCGCTCGTGACGCCATCCGACCGAGGCCGTTCGCAGCAGCGCGATCAGCGTCAACGGGCTGGCGATGAGCACCCGTTGCTTCACGCCGTAGTCGATGAGATGCGCGTCCTGTTCGAGCGCGGCCATGAAGATGGCCTCGGCGGGCAGGAACAACACGACGAAATCGGGCGAGGACGGGAACTGGTCCCAGTAGCCCTTCGCGCCCAGCTTGGCGACGTGGTCCTTCACCTGCCGCACGTGATCGGCCAGCTTGCCCGAGCGCACCCCCTCGTCGGCGGCCGTCTGCGCGTCGAGGAAGGCTTCGAGCGGCACCTTGGCGTCTACGACGATGCTGTGTTGGCCGGGCAGGTGCACCACGAGGTCGGGACGGAGGCGGCCGGCGTCGCCGACCGCAGTGGGCTGCAGGTCGAAGTCGCAGTGCTCCAGCATGCCCGCCAGTTCCACCACCTTGCGCAGCTGCACCTCGCCCCAGCGCCCGCGCACGCCGGGGGTGCGGAGGGCGCGGACCAGCGACTGGGTCTCGTGCTGCAGCTGCTGGTGCGCCTGGCCGACAGCGCTCAGGAGCGTCCGGAGGCTGGCCGCGTCGTGGACGCGGTGGCGGTCGGCCTCGACCAGCGTGGCGGCGACCTGTGACAACGTTTCACGAATGGGCGAGATCAGCGCGTCCAGCGCCTGCTGGCGCGCACCCAGGTCGGCGGCGGCGGTACGGTGGACGTTGGCGATCTTCTGGTCCGCCAGCTCGAGAAACTGTCGGGTGCTGGAGGTGAGCGCGCTCGCGGCCAGCGCCTCGAAGGAATCGCGGACCTGCTGCTGCATCGCGTCGAGCAGGGCCAGCTTTTCGGGGATGATCCGCTCGCGATGCGCCAGTTCGGCCGAGAGTCGCGCCTGATCGGCGCGCAAGGCCGCGACGGCGTCGGCCGCCCGGGCCCGTGCCACGAGCCAGCCGACCAGCCCGCCCAGGGCCAGTGAGAACAGCACCGTCAGCACGAGCGAAAGCGTCATGACAATCTCGACGCAGTGTAATGCAGGTCTGTGCACGGCCGGGCGCGTCCAACCTCGTCCGGCGCCGATAGAATGTGGAGTCCTCCCCCCAGAGGCTGTAATTCCGATGACTGATGGTCTTGGGCGACGGATCGCCGCGACCGATCCAGCCACGGGCGAGCCCGTGGAGCATCTCGAGCTCGCAACCGAACTGGTACTGCACACCGCGTTTGTCGCGGCGCTGGCCGAGCGGGTCACCCGCCTGGCGGCAGTGCGGCATGCGTCGTATGTGCAGGTACGGCGGGTGGATCGGCCAGCGATCGACCGCCTGGTCGTCGTCTCCAGCGCCACACCCGGCCGGCGCCTGTCAGAACTGCTCGATGCCTCGGCGGCGGCGGGCGTCCGTCCCGATATCGAAGCGGTGATGGCGCTGCTGCGGCAGCTGCTGCCCGCGGCGGCGCTCTTCTCGCGCAATCGCCAGCAGGCGCTTGGCACCCTGGGCGCCGAGCGGCTGTTCATCGTTCCCCCGGCGCGAGTCGTGATCGCCGAGGCCGCGTTCGGTTCGGCCATCGATCAATTGCAGCTGTCCCGAACGGACGCCTGGCAGCGCTATCAGCTGGCCATGCCCCCCCTCGCGGGCCCCGCGGCCAGCACGCCACGTGGCGATTGTATGGCGCTGGGCCTGGTGGCGCTGTCGATGTTGCTCGGCCGCCGCCTCACGGCCGACGAGTTCCCCGAGGCGCTGGCGTCACTCGTGTCTTCGGCGCGCGAGCGTCATGGCGACGACGATCACCCGCTGGCCGGCGTGTTCTCACGCTGGCTGCGGCGCGCGTTACAGCTGGACGCGGACGGCTTCGAGTCGCCGCACGCCGCGCAGGTGGCCTTCGAGGAAGTGCTCGCCAGCAACCGGCGGTACGTCACCGGTACCGATGCCCTAGAGGCTTGGGTCGAGAGCCACGCCCAGACGGTGGCGCTGCCCGCCTTCGCGCAGGCGGTCGCCGAAGAGGTGGAGCCGAGGGGTGACAGCGAGGTGGGGGGCACGGCGGGGACCGCGACTCCGCCTGCCGACGCCACCGATGGCGGCGGAAGCGCGCCGACGTCGCCTCGGAGGGGCCGCGTGTTGGGCTTGCGCCCGCGGTGGGCCGCGGTCGTCCTCGGCGTCTTGCTGTTCCAGGCCGGTGTGATCGGCTGGTACTGGTCCCGCCCGGCACCAGGCCCCTCGGCTGGCGAAGGAGAGCTCGTGGTGACCTCGCGGCCCGACGCCGCGCAGGTGATCGTCGATGGCTCGGCCCGCGGCGTCACGCCGCTCACCGTGACCTTGTCGGCCGGTGCGCACGTCGTCGAGGTCCGGGCCGCAACCGGCGAGCCGCGGGTCATTCCGCTGATGATCCGTGCGAACGTGCAGACGGCGCAGTATGTCGAGCTGCAGGAGGCCGTGCCGGTCGCGCCGCCGGTCGAGACTCGGGCCGGCAGGAAGGCACCGGCGAAGCGATGAGCGTCGCCGACAGGCCCGGAATCCGGTTGGCGCCGCCGTCGTCACGCTGGTAGGATTGGCGGTCGTTTTACGGACAAGATGCGCCGCATCCTACTCCTCGGCCTCGTGTGTTGCGTGCTCGCAGCCGCCAGCATGGGTTGCCAAGAGACCCCTGCGCGCCAGCGTTCCGAGGTCTCGCCGGCGCGCCGACTGGCCGACATCGTCCTGGCGGCGGATTCCCGGCTGATCGCCGGCACCGTTCCGTCGGGGCGGACGCTCAGCGCGATGCTGTCCGCCTTCGAGCTCCACGAGCCGGACCGTCAGGCGCTGGTCGCCGCCGTTCAGCGCGTGTTCGACGTGCGGCGCCTGCGCGATGGGCAGCCGTTCAAGCTCGATCGCCTGTTCGACGGTCGGGTCCGCAGCTTCGAGTACGAGATCGACGGCGATCGTCGCGTCCGTGTCGATGCCGACCCGGCCACAGGATATGCGGCAACGGTCGAGCCCATCGTGAAGGAGATCACCGTCGACACGGTCGAGGGGCAAATCTCCAGGGACACGCCCTCACTCACGCAGGCCCTGGATGCGGTAGGCGAGCGCATCGATCTGGCGCTGAAGATGGCGGACATCTTCTCGGGCGAGCTCGATTTCTCGTCGGAACTGCAGCCGGGCGACAGCTTCCGCCTGGTGCTCGAACGGCAGATGCGCGAAGGCGCGTTTGCCGGCTACGGAGCCATCGTGGCCGCGGAGTTCGTTGCAAGTGGCCGGCCGCTCCGTGCCTTCCACTATGCGACGGCGGGCGCCAGGGCGGCCTATTACGACGAGCAGGGACGGTCGTTGAAGCGCTTCTTCCTGAAGTCGCCCCTGAAATTCGAGCCCCGCATCACCTCCCGCTTCTCGACGTCTCGCCGCCATCCGATCCTGGGTTACAACCGCGCGCACAACGGCGTGGATTACTCAGCACCCACCGGCGCGCCGGTCGTCTCGGTAGCGCCCGGCACGGTGACCCTCGCGGCCTGGACGAATGGCGGGGGCCGCACGGTGCGCGTGCGACACAATAACGGCTACGAGAGCGAGTACCTGCACCTCTCTGCCGTGGAGGTGCGCGCCGGCGAGCACGTGTCGCAAGGCGACGTGGTGGGTAAGGTCGGCGCGACCGGTCTTGCAACCGCCCCGCACCTGCATTACGGCCTCAGGCGTCATGGCTCCTTTGTGAACCCCGTGGTCGAACACCGTAATATGCCGCCGGGCGAGCCCATCCCGGCCGCCGAGCTCGCGGCCTACACCGCAGTGCGGACGCGACTCTTCAGCCTGTTCCAGCCTACGGCGGCTCGCACCGCCAATTAGCGGCACGACTTCTGCACGTCGCCCGATAGGAGGGTGGGTTCATGACGCCAATCGTGTATTGGCTGAGCCGGCGTGTGAAAGTTTTACTCTTTCTCGTGTTCGCATTCCTGAGTAGTGCCATGCCCGCCTTTGCGCAAGGCGTTGGGGTTCGCGGCGGGGTCTCGGTAGACCCCGATCAGTTCTACTTCGGTGGCCATTACGAGACCGACGCGCTCGTCGACCGTCTGCACTTCCGGCCCAACCTCGAGCTCGGCCTCGGCGACGATTTGGTAACCACCTCCCTCAATTTCGAATTCGTCTACAAGTTTCCGAGCCGATCGAGCTGGCGCCTGTATGCCGGGGGTGGGCCTGCCGTCAACTTCTACTCCTTCGACAGCGACGGGTCGAACAACGGCGACGATGACACCGACACCGAGCCGGGGCTGAACTTCCTGTTCGGCGCCGAGGCCCGCAACGGTCTCTTCTTCGAACTGAAGGTCGGAGCCATCGACTCACCGGACTTGAAGTTCGGAGTCGGGTGGGGTTTCAAATAGATACCGGACCCATTGACGATTGATGATTGATGATCTATCGATTTATTGGCGATCCGGAAATTGGCGCATTGGTCCATTCGATTTGGCGATTGCGCACGAGATCGCCAGATTGAATGGCTCGATGCCTCAATCGTCAATCACCCGATGAATCACCCGATCGTCAATCACCAATCATCAATGGCCCTATCACTGGCCCCATACTGAACCCTCATGTCCGCCATATTCCCGTTCCGTGCGCTGCGACCCGTTCCCGAGTCGGCGCCACGCGTAGCGGCGGTGCCGTACGACGTCGTGACGAGCGACGAAGCTCGGGCTCTCGCCGACGGCAATCCGGTCAGCTTCCTGCACGTGTCGCGACCCGAGATCGATCTGCCAGCGGACGCGGACCCACACTCCGAAATCGCTTATGCGAAGGCGGCTGACAACTTCGCGGCTCTCCGGCAGGCCGCGCCTCTCGTGGTCGAGGATGCGCCGCGTTTCTATGTCTACCGGCTCACGATGGGCACCCACACGCAGAGCGGCGTGGCGGCCTGTTTCTCGGTAGACGAGTACGATGACGATCTGATTCGCAAGCACGAGAAGACGCGGCCCGACAAGGAGGACGATCGCACCCGGCATCTGCTGGCCATCGGGGCGCAGACCGGTCCCGTCTTCCTCACCTACAAGGCGTCGGATGGGATCGACGCGGTGGTGCGGCGAACGGTCACGGAGGCGCCGCTGTTCGACTTCGTGGCGAGCGATGGCGTGCGGCACGAGGTGTGGCACGTGCACCTGAGCGAGGAACCGGCGCTGATCGAGGGATTCTCCGCGGTGCCAGTGCTCTACATCGCCGACGGTCACCATCGAGCCGCGAGTGCGGCCCGGGCCCGCGAGGCCTTTGCGGCCCGAGGCGAGGGCGAGTGGGATCGCGTGCTGGCTGTGGCCTTTCCGGACAACCAGATGCAGGTGCTGCCGTACAACCGCGTGGTCCGCAGCCTCAACGGGCTGGGCGTGCCGGCATTCCTGGACGCGGTCCGCGCCCGTGGGGAGTTGAGGGAGGGCGGTACCGCAGCACCGGCATCCCGCGGCCAACTGGCGATGCGGCTCGCCGGCGCCTGGTACACGTTGACGTTCCCGCCCTCGGACGCCCTCGACGTCGACCTGCTCGAGCGCGAAGTGCTGACGCCGATTCTTGGAATCACTGACGTCCGCACCGACACGCGCATCGACTTCGTCGGTGGTATCCGTGGGACGGAGCCACTCGAACGTCTCGTGGATGGAGGCGACTGCGCGGTGGCCTTCTCGTTGTATCCGGTGTCGACCGCGGATCTCATGCGGATCGCGGACGAGGGTGGCATCATGCCGCCCAAGTCCACGTGGTTCGAACCGAAGCTGCGAGACGGCCTGCTCTCCCACCTCATCAGTTGAGCCCGACCCGCGTACGTTCGTGTCGTCCTCCGAGCTTCGACGGGGCTGGCGTCTCGCCGACTGTGCACCTGCCTCACCTGTCGCGCGGTAAAATAGTGCCCTTATGCCCACTGCTGTTCAGCGCATCTTTAACTTCTCCGCGGGACCGGCCATCCTCCCCGTGCCCGTCCTGGAAGAGGCCCAGCGCGACCTCGTCGCGCTGCCTGGAGTCGGCATGTCGGTGCTCGAAGTCAGTCATCGCTCCAAGGCCTTCGAGGCGATCCTGGCCCGCACCGAGGCCGATCTTCGTACGCTCGGCACGGTGCCCTCGAACTACAAGGTGCTGTTCCTGCAAGGCGGCGCGTCCCTGCAGTTCTCCATGGTGCCGCTCAACCTGCTCACCGATGGCAGGGCCGCCGACTACATCGTCACCGGCGGCTGGGCGCAGAAGGCGGTGAAGGAAGCCAAGCGCGTCGGCCCGGTGAATATCGCCGGGACGACCGAGGCCGAGCAGTTTTCGCGGATCCCGCGGCAGGACGAGCTGAGGCTCGATGCCAACGCGGCCTACGTGCACTTCACGACCAACAACACGCTGTTCGGCACCCAGTGGCAGACGGAGCCGCAGGTGGGGGAGGTGCCGCTCGTGGCCGACGCGTGCTCGGACATCTTCAGCCGGCCGATCGATGTCTCGAAGTACGGCCTCATCTACGCGGGTGCGCAGAAGAACCTGGGACCGTCAGGCGTCACGGTCGTGATCGTTCGCGAGGACCTGCTGGCGCGCTCGTCCAAGTCGCTGCACACAATGCTCAACTACGCCGTGCATGCCGAGAACGGCTCGATGTACAACACGCCGCCCTGCTTCGCCATCTACCTGATGGGCCTGGTGATGAAGTGGGCGCTGGAGGAAGGCGGCCTCGACGCGATCGGCGCGCGCAACGCCCGGAAGGCCCTCAGGCTGTATGCCGAGATCGACCGGACGGGCTTCTACAAAGGCACCGCGGCCGCCGACAGCCGCTCGGCGATGAACGTGACCTTCCGGCTCGGGACCGAGGAGCTGGAGAAGAAGTTCGTCAAGGAGTCCACGGCTGCCGGCCTCGATGGCCTCAAGGGCCACCGCTCGGTCGGCGGCATGCGGGCCTCGATCTACAACGCCTTTCCCGAAGCCGGGGTCGAGGCGCTCGTCGACTTCATGCGCGAGTTCGAACGGACCAATGGCTGAAGCCGGCGAGCTCAGCTCTCGCGCGGCCGCCTGAAGCGCCCGCCTCGCCGGCGACCGCCCCTGCGGCGCCGGCGGCGAGGGGCCTCGTCGGGCGAGGCACTCGCCGCCTCCTCGCCCGCCGGCGGTGCGACGCCGGCGGCGCCAAGCGCCTCGATGAATCCGCGCCAATGTTCCACAATCTCCGGCGCCCCGCCGTGAATCTCCAACCACGTGAGCGCGTCCTCGAACGGGGCGCGATGCATCAGCGCACGCTTGGCGCGGGGCGACGATTCCAGGTCGCGGAGTCGCCCCTGGACCGACAGCACCTGACGCAGGCGTTCGCTGTCGCGCCGCGCAATGGGCAGGAGTCCGATCTTCAGCACCGGCGGCTTGAGGCGCCGCTCGCGGCGATCGAGAGCCCAGGTCCGCCCCCGCGGCCGGCGCCGCCCATCGCCGTCGGCCGCGTCCTCGACCGCCGCGTCGTGGGCGGCCTCGAGCGACGTCACCTGCTCGTCGGCATACGCATCGGCGGGCTGGAACCGCGGCATCATCCCGATCGGCAGCAGCAGTGAGCCGAGGAGCACGGGGTTCGTGAGCTGCCGCGGCATCTCGGCGAAGCGCAGCCGATAGCGGTCGAGCGCGCGCAACGATTCCCACAGCGGTTCGTGGGTCGCCCGGCGCTGCAGTTCCGGCGTGACCGGCTCGAGTAGGCCGTGCTCGGCCAGCAACCGGAAGGTGCGCTCGGCTGAACCCGAGCGCAGGATCTTGTAATACTCCTCCACGAGCCGCGCAGCTGACGCCGTCACCATCAGATGACGCTGCTGACGGATCGCGTCCACAATCGGTGGATCGAGGGTGAAGTCGAGACGCGAGGCGAACGCGATCGCCCGGAGCATGCGGACCGGATCCTCCTCGAAGCGCTGCCTCGGGTCGCCGATGGAGCGAATCACCCGGCGTCGCAGATCCTCGAGTCCGCCCACGTAGTCGATCAGCGAGAACGTGGCGATGTCATAGAACAGCGCATTGATCGTGAAATCGCGGCGGAAGGCGTCTTCCTCTGATGTGCCGAACGTATTGTCGTGACGCGCCAGGCCGTCAGAGGTCGGCTGAGGCGCGGCGCCGTCGGGAACTGGCGCCCCCGATGGCGCGTCTGCCGTAGTGTCCAGGAACTCAGCCGGTGCGACGTGCCGCCGGAAGGTCGCGACCTCGATCGTCTTTGGCCCAAAACGGACGTGGGCGAGGCGGAACCGGCGGCCAATGATCCAGCAGTTTCGGAAGAGTTTCTTGATCTGGTACGGATGGGCGTCCGTACCGACGTCGAAATCCTTCGGCTGTCGGCCCAGCAACAGGTCGCGCACTCCACCGCCTACCAGGTAGGCGGTGTAGTTGAAGTCGCGCAACCGGTAAAGCACCTTGAGCGCATCAGGGTCGATGTCCTTGCGCGAAATCGTGTGCTCCGCGCGGGGCACGATCACCGGGTCGGCCATGCAGCCCGCCATTGTACCGCGTGCTACGATGCCTCGGTGCGTCTGGCCGCCCTGACGGGCTGTATTGCCCTGCTGATTGCCGCGACGGTCGCGCCGGCGGCCGCCTCGCGCTCCGACCTGGCCCGAGCCCTGTCCCTGTACAACCAGCGCCTGTTCGATCAGGCCATCGAAGCGGCCGCCGCGGCCCGAAAGACGCCGGAGACGCAGGATGCGGGGGCGGTGGTGCTGGCCCGGGCCCACCTCGAACGCTACCGGGAAAGCGTGGACCCGGCTGACCTCAGCGCCGCCCGGGAAGCGCTCGGCGCCGTCCGCGCGGCCGCCCTCGAGCCGCGCGTGCGCCTCGAGTACCTGCTCGGGCTCGGCCAGGCCCTGTTCCTGGAGGACGAGTTCGGGGCCGCCGCGCAACTTTTCGCCAGCGCTGTCGATGCCGCGCGCGCCCTGGATCCTTCCCTGGCCGACGCACTGGTGGATTGGTGGGGCAGTGCCGTCGAGCGGCAGGCCGACTTGTCGCCGCCCGATCAGCGGAAGGCGCTCTTCCTCGCACTGGCCACGGACATGCGCGGCGAGCAGGCCGACAACCCGGAAGGCGCGTCAGCGGCCTACTGGGTGGCTGCCGCGTTGCGCGGCGCTGGCGACTCGATCGGCGCATGGCACGCCGCCACCGCAGGGTGGGTCCGGGCACGCCTCACGGGCGCCCGCGCTGCCGGTCTCCGCGCGGACCTGGACAAACTCGTGCTGCAGGGCGTCATCCCTGACCGCGTGCGAGAGTTGTCGCCGGCAGACCGCACCGCGGCCGAGTCGCAATTGCGCGCCGACTGGGAGCTGGTCAAGGAAAGATGGCGATAAAGATTGATGAATCTGAAGATCTCGTGAGCTGGTGACGTGGCGATGGATTTGCGATCGCTGTTCGAGATCTAAACTGGCGATCTATCGGGCGAACGGCCTCGCTGACTTTCAGCAGGCCCCGGTTCAGGCTTTGGCTTCCTTCCAATTGAGGCCGATGCCCACGTCGACGTCGAGCGGTACGCGTAGCTGAACGGCGCTCGCCATCGCGGCTCTCACCACCGCGGCCACCGCGTCGGCCTCCACTTCGGGCGCTTCGAAGAGCAGCTCGTCGTGCACCGTCAGAATCATCCGCGCCCGCGCGTGCTCGCGACGGAGCGCGGCGTCCACGTCGATCATCGCGCGTTTCAGGATGTCGGCGGCGGTACCCTGGATGGGCATGTTGACCGCCACGCGCTCGGCGGCCGAGCGGATCTGGCCATTGCGGCTCGTCACCTCGGGCACCAGTCGGCGCCGCCCGAACATCGTCTTGACGACGCCAGTGCGCCGCGCGTCCTCGAGTGTCTGGTCGATGAACTGACGCACGCGCGGGAACCCGGCGAAGTACGCGTCGATGAACTGTTGTGCCGCCGCCTGTGGCACGCCGATGTCCTTGGCCAGTGTGAACGCCGTCTTGCCGTAGAGCAGCGCGTAGTTGATGATCTTCGCCCGCCGCCGCAACTCGTGCACGGAGAGCGGCGAGTCGGCCCCGAACACCTTCATCGCCGTCTGATCGTGGATGTCGTCGCCGCGCTCGAAGGCGGCAATGAGGGTGTCGTCGCCCGAGAGGTGAGCGAGGACGCGGAGCTCGATTTGCGAATAGTCGGCCGAGACGAGGACGAAGCCTGGCTCGGCGATGAAGGCGCAGCGAATCTCGCGGCCGAGCTCGGTGCGGATCGGGATGTTCTGCAGGTTCGGGTCGCTGCTGCTGAGCCGCCCGGTCGCCGCGACGGCCTGATTGAACTGGGTGTGCACGCGCCCGGTTTCCGGGTTGACCAGCGCCGGCAGGGCATCGATATATGTGCCCTTCAACTTCGCCAGGCCTCGCCAGTCGAGGATCATCCTCGGCAGCTCGTGAGACTGGGCCAGCTCCTCGAGCACTTCGACGGCGGTGGAAGCCGTGCGCGTGGTTCCGGTCCGCTTCAGCACCGGCAGCTTGAGCTTGTCGAAGAGGACGTCGGCTAGTTGCTTCGGCGAATTGATGTTGAACATCTCGCCGGCGAGGCGGTAGATCTCGGCGCCGAGCTCGTTCAGCTCGCGATCCACGCGGGTCGCCTGGGCACCGAGTGCCTGCACGTCGACGCGCACGCCCGTCCGCTCGAGCCCGGCCAGGATGGGCACCAGCGGCAGCTCGAGCTCGCGGTAGACGCGGTCGAGCCCCTCGCGCTCGAGCGCAGGCACGAGCACGTCGGCCAACTGCAGCGCCAGGTCGGAGCGCTCGCCCGCGTAATCGAGCATGGCGTCCGGCGGCAGCTCCGCGAACCCACGGGCCTTGACGCCCTTGCCACGGAGCTGTTCCTCGTCGAGCGCTTTGTAGCCCACCTGCTCGAGGGCAAGTGGCTCCAGGGCCTGGTTGGATTGGTTCGCGTCGACCAGGTAGGCGGCAAGCATCGTGTCCACGTCCAGACCGGCGAGCGCGACCCCGTGCCGGCCGAGCACGATCAGGTCGGCCTTGATGTCGTGTCCGACCTTGCGGATCGCAGGATCCGAGAGCACGGGCGCGAGCACCGCGAGCGCGCGCGCGCGCTCGAGCGACCCTTCACCCATGAACCCCTGATGTCCCACCGGCACGTACCGCGCGTGGCGAGGCGCTGTCGACAGCGCGATGCCGACGAGCACCGCCCGAACCGGTGCCGTGCCATCGAAAATCAGCCGCACAGCCAGGCGC
>DATLLC010000146.1:0-4314 GCA_035538015.1 Vicinamibacterales bacterium
TTCGCTCATGACCGACATTCCGCGCCTGCACCGCGGCGGCCTGGGAGCGCAGTTCTGGTCGGTCTACGTACCGGCCGAGATGCAGGGCAAGGAGGCCGTCCGCGCCACCCTCGAGCAGATCGACATCGTCCATCGCATGACCAAGCGCTGGCCCGAGACCTTCGAGCTCGCCCTCACGGCTGACGCCGCCGAGCGCGCGTTCAAGAGCGGGCGCATCGGCTCGATGATCGGGATGGAAGGTGGCCACTCGATCGACAGCTCGATGGCGACGCTCCGCCAGATGTACGCCCTCGGCGCGCGCTACATGACCCTGACGCACTCCCTCAACGTGCCGTGGGCCGACTCGGCGACCGATCCTCCGAAGCACAACGGGTTGTCGAAGTTCGGTGAAGAGGTGGTGCGGGAGATGAACCGGCTCGGCATGCTGGTGGACCTCAGCCACGTGTCCCCCGACACGATGAAGGACGCCCTCGCCGTCAGCGAGGCGCCCGCAATCTTCTCGCACTCCTCGGCCCGGGCGATCTGCAACGTGCCGCGCAATGTCCCGGACGATGTCCTGCAACTGCTGCCGAAGAATCGCGGCGTGGTGATGGTGACCTTCGTGCCCGGGTTCATCTCGCAGGAAGTCGCCGACTGGAACCTGCTGGAGACCTCGCAGCTCCAGCTGTTGCGGGCCCAGTTCCCGAGCAACACCGCCTACGTCAACGCCGGGATCGAGCGCTGGCGCGCCGAGCACCCCGCGCCGCGTGCCACTCTGCGGCAAGTCGCCGATCACATCGACCACATCCGCAAGGTGGCGGGCATCGATCACATCGGCCTCGGCGGGGATTTCGATGGCATCACGACGGTCGTCCAGGGTCTGGAGGACGTGTCGAAATACCCCGACCTCACCGCCGAGCTCCTCAGGCGCGGATACGCCGACGATGAGGTGAAGAAGGTGCTCGGTCTGAACGTCCTGCGGGCGTGGCGGGAGGCCGAACAGGTGGCGGCTCGCCTGCAGAAGACGCGCGGGCCATCGACGGCCACAATCGAGGCGCTCGACAAGTGACGCGGCGCGCGACCCTCCTGGCCAGCGTGGTTATCGTCGCCATCGCGGCGGCGATCGAGCTCGGCATGGGTCGCGTCCCTTACTGCACATGCGGCTACGTCAAGGCCTGGCACGGCGTGGTGATGAGCTCGGAGAATTCGCAGCACCTGAGCGACTGGTACACGCCATCACACGTCATTCACGGGATCGCGTTCTACGCACTGTTCTGGCTGATCGCTCGCCGCCAACCGGTGGGCGCGCGCTTCGTGATGGCGGTGGCGCTCGAAGCCGCCTGGGAAGTGGTTGAGAACACGCCGATGGTGATCAACCGCTACCGCGAGGCGACGATCGCGTTGGATTACTACGGCGACAGCGTGCTCAACTCGATCGCGGACATCGTGGCGATGATGGCGGGCTTCTGGCTCGCCAGCGCCGCTCCAGTTGCGATCAGCATCGGCCTCACGATCGCCATGGAGCTGTTCGTGGGTTTCATGATCCGCGACAACCTGACCCTCAACGTCATCATGCTGCTCTACCCCCTCGACGCCATCAAGCGCTGGCAGGGGGGGTAGCAGGTGCGGTCGGGTGCGGACGGCTGCGGTCGGGTGCGGTCGGGTGCGGTCGGGTGCGGACAGGTGCGGCGTGGTAAGGTGCGCCGCATGATGCTCCACGCCCCCGCTCGCAGGCTGGTCGTCGCCGCGGTTCTCGTTGCCGGCACGGTCGGGATGAGGGCCGTCCAACCGCAGCAGCCAGGAACCACTCTGGTCAGGGCCGCGCGGGTCATCGATGGGCGCGGAGGGCCGCCGCTGGCGAACGGAGCTGTGCTGGTGCGCGGCGACCGCATCGAGCGGATCGGCCCGGCCGCCGGCATGACGGCGGACCAGGTGATCGACCTCGGCAGCGCGACGATCCTGCCTGGCCTCATCGACTTGCACACACACCTCACCGACGAAGTGGGCACGAACTGGGAGTCGGCGCTCCTCACGACCACCCCCGGGCGCGCCGCCATCTACGGCGCCGTCAACGCTCGGACGACGCTGCTGGCCGGCTTCACCACGGCTCGCGACATGGGCCCGACCTGGCCGTACGTGGACATCGATCTCCGCTACGCCATCGACAAGGGGTCGGTGCCCGGGCCGCGCCTGCAGGTGGCGGGCAATTACGTCTCCGCCACCGGCGGCGCGGGTGACGCGCGGCAGTTCTCCATCTATGTGGACGTGTCGATCGTCCGCAACCTCGCCGACGGCGTGGACCAGGTCCGCCAGGTCGTACGCACCAACCTGAAGAACGGCGCCGACTTCATCAAGATCCTGGCGACCGGCGCCGTCATGTCGAAGGGCATTCCACCGGGCGCGCAGCAGTATTCCGACGCGGAGCTGGCGGTGGCCGTCGAAGAAGCGGCGCGGTGGGGCCGCTTCGTCGCCGCGCACGCCCACGGCACCGAGGGGATCAAGGCGGCCCTTCGCGCCGGCGTGCGGACGGTGGATCACGGCAGCATGCTCGACGAAGAAGGCGCCCGCCTCCTCAAGGAGAAGCATGCCTACTTCGCGCCTACGCTCTACGTGGGCCACACGATCCTGAATGACAACCAGACACTGAACATCCCCGCGCACCAGGTGGAGCGCGAGAAGGCGATGCAGGGAACGCAGGAGCGTGCGTTCAAGATTGCGCTCGCCGAGCAGCTGCCGATCGCCTTCGCGACCGACGCCGGGGTGTTCCCCCATGGCGAGAACGCCCGCGAGTTCAAGCTCCGCGTCGGGCTGGGCCAGACGCCGATGGCAGCCATCGAGAGCGCCACCCGCATCGCGGCCGAGGCGATCGGGTGGGCCGACCGGGTGGGAACACTACAGTCCGGACGCTATGCGGACCTGATCGCGGTCGCGAAGGATCCCCTCGCGGACATCAGCGAGCTCGAACGCGTGCAGTTCGTGATGAAGGGCGGCGTCGTCTACAAGTCAACGACATCCCGATGACAACAAGAAACCACGAAGACACGAAAAGCACGAAGGACTCACGAAGCCAGCAGGTTATCAGAATGGTCTTCGTGCCGATCTTCGTGTCCTTCGTGCCTTCGTGGTTGCCTTTCACTCTGTCCGCAACGCAATCAGCGGGTCCACCGTCGTCGCCCTGCGCGCCGGCGCGAGGCAGGCGAGCGTAGCCGCGGCCAGGAAGGCGAAGGCGACCGCCGCCATGATCACGGGATCGCGCGGCGCGGTCTGGTAGAGATAGGTTGACAGCACCTGCCCGGCGGCTGCGGCCGCGATGATGCCGACCGCCAGCCCGATCGCCACCAGGGTCAGCCCCTGCCTCAACACCATGGCCATCACCGTCGCGCGGCTCGCGCCGAGCGCCATGCGCACGCCGAACTCCCGCGTCCGCTGCGTCACCGATGTGGCGATCACGCCTCCGATACCCGCCAGGGTGACGAGCAGCGCGAGGCCGGCGAAGACGCTGAGCAGCGCGGCGGTCAGCCGCGGAGCCGCCAACGCCTCGGAGCGCAGATCGTTCAGCGTCCGGACGTTCTCGACCGGCTGGTTCGGGTCCACCGCGTACACGGCCGTCCGCAGCGCGGTCGCGAACGCGCCCGGCTCCGAAGCCGTGCGGACCAGCACCTGCCCCGCGAAGTTCAACGGTGACTGCGCCAGTGGCACGTAGATCTGCGCCACGGTCTCCTGGGCAAGGCCGAACTGCCGGACGTCGGCCACCACGCCGACGATCGTGAGCCACGTTTCTCCGCGATTGAGCGAGAGGCGCGTCCCTACCGGGTCGACCTCGTCCCAATAACGCGCCATCGCGCGGTTGATGACCACCACCGGCAGGCTCTCGGCGGTGTCGGTCGCCGCGAACACCCGACCGCTCACCGTAGCAATGCCGATCGTCTCGAAGTAACGCTCGCTGGCTACCCGAACGTCGGTCGTCGGCCGGCGATCCGGATCGTCCGTGACGCGGCCGTCGATGTCGAACCGCGTGGTGCCGGGGGCGGCGCCAGCAAGAGGCACGGCGTTGGTGATCGCCGCGGAGACCACGCCCGGCTGCCCTTCGAGCCGATCGAGGATCGGAAGATAGAGGCGCCGGAGGGCGTTGATGTTGCCGTAGCGCGAGAAGTTGCCGAAGACCTGCGCCGACAGCACGCCGTCGGAGCGGTAGCCGGGATCGACCTGCTGCAGCCGATAGAAGCTGGCGAGCAGCAGGCCCGCGCCAACGAGCAGCATTACGGAGACGGCCACCTGCGCGACAATCAGCGCGCCCTGCATGCGGCGCCGGTTTCCCGCTCCGCCGGCCTGGTT
>DATLLC010000147.1:0-16425 GCA_035538015.1 Vicinamibacterales bacterium
GTGCACGCCATCGAGATGATTGCCGAGGAAGCGTGATGCGCGCGACTATCGACGGTAACGAGGCGGCAGTCTCGGTCGCGTACCGGCTGAACGAGATCTGCTGCATCTATCCCATTACGCCGTCCTCCCCCATGGCCGAACTCGCGGACGAGTGGTCCTGCGCCAGCCGAGCAAACGTGTACGGCGTCGTGCCCACGGTTATTGAGATGCAGAGCGAAGGCGGAGCCGCGGGTGCGCTCCACGGGGCGCTGCAGAGCGGCGCCACGACGACCACGTTCACTGCCTCGCAGGGCCTGCTGTTGATGATCCCCAACATGTACAAGATCGCCGGGGAACTGACGCCGGCGGTCTTCCATGTGGCGGCCCGCGCGCTGGCCTCGCACGCGCTGTCGATCTTCGGCGATCACCAGGATGTGATGGCGGTGCGTGGTACCGGCTTCTCGATGCTGTCGTCTGCATCCGTGCAGGAGGCGCACGACTTTGCCGCCATCGCACAGGCGGTGACGCTCGATTCGCGGGTGCCGGTGCTGCACTTCTTCGACGGTTTCCGCACCTCGCACGAGATCAACCGCATCCAGCTCCTCTCGGACGACGATTTGCGGGCCCTGGTCGACGATCGGCTGGTCACGGCCCATCGCCTGCGCGCGCTCAACCCCGATGCACCGTTCATCCGTGGCACGGCACAGAACCCCGACGTGTACTTCCAGATGCGGGAGGCGGCGAACGGGTATTACGCCCGCGTGCCGGGGGTGGTGGCCGCCGCGATGGACCAGTTTGCCGGCCTCACCGGCCGGCGCTATGGACTCTTCGAGTATCACGGCCCGGCCGATGCCGAGCGCGTCATGGTGCTGATGGGATCGGGCGCGGGCGCCGCGCGCGAGGCCGTCGACTGGCTGTCGGCACATGGGGAGAAGGTCGGTCTCCTGCAGGTCCGGTTGTTCCGGCCCTTTTCCGCCGCGCACCTCCTTGCCGCGATGCCGGAGTCGGCCCGCGCCGTAGCCGTGCTCGACCGGACGAAGGAACCGGGAGCGATGGGGGAGCCGCTCTACCAGGATGTGGTGGCCGCCTTCGTCGAGCGTGCGGCGGTGGACGGCCGGCCGCTGCCCCGGTTGATCGGCGGCCGCTACGGCCTGTCGTCCAAGGAGTTCACGCCGGCGATGGCCAAGGCCGTTTTCGACGAGCTGCCCGCGGCCACCGCCCGCAACCACTTCACGGTGGGCATCACCGACGATGTGTCGGGAACGAGCCTGCCGGTGGACGGTGGCTTCGCCATCGAACCCGACGCGGTGTTCCGCGCGGTGTTCTTCGGCCTGGGCGCCGACGGCACCGTGGGCGCGAACAAGAACACGATCAAGATCATCGGCGAAGACCTGGCCGTGCACGTCCAGGCGTACTTCGTCTACGACTCGAAGAAGTCGGGCTCGATGACGGTGTCACACCTCCGCTTCGGGCCCGAACCGATTCGATCCACCTACCTGGTGACGTCCGCGCAGTTCATCGGCTGCCACCAGTTCGCCTTCATCGAGAAGCTCGACGTCCTCGGGCTGGCGGCGCCGCGCGCCACGCTGCTGCTCAACAGCCCGTTCGGCCCCAGGGACGTCTGGGACCACCTGCCACGACGCGTGCAGGACCAGATCATCGACAAACGCGTCCGCCTCTGGGTGATCGACGCGGACCGGGTCGCGCGTGAAGTCGGCCTCGGGTCGCGAGCGAACACGGTGCTGCAGACCTGCTTCTTCGCGGTGTCGGGTGTCCTCCCGCGCGCGAAGGCCGTCGACAAGATCAAGGCATCGATCGAGAAGACCTACAAGAAGAAGGGCAAGGAAATCGTCCGCCGGAACTTCGAGGCGGTGGACCGCACGCTGGCAGCGCTCGACGAAGTGGAGGTGCCGCGCGAGGCCGCCGGCAGCCGCAAGATGCTCCCCATCGTCGCCGCCGGCGCGCCGCCGTTCGTGCAGAACGTGGTGACCGCGATCCTGGAAGGCCGTGGCGATGCGCTGCCCGTGAGCGCGTTCCCGATCGATGGGACGTTTCCGAGCGCGACCGCGCGTTGGGAGAAGCGCGGGATCTCCACCATCGTGCCCGAGTGGGACGCCGGGCTCTGTATCCAGTGCGGCAACTGCTCGTTCGTGTGCCCGCACGCGGTCATTCGCGCGCGTGTGTATCCGACCGCCGCCCTCGGCGGCGCCCCGGACGGCTTTCAATCGGCAGCGATCGACGCACGCGGGTTCCCCGACACGCGTTACACGCTGCAGGTCTATGAGGAGGACTGCACCGGCTGCGGGTTGTGCGTGGAAGTCTGCCCGGTGAAGCACCCGTCGGTGAGCGGACGACGGGCGATCAACATGACCACCCGCGGGCTCGATCCGGAGCCCGCGCGCGATCGTGTCCGCTTCTTCGAGTTGCTGCCGGTGACCGAGCGCGGGCACGTGGATTTCTCCACCGTTCGCGGTACGCAGCTGCTCGAGCCGCTCTTCGAGTTCCCGGGCGCCTGCGCCGGCTGTGGTGAAACGCCGTACCTGAAGCTGGTGTCGCAGCTATTCGGTGACCGCATGGTGGTGGCCAACGCCACGGGTTGCTCATCCATCTACGGCGGCAACCTGCCGACCACACCGTGGTCGGTGAACGTGGAGGGTCGTGGCCCCGCTTGGGCCAACTCGCTCTTCGAGGACAATGCGGAGTTCGGCCTCGGCATGCGCCTCGCGGCAGACCACCAGCTGGCCTCGGCCCGCCGCCTGCTGGAGCACCTCCGCAGCCGGCTCGATCGCGACCTCGTCGATGCGCTCATCAGCGCGCCCCAGCGGACCGAGTACGAGATTCGCCAGCAGCGTGTGCGCGTTGCCGAGCTGTTGGCGCAACTGAAAGGCCTGGACGATGCCCTGGTGCCGCAGCTGGCCGCCGCGGCCGGACAGCTGGTGCGGCGCAGCGTGTGGATTGTCGGAGGCGACGGCTGGGCGTACGACATCGGATCGGGAGGCCTGGATCACGTGCTGGCCAGCGGCCGCGACGTCAACGTGCTGGTCCTGGACACCGAGGTGTACTCCAATACTGGCGGACAGGCGTCGAAGGCCACGCCGCTCGGGGCGGTGGCGAAGTTCGCCAGCGCCGGCAAGCGGACCGAAAAGAAGGATCTGGCGCTGCAGGCCATCGCCTACGGCCATGTGTACGTCGCACGGGTGGCGATGGGGGCGAACCCACAGCAGACACTCGATGCGCTGCGGGAGGCCGAGGCCTACCAGGGACCGTCGCTCATCCTCGCGTACTCCCACTGCATCGCGCACGGCATCGACATGAGTCAGGGCCTGGATCAGCAGAGCCGGGCAGTCCACTCCGGCTACTGGCCGCTGGTGCGCTACAACCCCGAGTTGCGCGCCGTCGGCGAGCCGCCCTTCACGCTCGATTCGGTCCGGCCGTCGATCGCGTTCCGCGCGTACGCCGAACGCGAGCTGCGCTACCGCATGCTGCTCCTGAGCGATCCGCCCCTCGGCGAGGCGCTCCTGCGCGCGGCCCAGGAGGCGGTCGATCGCAAATGGAAGCAGTACGAGGACCTCGCGCAGCTGAGGTGACCATGGCCGATCTGTCCACCCGGTATCTGGGCCTGCCGCTCGGCCATCCGGTCGTGGCCTCCGCCGGGCCTCTCTCCCGCGATCTCGATGGCATCCGCCGCCTCGAAGACGCCGGCGCCGCCGCCATCGTCTTGTTCTCGCTCTTCGAGGAGCAGATCCGGTCGGAGAACGCGGCGCTGGAGCACCTGACCTCGACCGTTGCCCATACATCGGCCGAAGCGGAGGGCTACTTCCCGACGGCCGGATCCTTCGAGGTCGGTCCCGAGGCGTATCTGAACCTCGTGCGCCGCGCGCGACAGGCTGTCGGGGTGCCGGTCATCGGCAGCCTGAATGGTGCCACGAGCGAAGGATGGGTGGACTACGCGTGCCTGCTGCACGAGGCCGGCGCAAGCGCGATCGAGCTGAACCTGTTCCACATTCCGGCCGACCTGCGCGTCACCGGACGCGAGGTGGAACAGCAATACGAGGACGTGGTGAACGCCGTGAGCGGCGCGGTGCCGATTCCAGTGGCCGTGAAGCTGAGCCCGTTCTTCAGTGCCACGGGCGAGATGGCACAGCGCTTCGTCCGCGCCGGCGCGCGGGGCCTGGTCCTGTTCAACCGCTTCTATCAGCCGGACTTCGACCTCGCCACGCTCGACGTGACACCCACGCTGGACCTGAGCTCGCCGCGCGAAATCCGGCTGCCTCTGCTATGGTTGGCGATCCTCTACGGGCGGATCGACGCGTCGCTCGCTGCAACCACCGGCGTGCACACGCCAGCCGAGGTCGCGAAGTATCTGCTGGCGGGCGCGGACGTGACGATGACGACCTCGTCTCTGCTCGAACATGGCCCCGGCCACCTGCGGACGCTGGTGCAGGGCCTCGACGAGTGGCTGGAGCGGAAGGGATTCGGCTCGGTGACCGCTATCAAAGGATCGATGAGCCAGCGACACGTCGCCGAACCGACGGTGTTCGAACGGGCGAATTACGTGAAGATCCTGACAGGCTGGAAGGGTTAGCGCGGTCGTTGGGAGTCGACCCGATCGATCGCGAATCAGGAACCACAGGCAGTCATCAGGGATCGTGCCTCTCGTAGATGCCCACTCCGTTCACCCAGGTGCCGACGACCCGCGCGGATCCGGCGTTGACCTGTCGATGCCCGAAAGCTGCAGCGCGCGCGTGTTGACCCAGATCGAATGCCCGTCGACGTCGCCGAGCGCTGCCGGGTGTCCGCCGGTCACGGCGTCAAGCTCGCCTCGGGTCGGGAGCTCTTCGCCGGCGAGGGTGTTGTCCCAGCGCCCGCCGAGGAGCCACGCGCCGTCGGAGAGCTCCGACGCCCCGCTCGATCGCAGCGAGCGCGGTCGGCAAAGTTTTCGTGCACCGCGACTCTCAAGCCGCGCTCCTTCGCAGCGCTGGCGATTGCCTCGAGCACCGCCGGGTCCATGTCGCCCTGCGCCGCCTCTCCTGGAGTGCGCTCGATGGCACCCGAGTACGCGGCCTTGAGCCCTATCACTCCCTTTTCGGTGATCGCGCGCGCCCGGTCCGCCGCCACAGCCGGATCCTCGACCTCGACGGCCAGCTTCGCGCGGCACCAGGCGTCTCCCCTGCAGATCGTCTCGGCCGGGTGCCCTCCCGGTCCCTCGAAGGCGGGCCCCATCACGTGCAGACGAGGCCCGGTAAGCGAGCCCTCTCGCAGCCGTTCCTGAACCGTCAGGATGCGGGGCCAGAAGTCGCCCATCGAGACCATCGTGGTGACGCCCGCCTCCAGGTTTCCCCGCAGAATCCCGGGGAGTGTCGTTTCGATGAACGCATCGAGCGCGCGTTCGCTCGTCGCGACCGGGTTCCTCTCGAGCAAATGGGTATGAGCATCGACGAACCCCGGAAGCACGGTCGCCCCTCCGACGTCCAGGGTGAGCGCGGCCCGGTCGTTCGCTCTCGAAGCGGGAGGCGGCCCGGCGAGGACCTGGACGATCCGATCGCCTTGGATCAGGATCGATCCGTTCTCGATCGCGCAGTCTTGCGGCGGTCGGCGACATCCCCGGGCGTCATCGCATGCGCCCCGGTGAGGATTCGCGCGTTGGTGAGGATCAGGTCGGGCCGAGGCTCCGCTGGAACCGTCGCACAACCGGAAACCATCCCCAGCGCGAGCCCGAGGAGCCGGAACGACCTGCCCGTGGACGGAAACACCGTTACGTCTCCCGCAAGGCTCCAAGGATATCGCCGCTGCCTGGTGCTTCCCACTATGGGCGCCGCCGCCGAGGCCACGTGCATTCAGGAGTCCGTGAGCGGGTTCCTACTCTTGGATTCTGGCCTCGATTTGTCGCACGTCGACATGTGCGCGGTGCCGGGGAGCGAACGTGTGACGAATCCCGCGCAGGTCTGATAGACGCCCCTTCTGCTGACCTCCTGCCCCCCGTTCATAGCGACTATCGTCTTCTTCGGCGTTCTGGAGCAGGCGGTGACGCGTCATGTGGGCGCTGCGATGGGCGTGTTCGCGCGTCAATTCGTTGAGCTCCCGCGCGCTTCGAGCAGGACTGGCACGTCGGGATAGGCGTCCTCCAGCCGACGAGAAACGCCTTGTACGAGGCGCGACTGACCCCTGCACTGAGAGCGGTGCAAGACAAATTCCTTTGAGGCGCGTGAGACCTCCATGGTCGAGCTCACCCGCTCGCCAAGCGGCGCTACTTCTGACGCTCGCGCATCGCCTTCGCATCTGGCTGTTCATGCCGATGATGACAGCAAAGCTGAGCGGCGGCGCCGGACGCGATTGCGCCTCGAAGCTGAACGAGGCGATGTTCTTCAGCCGATCAGCATCGTTGCCTGACCGGCTCTCGTTCAGCCCGGCTGCCCTGGTTGCTCGGGACCGATCCGATAGGGTCGCATCATCTCGTTGTCCTCGTGCTCGACGATGTGGCAGTGCCAGACAAACTGCCCCTCGTTCTTGAACGTCATTTGAACACGCGTCACCTCACCGGGATACGTGATGACGGTGTCCTTGAAGCCGTTCTCGGTAGGCTCCGGCGGGCGCGGACTCTTGATCGGATCGCCAGTCTTCCGGTCGAGTCCCTGCCGGTTCACGACCTGGAAGAAGACTTCGTGAATGTGTATAGGGTGCGCGTCGTCTGTGAAGTTGTAGATCTCCCACGTCTCGGTGTCGTTCGCGCTTGGATTCTCGGTCACCGGTTGCATCCAGAGCTTCTCCTCGAACCCGGGCGGCGCGACGATGCCGGGCCCCGGTTGGGCGTTTGCGGTCTTCACGCCAAGCAGCGCCTCGACCGGGATGGGCGGAACGCCTGGTGTCGTCGAGGCCCTCTCGAGGAGCGCCACGCCCCGTGTGACGGTCGGCGTCACGACCTCGGGGATGTCCGCCGGCATGATGAGCTCAGCCGGTGGAGTCGAAAGGTCCGGCCCGCCGACGAGCGGGACGTTCACGTTGAACCGCATGACCAGCCCCGTGGTCTGCGGATCAGCCGTCTGGAACCCTCCTCCGGCAAAGGGTGCATCTGGACCGACGTTCATCAGCTTGATGTTCGAGCCGAACTTCACTTGGGAGAAGTCCACGATGATGTCGGCACGTTCGGCCGGCGCCATGAGGAGTCTGGTGAGTCGCACCGGCGCCCTGAGGAAGCCGCCTTCCGTCCCGATCTGCCACATCTGCACCTTTGGATCGCCGAACGTCAGGACGAGGAACCGCGACTGGCAGCCGTTGAGCACCCGGAACCGATAGCGGCGCGGTTCGACGTCGAGGAACGGCCACGTGCGCCCGTTGACCACGATGTGGTTGCCGAAGAACTCGGGATTCCAGATCGGCGAGACGTCGGTCAGTGGAATGTAAGGTCCGACGAAGGCGTCGAAGAAGGCGCGGTTGTCCGGATAGAACAGCCCGCCGCCGAGGTCGAACGAGCGGTCCTGAATGGCGATCGGAATCTCGTAGTAACGGGTCCCCGCCGCGTCTCCCAATTGCGGGGCCGGCCCAGGCAGGACCGCCGGAGCTCCACCAGCCACCGTCGGATTGTCGTCGGGGTCGTCGCTGCGGATGATGTAGAAGCCGGCCGGGCCGGCGTACACGTTCACGCGCGTCATGCCCAGGGTGTGATCGTGGTACCACGCCGTCGACGGTCGCTGCGTGTTGGGATATAGGAACGTCGCAGTCCCGGGCGCCCAGCTACCTCCGAGTGTGCCGGCCTTAGCCTTGAAGAAGTCGTACCACGTACCGACGGGGGCATAGCCCGCTGGGAGATTGCCTGTAGCGGGCAAAAACCACGCCTCGGCGTAACCGTCCGACCAGTCCCGCACGCTCTCCATACCGTGCACGTGGGTCACAATCGGCACGGGCCCCGTGTACGGGCCCGGCGTCGTCGCGAACGTGGGACGCGTGTCGCGGCCGGCGATGCCACCCGGCGGGTTGGCCCAGTGCAGCGTGGGATCGACCGGGAGCAGATGCGGCAGGAAGTTGCCCGATCCGTCGACGAGGCCGTTGATCCAGGTGACGATGTATTGAAGGCCACGCGTCGCCTCGATCGTGAAGGCCGGGTAGTTCAGCGTGCCCGCGACGTTGCTCGCAGCAGCGTAGCTCCAGACGGTCGTGCGCGGGAAGGCCAGCGGGAGGATCTGCTGGATGAACTGCTTGAGCACGATGGCGTAGACGTCGGTTTGTCCTGCGTTCGGCATCGCCGGCGGCACGACGAGTGGAGTGACGAACTTGGCGACTTTCCGTGGCTCGAGCGTTCCGCCCGGCAGCCGATACACCGCGGTGACGCCCTGGTTGGCCGATTGCGCGAACAGGGTGTCCCCTCTCCAGAAGAAGACGGTGCCCACCCCAAACCCGGTAATCCTTCCGAGAAAGGTGCGTCGGTCCATCACGACTCTCCTCACCTCATGGACGGGAACCGTATGGGCAGCCCTGGTCCGCACTTGCGCGAGGGAGAATCCCCGACTTGACCGCGCTCAAGCACGCTGGGTTCGCGCTCGCGGAGTCACTAAGAAACGCGTGGATGTTCGAGCAGCGCAGAGTATATCCCACAAGACGTGTTTCCTCTGAGTCGTCTTGCGCGCTGCTGTCTTACACGCCCGGCTCGCGGCTCCGTCAGCGGAAGAAGGACGATAGGCGGTATGACGATAGGCGGTAGCGAACGTGTGACGAATTCCGCGCGCAGGTCTGATAAACGCCCCTTCTGCTGACCTCCCGCCCCCCCCGTTCATAGCGACTATCGTCTTCTTCGGCGTTCTGGAGCAGGCCGTGACGCGTCACGTGGGCGTTGCGATGGGCGTGTTCGTCCGACCGGTTTTCTCCTTGAACGATGCGGACGAATTGAGCGAGGTGAATCCAGGCCCCGACGTGACCCGATGCTAAGGCGTCACCGCAAAGCGAGACATCGGCGAGGTTGCGATGACCGCATCTCCCTTGAGGGCGGTCACGGTCCAGACGTAGCCCTCCGGTTCCAGAGCGACGGTGTTGGGGAGGTGGGCCTCGGGCGCGGTGACGACGGGGCTGTCCCAGACCGTCCGCCCGTCGGTGGAGGCGGTCAGGCGCAGCTTGTAGCCCGTGGCGCCTTCGACCGCGGCCCACCGGAACAGGTCGATGTGGCCCGACGATGATCCTTCGGCCGGTTCGACGATCCTGATCACGCCCGGCGCTGCCGGAGGCGCGCCCGACGCGGCGGGAGGCGTGGCGGGCGTCACGACGGGCGACTTGGAAGCGGCCGGCTCACTGCCGCCGCATGCGATGGTCAACACGACCATGGACGCGGCCGCAGCCACGACGGAGAACGCTGAGGGACGACGAAGATTCATTCGAAAATTCTAGCGCAAGGCTCGCGCGTGGCTCGGCCCGCGCCTCGCGGGCGTCCCGCGACCGTCCGCCAGGCCGGGCGGTGGGTCGACAATTCTGAAATCGCCCCGTCGGATTTCGGCTGCCGGGTCGTCTCGAGCTCTGAACCGAACCCGCCCGTTCATAGGGGGCGGCGGCCGAAGACGAGCTGGCTCGTCTTTTGCCAGTGGAGCAGTCATGCCCGATCGCGCCAGCATCGCCCTCGCGTGCACGAACTCCTCGGAACGTGCCTCCCTGACGGAGTGGCTTTCCAGCTCTGGCTACCATCCCATCGCCCAGCCGGACCTTTCCCGGCTCGACGACGATCTGCAGATCAACGCCATCGAAGCCCTCATCGCCGACATGGCTCTCCTCCCGCGCGAAGACGATGTGCGAAATCTCGTGCGCCGTCTCGGGAACAACCGGCCGCTGCTGGTGCTGGGCGATGCCAGCCGCCTGTCGGCGCCCACGCGCAGCGACCTGAGCGTGATTGCGCGGCCCTTCACGAGTGACGAACTGCTCCTGTTGGTCGGCCTGGCGCTGGCGGAGGGTCGGCCGGCGCGCCGCTATGCGCGCCGCCACGTCGAGCCGATCCCGGCCACGGCCCAGGGGATGGCGGTGACCATCCGCGAGGCCAGCCCGGGGGGCGTGGGGCTCGAGGTGTCGGGTCCCCGGCAGGCCGCACTCCCGCCGTACTTCAACCTCCGGATTCCGGAGTTCGGCGTGCACGTCCTGGTCAAGCGCGCGTGGGTGGTTCCGGTCCGTCCCGATCTCATGCGCTGCGGCGGTAGTGTCGAAGGCGATCTCAACGGGGCAACGCGCGCGTGGGCCGAGTTCGCCCGCGAAGCCCCAGCGCCGGTGGCCTCGGTCAAGCGACGCTTCGCCATCTGAGACTACCGTCCTCACGCCCGGACCCCCCGGGGCGTGAGGGCGCGGGCCCTTCATCCGAACATCGGCCAGCATCACGTCGACAGATCGATCGATGGATCAACCAAAGATCCGCAGATCTGAGCTCGCCCGTCCGATCGACCGATCGCCACATCACGAGATCATCAGATTCGCAGCTGCGGCCAGCCTGGCTAGGTCTACCATAGGCTCCCGCATGCGAAACCTGACGCGTCATCTGTATTTCTGGGTGCTGCTCGCCATCGTCGCGGGTGGGACCATCGGGTACGCGCGGCCCGAGTGGGGTGTGGCGCTCAAGCCTCTCGGCGACGGCTTCATCGCGCTCGTCAAGATGCTGATCAGCCCGATCATCTTCTGTACCGTGGTGCTGGGCATTGCCGGCGCTGGCGACATGAAGAAAGTCGGACGCGTCGGCGGCAAGGCCCTTCTCTATTTCGAGGTCGTGTCGACCTTTGCGCTCGTCATCGGCCTCATCGTGGGCAACGTGATTCGCCCGGGTGCCGGCTTCGACGCGGACCCTGCCACGCTCGACGCGGGGGCGGTCGCCAGCTACGCCAAGGTGGCAGCGAGCCAGAGCTCGGTGGACTTTCTGCTCCACGTCATCCCGAGGACGTTCTTCGACGCCTTCACCGGGTCGGGAGACCTGCTGCAGGTGCTCTTCGTGGCAGTGCTCTTCGGCTACGCGATGACGCACATGGGCAAGGAAGGCAACATCGTGCACCAGGTCATCGCCACCAGCTCGAAGGTGTTCTTCCGCATGATGAACGCCCTGATGAAACTGGCGCCTCTGGGCGCGGGCGGCGCGATGGCGTTCACCATCGGCCGCTACGGCCTGGACGCTCTGAAGCCGTTGGCCCTGCTGATGGGCAGCTTCTACTTGACGTGTCTGCTGTTCGTACTGCTCGTCCTCGGCTCGATCGCGGCGTACACGGGCTTCAGCATCGTCCGCTTCATCCTTTACATCAAGGAGGAGCTGCTGACCGTGCTCGGGACCTCGTCATCCGAGTCGGCACTGGTTCCGTTAATGGAGAAGCTGGAGCGGCTCGGCTGCTCCAAGTCCGTGGTCGGACTGGTCGTGCCCTCCGGCTACTCGTTCAATCTCGACGGCACGAACATTTACCTGACGATGTCCTCCCTGTTCGTCGCGCAGGCGCTCAACATCGATCTGACGCTGCGGCAGGAGCTCACGATTCTTGGCGTGGCGATGCTGACCTCGAAGGGCGCCTCTGGTGTGACGGGTGCCGGGGTCATCACGCTGGCCGCGACGCTGGCCGTAGTGCCATCGATTCCGGTGGCTGGGTTGGCGCTCATCCTCGGCATCGACCGCTTCATGTCGGAAGCGCGCTCGCTGACCAACTTCGTGGGTAACGGCGTCGCTGCCATCGTCGTATCACGATGGGAACGGGAGCTCGACGTGGAGGCGCTCAGACGCGAGCTGAGCCGCGGATGAGCTGCCGACGGCCGCACATGGCGTCGAGCGCGGAGACTCGAGCTTGCGGTCTTTTCCGGGGAGGCGCACGTGAATCGCTTCGGTGTTGCCGTAGTGTCCCTCGTCCTTGCGACCAGCAGCCTCGCCGCCGCCGACTGGCCGCACTGGCGTGGGCCCCTGGCCTCTGGAGTCTCCACCGAAACCGGGCTGCCCGAGCGGTGGAGCGCCACCCAGAACGTCGCCTGGAAGGCGCCGCTGGCGGGCGTGGGCGTGTCTTCGCCCATTGTCGCCGGCGATCAGGTGTACGTGACCTCGCAGGTCGGCGCCGGCGTGCGTCAGCCGGGCACTCATCCGCGCCTGGCCCAGGGCGCGAGCGCTGCGGGGGCCGGGGAGCGCGCGCTGACGGCGGCAGGGGCAGCAGTCCGGACGTACTTCGTTGTCCAGGCGTTTGCGCGCGTGGACGGCCGCCTGCTCTGGGAGCATCGGATGGAGGCGGTGGGTGAGCTGCCGGGCGTGCACGACAAGCACAACATGGCGTCGTCGAGCCCGGTCAGCGACGGCCGGATGGTCTATGCGTGGTTCGCGACGGGCCAGATCGTGGCACTCGATCGGGCCGGCAAGCTGGTGTGGAGCCGTCACCTCGGGCAGGAGATCTCGCCCTTCGACATCAACTGGGGCCACAGCAGCTCGCCGACGCTGCACGGTGACTCCCTGCTGTTGCTCTGCGATCACGGGCCCGCGTCGTACTTGCTGGCCGTGAACAAGGAGACGGGCAAGCAGGTATGGAAGGCGGATCGCGGCAAGGGCCGCGCCTCGTACAGCACTCCGATCGTGGTGGACGTCAACGGCCGCAGCGAGGTCATCGTCAATTCCAGCGAACGCGTGGATGCCTACGATGCGAAGGACGGCACTCTGCTGTGGCACGTCGGCGGCAGCAACCAGTTCCCCATCCCGGTCGGCTCCTACGACAACGGTGTGCTCTACCTGAGCCGCGGCTATCGCAGTGGGCCGTACATGGCGGTCCGTCCCGGCGGGCGCGGCGACGTGTCGGGGACGCACGTGGCGTGGCAGGTGCCGACTGGCGCCCCCTACGTGTCATCGCTGGTGCACTACCAGGGCCGGGTCTACATGGCCAACGACGTGGGTGTGCTGACGGTGATCGACGCCAAGACCGGTGAGCGCATCTGGCAGGAGCGTACGCCAGGCGTGTTCTCGGCCTCGCCCATCGCCGCCGACGGAAAGGTGTACTTCGTCAGCGAGACCGGGGAGACCATCGTGCTGTCCACCTCGGGCCCGACCATCATCGCGAGGAACGACATCGGCGAGCGGGCGCTCGCCTCGCCGGCCATCGCCGGCGGCCGGATCTTCATTCGCACCGACGGGCATGTGTTCGCGATCGGAAAGTAACCGCCCCGATCAGTCCAACCGGCCGGGACCGTCGATGTGGCCAGGCGTCAGCGACTGCTCGCGGCTGGCCACCAGGTCGCACAATTCGCGGAACATGTTCGCGTCCACCGGCGCGGCGTACGGCAGCACGTAGCGGCGCGTTTCGTCGACATAGCGCCGCACGAACGCCGCGTCGTGGACGAAGCCCAGGGCTGTCAGGTTGCTGATCCGGTCAGCCAGCTTCAGCAGCTTCGCCGCGGGACTGCCCTGGTGCATGATGCGGAGCAGGTACTCGGACTTCGACTCGCGCACGCCGTTCACCGTGCGAATCGTCACCTCCATCACCAGCGCGTACACCGCCGGGCCATCCGCGTCGATACGCTCGATTTCCTCGCGGCTCACGCCCGGCATCGTCGCGGCGTCCTCGAAGAGGTCGTGAATCACGGCCGCCTTCAGCAGCACGGGATCCAGCACCTTGTAATCGAGGAGGATGGCAAAGGTGCTCAGCTGGTGCCGGAACATGTTGCTGCCGCCGCGGCGTTTGACCCCAATCAGGGCCATCGCCTTCACCATGTAGGGCGCGAGCGTGAGGTCGCGGAGGGACTGTTCGATGTCGGCCATGATTCGCGGGCGTCGGGGGTGGGCCCATTCTACGCACGGCGGGGCTTTTCCGTGCCTGTCCGGGAACGGGGATGCCGTATGCTCTGCGGATATGCGAAGCCGACTGTTTTCGACCACCGTCGCGGTCCTGGCGTGGCTGCCCCTGGCGGCGGCCGCCCAGGCGCCTTCTCCAGGCCAGCCCGCAGTCGGCGGGGAGATGCGCCCGCCACCCATGGTCCTCACGACGCCGGCGTTCCCGGACGGCGACCCCATCCCCGTCAGGTACACCCAGGCCGGCGAGCAGGTGTCCCCCGCGCTCAACTGGGCCAACGTGCCTCCAGGGACCCAGAGCTTCGTGCTGCACATGCGCGATCCAGACGTGGCGCGCAATGGTGGCACGGAAGATCAGGTGCACTGGCTCGTATGGAGCATTCCAGGCTCGGCGACCGGCTTGCCAGAGAATGTCCCGAAGGGCGCGGACCGGCCGGATGGGAGCCATCAGATCAGTGCCAGTGGCCCGGTGTATCGCGGGCCAGGGGCCCCGGCGACGGGACCGGTGCACCACTACACTTTCGAGCTGTTTGCGCTCGACACGAAGCTGGACGTGCCGGTCGGCGCGGACGCATGGGTGACGCGTGCGGCGGTGTGGAAGGCCATGGAGGGCCACGTGCTCGGAAAGGCCGTCTACGTGGGACTGTTTAGACGGCCGCAATAGAAGCCAGGGGTCAAGAGTCAACGTTCGAGCCGAGGGCTACAGGGATTGTTCATCCGATGGATCGCGTTCGGCGTGGTGGCCGTCCTCACGATGGCCCTCCTCCCCGCCGGGTTCGCGCAAGTGGCGCCGGCGTCGGCGGACCTCGCGCCGGTGAGGCATGTCGTCGACGACTACATCGGGCTCTACACGAAGGAGCGCCTACCCGACTGGAAGACGCTCTTCCTGCCTTCGTTCACGGCGACCTATACGAACGCAGACGGGACGGTGTCGGTCCGCAGCCTCGAGGAGTTCTACGACAGCCAGCGCGGCGGGTTCGCGAAGGGCCCGATGAGCGAGACGCTGCACGACGTGCGCATCACGCGCGAGGGCCGGCTCGCGCACGCCTTTGCGGGCTTCGACTTCACGAGCGGCGGCAGCACCAGGCGCGGCCAGCTGATGCTGCTCCTGATCGAGTCGAAGGGCGAGTTCCGGATCGCCGCGCTGACCTTCAGCTATTACCAGCCGTAGTCATCGGCTCGGGTTACTTCCGGCCTCGCCGCAGGAACGGCTCGAGATTGAAGAACCAGTAATGCGTGTACAGCAGTTCGCTGGGGATGCGGACGGCCCTGTCGCCCACGCCCGCGAAGTCGTTGGGCTCGAAGCCGGCGGGGAACATGGTGATGCCGACGGCGAATACCGGGATCGCCGCATAGCGGCGGATGTCCTTCAGCGACTTCCCGCTCCAGGACGAGGGGGCCCGAAGCGTGAGCCTCGCCGGCTGAAGGACCACCCCTTTTAAGGACTCAAACCCTGTGGACGTGAACCAGTACATGCCCCCGCCCGCACTGACCTCGACGAAGTCGAAGTCGGTGCCCTGTAGCGCACGCCACGAAATCGACGCCATCAGCGTGTCGAGGTTGATGGACGCGCCGCCCGCGTAATTGGGATCGGGATCGGACTCCCAGGTAATCCACCCGATATCGAGCGCGAGTCGGCGCTTCTTGTTGGGGTTGCACAGCGACCACGCGACCCCCGCGGAGCTTGTGGCCATCAGGGTGGCCGGCGCTCGATTGACAGCGGCGCGCAGGTCCTCGGCAAGACGCTGGTAATCGACCCTCCCCTTTTCGATCTCGTGGGGCTTCGGCGGTTCGAACTTGTGCCCGAGCTCGAACGCCCACGCGCGCGCCGCAGCCTCCCACGCATCCGCGGCAGCGTGCCACTGCTGCGAATCGCGCTCGGTGCTCTTACGGGCCGTCTCGGTCGCGCTTGCCGCTCGTGCCGTTAACGCGTCGAGTGAACTCTCGTCCACCGGATCACCGAAGCACGCCGCGCGAAACTCAAAGGCCCAGCCCGAGAAGGTGCCCGGTCCGCTCAGCTTCTCGAGCTTGCCCCATTGGGCGTATGCGGGCGCCGGCAGGCCGAGCTGCCCCAAGAAGGCGAGGCCACACGCCACAGCAAGAACGTTCGCGCCCGTCAGCCGTGCTCCACCGGTCTTCGCCGGGAACGCCCGTCGGCACACCGCTCGCACTCGTGAGGTCATGGTCGCTCCGTTGGGGAGATTGAAGCGTGATCGAACGGATTCAGCCTGGTGCCAAGATGCTTGAGGCCGATGGTGTCCTTGTTGACGGCTCGGTTCCGCGGCCGCTCGAGATCGGGGCAGAACAGCAGTTCCTCGTCGCTGCGCTCGCCGAGCACAAAGCAGCGACGCCCGTCCCATTCGACGGCCTCCAATTCCGAGTGGTAAAGCAGCCGGTACGGGAAGTGCAAGAAGAACATCGCCAGCAGGAAGATGGCGGCCGCCGCCGCCAGCACTCCAGCGTTCAGGCGCTGTGCCCGCCTGGCTGCCACTCGGAAAGGCACCCACCAGACCGCCACCAGGATGATGCAAACCCACTCGAACGTGAAGCGATAGGTGGTATGGCGGCTCTCGAAGCTCGGCGAGAGAAAGGCGATGGCCTCTGCCGGAGCCGAGGACACATTGTCGAGTCCCCAGATGAGCCCAAGTTCCGCCCGGACGTACCAACAGGCCCCGGCCAGCACCGCGACCGACGCCACC